>JBDTND010000007.1:0-30988 GCA_039933915.1 Gemmatimonadales bacterium | reverse complement strand
TGCTTGAATTCAGCCAGGTAAGGCTGAGTGCGAGTGAGGTTTTCGCTGCGGGTATATCCATAAGCCGTACCGTGGAATTCGTTCGTGCCGGTCTTCGTAACAGCGTTGATCAGAAGGCCGCCGAAGTTGCCCTGACGCACATCGAATGGCGACAGCAGCACCTGGTACTCCTTCACCGCGTCCAGCGGAATCGATTTCGCGTTGGCTTGCGCACCAGGCTGGCCAGTTGTGCCGAGGCCGAAGAGATCGCCCGAAGCGGCACCGTCGATCTGGATCGCGTTCTGGCGGATGTTGACGCCACCACCCGAGAGACCGACGCCCGTCGAGGTCGAGACCTGGGGAACGAGACTCACGAAGTCGGCGAAATTGCGGTTGAGCGTGGGAAGACGGCGAAGGAGCGAATCGCCCATCGTCGTCCCCGTCCCGGTCTTGCTCGGATTGATCACCGGCGTCGCTTCCGCAGTAACGCTCACCGTCTCGAGGACGGTGCTCTGCGTCCTGATCTGGAAGTCCTCGCGGGTCGTCTGGCCGAGACTCACAACACGGTTGTCGCGAGTGAGCGGCTCGTAGCCGATGCGGCGCACGGTCACCGAGTACCCTGCGTCGGGCTCGATACCTTGAATGCTGTATTGTCCGTTGGCGCGTGTAATTCCGCCTGCACTCGCGCCGGTCCTTGCATTCCTGACCTGGACCTGGGCGCCTTCGATCGGCGTCCCATTCGCGTCAGTTACGGTTCCGCTTATTGCTCCGGTCGTAATGCCCTGGGACTGGAGACGAGCGGAAGCTCCAGTCACCAGTGCCAGGGCCATAGCGACAGTCAAAAACAGACGTGTCTTGAGCATGATGTCTCGAAAAAAGGTGGGAGGGAAGGCCCTAAGGTAGCTTTGTGAACTTGGGTACGGCAAGAGAATTTTGTCACCGATCGGCAACGACTTCGTCGCTCACCGTTCCCTAACTGCCGTTTGCCGTTCGGCCGGTTTTTGTCAGGAAAAAAATCGGAATTCCGAGCAGAATCACACCCAGAACCGCGAGGGTCGGAACCCGGCTGACCGGATCGACGATCGCGTTGCCCAGAAGGAGGATCGTAGCGATGATAAAGATCGCGGGAACAACGGGATAGCCCGGGACCCGGAACGGGGGATGGTAGTCGGAACGACGGCGCAAAATGAACACGGATCCCACCGCGAGCGCGTAAAAGGGGACGATCGCTGTGACGAACGTGTCGGCGAGCTGCTCGAACGTCCCGATGAGGACGAAAAGGACTCCCAGGGTGGCACTGAGACCAATCGCAACTCCCGGCGTCTGAAATCTCCGGTCGACCTTTGCGATCGGCTTGAAGAGAAGCCCGTCCGCGGCCATTGCGAAGAGAATCCGCGATCCGGTCATCACCGACCCGTTGAGCGTCCCGAACGTCGAGATCATCACCGCGATCGAGACGAAGGCGACTCCGGCGGCTCCCATCAGCTTGTCGGCGACGTCGGCTGCCACGAGCTTCGACACCCTGATCTCCTCCACGGGCAGTACCGCGAGGTAGGCGATGTTCGCGAGAAGGTAGAGCGCGATGATGATGCAGGTGCCGTAAATAAGGACGCGCGGGAGATTTTTCTCGGGGTCCTTCACTTCCCCGCCAACGAAGCTGACGTCTGCCCAGCCATCGTAAACCCAAAGCACGGACACGAGGGCAAGTCCGAAACGCGCGAAGGTAAAACTCCCCGCTGGAACGACCGGCGTGAAATGGCCGCCCGACTGCGGCAGCCCGATGACGAGAGCGAGGACGATGATGAGCAGCACCGCGCCGGTTTTCGCCAGCGTCGTGATGTTCTGGACGAGCGATCCCCACTTCATGCCGACGTAGTTGAAGGTCGCCGTCACCAGAATCGCGACGGCCGCGACATAGTGGACGTACTGGCTGAAAGGCGCCACCCTGGGATCGTGCCCCAGGACGCGAACCAGATATTCGGCGAAGGTCGTGGAGATTGCGCCGAGTGCGGCCGCGCGGATGATGACGAGCTCCGACCAGCCGAAGAGAAACGCCGGCAGGCGGCCCCACGACTCACGGATAAAGACGTAGACGCCTCCAGTGCGCGGGTACGCGCCGGCCACTTCGGCGAGCGTGAGCGCGCCGCAGAGCGCGAAGACTCCGCCGGTGAGCCAGATCGCGAGCAGCGGAAGCGGACCCGGAAGCTTGTCGGCGATGCCGGCAGGCGAGCGAAAGATTCCAGAGCCAATCGTCGATCCGACGAGAACCGCGACGGCGCTCCACAGCCCGAGCCGGCGCGGCAGCGACGACGCCCGGGCGAACGACGAATCATCATCGCGAAATGGAGACGCAGTGTCTGAGAGAATCGGATCGGCCATTCGCATACGGTAGTTCAAAGCAACTCCGCCCGCGAGTAGCTTTAGGGCGCGGCGAGAACCGTTGCCGCGTACCCTTCGCATTCTCATCTCTCCCAAATGAATCAGCCGCTGGCTGAGGCAGTCTTCTGGATCAGCGCCGTTGCCTGCGCCGTTGCGGAAATCGCAATCCTGCGATCCACTTTCGCGATGAGACGCGCCAGGAAATCCGATCTGGTCCCGGCGGCATCCCGAGGTGGTGAGCTGGCGTGGGCCGTGATACCAGCGCTGGCACTCTCTGCCCTGCTGGTGGCCACCTGGCAGCGGGTCGAAGCGCGCGGGAGCCACCTGGAGATGATGGATCATTCGACCATGCGGCACTCGATGACGACGCCGTCCGCGCAGCCCGAGGTTTCGCGCCAGTAAATGCAATCGATCAGAAGAATCGGCTATCTCACACTGCTGATTTGTTTCGCGCAGGTAGTGTTCGGCGCGATCGTTCGGATCACGGGGTCGGGGATGGGCTGCGGAGACCACTGGCCGGATTGTTTTGGATCGTTCACGCCCGCCCACAACGCGCCGACACTTCTCGTAGAGATCTCGCATCGCTACGGAGCCGCGGCACTTTCGATCGCGATCGTCGCACTGGCCGCAGTTGCGTGGGTCAAGCGACGGGAGCCTGGAGTCAGCGGACGAGGTGGAGTGCTTCGGCTCGCTTTCACCGCGATTCTGCTCACGGTGGTCGCCGCCATCTTTGGCGCAGTCACCGTCAAGCTCGCGCTGACTCCCTGGGTGGTCGTCACGCATCTGGCGATCGCGATGGCACTGCTCGCCGTACTCGTTGTTCTGGTGGTTCGCGCCGGCGGATTTGGAGCGGGCTCAGTTCCAGCGCGACACGAGCGGACGCAGCGCTCTGCCAAAGTCGCAGCCGCGCTCACCTTCCTGGCGCTGGTGTTTGGCGCCCTCACCGCAAACACTCCCGGCGCGGCCGTCGCCTGCCAGGGGTTTCCATGGTGCAGACTGGTATCTGCCACCGGCGCGCCACTCAACATCCAGGTAACGCACCGGATAATCGCCTTTCTGCTTCTCGGTCACCTGATCGGAGTCGCAATAAGCGTCCGCAAGCGACGTGAAGCACCTGCCATCCGCAGAGCGGCGTGGACCGCGCTCAGCGTAGTGATCCTCCAGGTCCTCGTCGCAGCCGCCATGGTAGAGATGCACCTGCCACCGGCTCTTCGTTCGTTGCATCAGGCGGTCGGCGCCGGACTCTGGATCGCCGTCGTCACGCTTGCCGCGCTCGCGAGCGGGATGCGCGGGACGAGCGACATCGAGAGGATCGTTTACGAGTCGCCGTCGCGCGGTGAATTCGCGACGCCGGAAGGTGTGAGCACGTGATGGACGTTACCGCGAAGGAAACCGCGCAGCCGTCGCTGCTCCGCGACCTGGTGATGCTGACCAAACCTCGCATCATCTCACTGCTGCTGGTTACGACCGTGGCACCGATGTTCGTCGCCGGCAATCCGGGCTGGCTGCTCGTGCTGGTCGTTCTGGTCGGCGGGTATCTCATGGCCGGCGGCGCGAACGCCGTCAACATGTATCTCGACAGCGATATCGACACGCAGATGTCGCGCACGCGCCTCCGTCCGATTCCAAGCGGACGGATGGGTCCGAGATCTGTAATGGCCTTCGGTGTAGCGCTCGCCACCGCCGCAACGTTTCTTCTCGCGCGGTTCACCAACGTTTTGACGGCGCTCCTCGCGCTCAGTGGGTTCTACTTCTACGTCTTCGTCTACACACGCTGGCTCAAGCGGACGACCCCGCAGAACATCGTGATCGGCGGCGCGGCAGGAGCCTTCCCTCCGCTCGTCGGATGGGCGTCGATGACCGGCTCGATCGATCTCACGGCCGTCTATCTATTTCTCATCATCTTTTACTGGACGCCTCCCCACTTCTGGGCGCTGGCACTTCTCAAGCAGCGCGACTACGGACGCGCCGGCATTCCGATGGCGCCTCTCGTCTGGGGCGATCGCGAGACGATGCGTCAGATGCTCTGGTACAACGTGATTCTCATCGCGCTCACGCTGTTGCCGTTCGCCTTCGGCGCATTCGGCTTGATCTATCTGATCTCGGCAGCGGTTCTCGGAGGGATTCTCCTCTGGGGAGTCATTCGCGTGAACCGGACCGTCGAATGGACGAAGCCCGCGTGGTGGGTCTACAAGTTCTCCCTTCTGTATCTCGCGCTCCTCTTCCTCGCGATGGTTATCGACCGCAAGGTGCTCGGCTCGTGACGGCTCCGCCACCGTACGCGGTCTCGGCGCAACGACCCACGCCGCGCGCGCAGGAGGCGGTATCCTCGCCGCGTCCCCTCGGACGACTGTTGCCGCGTATCCGGCCGTATATCTGGCGCCTGGTGATCGCGTTTATCTGTCTCGTCGCGAGCGCGAGCATCGCTCTGGCATTCCCGCAGATCGTGCGTCACCTGCTCGATGCGGCTTTCATCTCCGCCAACGAGAGCCTTCTCAACCGCATTGCGGTCGGGCTGGTAGTCCTCTTCGCGATTCAGGCGGTGCTCAACTTCATCCAGGTCTATTTCCTGACCTCGACGTCGGAGCTCGTGATCGCGAAGCTCAGAGAGGATTTGTTCGCGCATCTCGTCGGCCTGTCTCCCGGATTTTTTACAGAGAGAAGAACCGGGGAGCTCACGAGCCGCCTCTCGACTGACACGACCGTGCTGCAGACGGTTCTGAGCTACAACCTCTCAGAGTTCGCGCGGCAGACGCTGTTCCTGATCGGCGGAATCATACTGCTGATTCTCACCGACAGCAGCCTCACCGCGACGACGTTGGCGGTCGTCCCATTGGTAGTCGGCGCGGCTGTGATATTCGGGCGCGCGTTGCGGCGCGCCAGCACCGGCGTGCAGGACAAGATCGCCGAGGCCAACGGCACGGCCGACGAAGCATTCTCGCAGATCCGGACGGTGCAGAGCTACACGGCCGAAGCCGAGGAAGTGCGCCGGTACGGATCTCACCTCGGAGAAGTGATTGACGCCGCGCTGCGTCGTGCTCGCATTCGCGGGACGTTCTTCGGAATCATCACCTTCTGTGGATTTGGCGGAGTCGTCGCCGTTCTATGGCAGGGCGGACGTCAGGTCCTCAACGGGAGTCTCACAGCGGGCGCGCTAGTCTCCTTTCTCCTGTACGCGCTCTATGTAGCCGGGGCGGTCGGCTCGCTCGCGTCGCTGTTCGGCGCCTACCAGGAAGCGGTTGGTGCCGCGCGCCGCGTGTTCGACTTGCTCTCGGCAGAGCCCACGGTGCACGATCCGCCGCGACCCGTCACGCTCGCCCGCCCGCTGCGCGGTGAGATCGCGATGGACAAGGTCACCTTCCGGTACGCGCCGTCGCTGCCCGACGTGCTGCTCGACGTATCGCTCAGAATCGGAGCCGGCGAAGTCGTGGCGCTCGTTGGTCCGAGCGGCGCGGGAAAGACCACGATCGCATCGCTGCTGCCGAGGTTCTGGGACGTGACAGCGGGCCGGATAACCTTCGATGAGACGGACATTCGCGATCTCTCGCTGGCCGAGCTCCGTGGTGCGATCGGAATCGTGCCCCAGGAGCCGACCCTCTTCAGTGGAACGATCCGGGAGAACATCGCTTACGCGGGAATCGGCGCGGATGGATCGAGACCGAGCGAAGAAGCCGTTCGGGCGGCGGCCAAGGCCGCCCACGCGGTCGAGTTCATCGAGCGGCTGCCGGATGGATTCGACACCAGAGTCGGCGAGCGCGGCATCAAGCTGTCGGGCGGTCAGCGCCAGCGGATCGCCATCGCGAGAGTTTTTCTCAAGGATCCGGCGCTCGTGATTCTCGACGAAGCGACATCGAGTCTCGACAGCGAGAGTGAGAGATTTGTCGAGCAGGCGATGGAGGATTTATTGCGCGAGCGCTCGACGCTCATCATCGCGCACCGGCTCAGCACCGTGCTGCGCGCGGACAGACTGGTGGTCATCGATCGCGGCGTGATCGTAGAGGAAGGAAACCACCAGGAGCTCCTCGCCTCCGAGGGAGTCTACTCCCGACTCTACCGCGGCCAGTTCAGGCCGGGAGACATGCTGGTCGGCTAGCGCTGAGGCGGCGGCGGTCCCGTCGTCGGCGCCGATGAAGCAGGAGTGCTCGATGCGGTCGGCGTGCTCGATGCCGCGGGCTGGATCACGGCTGGGCCAGCACTGTCCGGCTTCCGTCCCGAGCTCACACCATTTCTGATTCTGAAAGCGACGCTCGCCTGCTGCCCTGCTGCGACGGTCACGCTGTCATCCGAGTAACCCAGGCTTGGGTGCCAGGCGCGAATATGGTATTTGCCCGGCGGAACAGCTGGGATACTAAAGGTTCCGTTGGCCGCCGTCTGCGCGAAGTACGGATGATCGAGCACCGCGATCCAGGCGCGAGTCCAGGGATGTTGCTCGCACACGACCTCGATCTCGCCCGGCTCCTTGAAGCGGTCGACAGGAACCACCTCTCCATCGTCGTTGAAAGGCGCTATGGCGGCGAGCTGGCCGGTGCCGACATTGATGAATCGGTTGGTGTGCAGCGTCTTGTCGTCGTTGGCCACGTTGATGGTGCCGTTGGTCGCGATCACCTGCACGAAGGGATCGAGCGTGCAACCGTCGTTGGTCAGCTCGTAGCGCTGCTCAAGCGGAAAGTCTTTGCCGCTTCGGATGTCAGTGAGCCAGACGATTGCGCCGCCGATGTGTGTCCCCGATAGAGTGACGCTTTTTGCGAGCAGGGTCATGCCGCATGCCTTCTCGTCGACCGACGGACGAATCACGTCAGCGACCGGCGCAGCGCCTTCCAGATCCACCGTTCCGGCGATTACGCCGCCGGCTGTGACAGGAACGACCTTATAGGCCTCGGTCGCGGGCGCTATTACCGACGGCCTCGGCGGCACGTCGTCGGGAGATCCCGACCCCCGACGCGGATGGGCTGACGCGGTGTCGTCGCGCGAGCAGGCAAGTGCGACGAGTGAGATTATCGAAAGGCCGAAAAGCCGGCGGAGCATTGATGTCGAGTGAAAGTTCGCGTGATGAAAGGGCAAGCGATGTGCCGCGCTACTTCGCTTCGTACACGCGCTTTCCTCCGATCCATGTGGAACTTACTCGGGCATCAAGGATTTCGGTGTCTGGCACGTGCATTATGTCGCGCGTCAGAACGACAAAGTCGGCGTATTTGCCCGGCGTGAGGGACCCAAGCATCGATTCCTGGAATCCGGCGTAGGCCGGCCAGATCGTCATTGACTGAAGAGCTTCCTCCCGTGTCATCTTTTGTTCAGGATACCAGCCACCCGCCGGCCAGTTGGTCGGGTCCTGCCGGGTGACGGCAGCGTGGAAGGTGAGAAGAGGATTCACCTCCTCGACTGGAAAATCAGTCCCGTTCGGGATTATGACGCCGGTGTTGAGGAGGGAACGCCACGCGTAGGCGCCGCGAATCCTCTGCGGCCCAACGCGAGCTTCGGCCCAGCGCATGTCGCTCGTCTGATGCGTCGCCTGCATCGAAGGGATCACGCCGAGCTTCGCGAATCGCGGGATGTCTTCCGGGCTCACCACCTGGGCGTGCTCGATCCGAAAGCGGTGATCGGCCTTCGGAAACTTCTTGAGAGCCGAGTCGAAGGCGTCGAGCACGATCCGATTGCCCCGATCGCCGATCGCGTGAACGTTCACCTGGAAACCACGCCGCAGCGCCGTGTCCGCCCAGGCGCGAATGTGCTCCGGCCTCGAAACCAGCAAGCCGGAATTGGATCGCTCGTCGGCGTAGGGCGCGAGCATCGCCGCGCCGCGAGAGCCGAGGGCGCCATCGGCGTAGAGCTTGAGAGCCCGGATCCAGAGGTGCCCATCGTATAGCGCGCTCTGTGGCCCGCGCTGGATGTACGGATTGCGCAGCGTTGTATCGGATCCCGGGTCGCCGGGATCGCTCAGCATCACGTAGTTCCGGAGATTGTAGTTGCCGGCCCTGGCGAGCTCCTCGTAGATGCCGATCGTCTCCGCGTCTTCTCCCGGGTCGTGAACACCGGTGAGTCCCCAGCGATTGGCCTCGGCGATCGCGGCGAGAATCGCCTTTCTCGTGTCTTCGCGAGTCGGTGAGGGCACCGCGCGCTCCACCAGCGATTGTGCGTTGTCGACGAACACACCGGCCGGCGCTCCGGAAGCAGTCCGGATTATCCGCCCGCCCGGAGGATCCGCAGTCGCGGCGGTCACACGGGCCAGCTCCAGCGCTCTGGCATTCGCGAGCAAGGCGTGTCCGTCCACTCGCTTCAGAACGACCGGGTTGTTCGGAAATGCACGCGACAACGCGTCGTGCGCAGGGAATTCTTTGGGAGTCCAACGGTTCTGGTCCCAGCCTCGGCCGAGGATCCATTCACCCGGCTTTACATTCTTCGAGAAGGTTTTGACCCGAGCAATCACCTCATCGTATGAACTCGAGCCCGCCAGATTTACCCGGCGCAGCATGTTGCCCAGTCCGAGCAAATGCGCGTGCGCGTCTACGAATCCTGGAACGACAGTAGCACCGTGCAGGTCGATCACCTGCGTTGACGGGCTCACGAGAGCTCTGGCCTCTACGTCCGAGCCAACGAAGAGAACGCGGCCGCCGCGTACGGCGAGCGCTGAAACCATCGGCCGGGTGTCGTCGACGGTGTATATCCGGCCGTTCGTGAGAACCAGGTCGGCTGAGGGGGACGGAGAGGCTTGCGCTTCGAGCATGGCTGGTGCGAGCGCGATAAGGGCGAGGTAGGTTGAGAGATGTTCCATGGGGCCGGATTTTGCCGCGCGTGCCGCTCCAACACAAGGATGGGGCCGGCGTGAATTATCGCTCGTTCTGCCGCCCACTAGTGCTGGCGCTTCTCGGCGCGTGCGCGCAGCTGCCATCAACGCCGCAAGGGAAGCCCGACTACTGGGGATTTACCGGACCATGGGACCGGCGGAGCCACGCGTCGGTCGAAGCGCACGCCTCGAGTCTCGCGCAAATCATTACTGGGTGGATCGCGCTCGACACGACCAGCTTTCGCCCGGTCCAGACTTACCCGGACACAATCGGGAGCCGGCTCGCCGCCGCGCACGGGAAGATGGCGCTCATCACATCCTACCTCGGAAGCCGTTTCCATCCCGAGATAATTCGCGGGCTCGGCGGCAATGCCCAGGTGTCGGCGATGACTGCCGGCGCGATTGCGTCGCTCGTGGATTCAGGCGGCTACCGCGGAGTGGTGATCGACTTCGAGGGAATGACGCCTCGCGATCTCGACCAGCTCCTAACTGTCACCAAAGCAGTCGCTGATTCAGTGCGCGCCCATGGCGTCACCACCGTCGTAATAGCGGTCCCATCGGGCGATACCGCGGCTTATCCGGCGGCGCTGCTTCTTCAGTCGGCGGACCTCATAATGCCGATCCTGTATGACCAGCATTGGAGCGGATCTCCGCCCGGACCCATTGCGGCCCCGGATTGGGTGGCTCGCAGCCTCGGCACCCGCGTCGCAGAAGTCGGTGCCGCCAGGATCGTCGCAGCTTTTCCGCTCTACGGATATCGGTGGCGAAGGAACGCAGAGCCCGAGGTGGTCAGCTATGAGGACGCGCGGCGTCTCACTTCGATGAGCAACGTCCCGCTGGCGAGGGATCACGCTTCAGCAACACTGCACGCGCTCTCGCCGGAAGGCTGGGAAATCTGGGTCAGCGATCGAGTGTTGCTCGAGACACTCGTCCGCGAGTCGAGACAACTTGGAGTGTCGACATTTGCTTTGTGGCGACTGGGCCTCGAGGACCCGGCGGTGTGGGAGTTCATCGCCCCTTAGACGATCAGCAGATCCTTCTGATAGTCCGGCGGAGTGATGAGAACCGCGTCTCGCCCGATGAAAGCGTTGACCTCGCTGCGCATGCCTACGTCACCGGCGAGATAGACGCCCGGCTCGATGGAAAAGCCCACACCTGGAATGAGAGTGCGCTCCTCGCGCGTCTCGAGGTTGTCGATATGCGGGCCGGAGCCGTGAAGGTCTCGCGGGTCGATCGAGTGTCCCGTACGGTGGAAGAAGAATTCGCCGTAGCCGCGTTTTGTGATCACTTCGCGCGCGGCGTCATCCACTTCGCCGCCGCGCACCAGCTGGTGGCCTTCGATTCTCTTCTCAAGCAGTGAGATCGCGGCGTCACGCGCGTCCCTCACCGCCAGCCAGATTTTCACGTCGCGGTCGCTCGGAGCGCCCAGCGATCCCATCCAGGTCTGGTCCGCAAAGACGCCATTGCTTTCGCGCGCCCAGAGATCCACGAGCAGAATGTCGCCGCGTTTAATCGTCGCGCACTTCTCGGCAGTCGGCTCATAGTGCGGGTTGGCGGCGTTCGGTCCGATCGCCACTATGGGTCCGTGGTCGGTTTCCAGCCCTTCTTTCTCGAACCTTTCCCGGATCCATGTTTGAAGCGCGTGCTCTGTGAGGGGCGATCCGTCCGCGGCGCGACTTCCGGCGAGTCTGATCGCCTCCTGTCCCAGCTTCGCGACGATGCGGGCCGCGCGCTCGTGTGATGCGCGCTGGGCGTCGCTCCAGACGGCGTAGAATCGCGAGACGAGGTCCGCGGACGTGACCACGGTCGCGCCCGCATTGCGCACCATTTCGATGACTCCAGCTGGTATGCGGTCGAGGTAGGGAACCGCATCGCCGGGCGAATATTCCATCGCCACTTTCTTTCCTTTCACGAGCTCGGCGAGGAGCGACTCCAGAACGCGCCAGCTGCTGTACTTCAGCTTACGCCATTTGTCCGGCCATCCTGCCCACGGTCCCTGCTCGATCGCGTGTGTGATCGCTGCGGGAGGTCCCTCGCGCGGGATGTAGACGAAGAATCGGCGCGTCGTCATGCCGGGCAGCTCCAGCATGCCAACGGCGACTGGATTCAAGCCGTGGAAATCGTATAGGAGCCAGCCGTCCAATCCAGCCGCATCGATCGCGGACTGGAGCGCGGGGAGAGAGTCAGGCCGTAACACCGCGGCTGCTATTGCGAGCTTTTAATGGCGCGCCACTCCGCGCGCCACTCGCAAGTGTCCTCGCCGCGCTCCCGGCAATGCACGTGGTCAATCATCCCGCCCCCGTTCACGAGCAGCTTCAACATCTCACGCAGCGCCGATTCGTAGTAGAGACAGCCAAGGGCGCCCGGCGCAGTTCCGTAAGTCACGGATTCCTTGACGGTGAGCACCACCGACGCGCCGACGCGACGCACGGACGCGCCCAGATATTTCTCGCCTGCTCTCTTGATCTGCCGGAACGCAAGGGGACGCGCGATGAAACCGGGCAGAATATGGATTACCTGCCGGGTAGTGCCGGAGATCATCTCATACATTCGCCTTGCGACGATGCTGCCGGCGCGAGTGAAGATTCCTTCGGCGTCCGGCCTCCGCCCGATAAGGCGCGCGATACCGCTGGCCTCGTGTATCTGAATCTGCTGGTTGTGCTTGAGTGCATCCTTGTATCGCCGGATCTGCGCGATGACGGTATCGCTCAGGCCGAGTCGCTTGTTGCGATGCTCCTGCACATATTCGACATCGACATCATCACCTTCTGGAATGTCGACAGAGCGAACTGACTCGAGAAGACTTAGTGGGACTATGGCGTTTACAGTGCCGGGCATTTAGTTGGTAGGCGGAGAGCGCAAGCTAACCGTCGCCCGAATCGCCTTCAAGCGTGAAACCGTGAAGTCGCCGCTCGTTAAAATCAAAAACCGGGTCCTCACAGCTGCCTGAAGCGCTCTCTCGCGCGCTCGCGGGCGCCGTTCTTTCGATATTAGTCGCCGCTGCCGCTCGTCGCGCGCGAACCCTTACCGCGAGTGGCGCGATCGCCGCCGCCGTCGTGGGAGGGATCTCGGTCGCGGCCGGCTGGAGTTGGGGTCTTCTCCTGTTATCGCTTTTCGTCTCGTCAAGCGCGCTGTCCAGGATCGGAGAGCAACGGAAAGCGGACCGCGTGGGCTCGGTCGTCGAGAAGGGCGATGACCGCGACGCCGCACAAGTGATCGCCAACGGCGGCGTGTTCGCCGCTGCCGCGCTCGGATATATCCTCGTTCCGTCACCTGCGTGGTACGCGATCGGGGCCGGCGCTCTCGCTGCGTCCAACGCCGACACCTGGGCAACAGAGATAGGAACGCTAGCGGGTACTGAGCCTGTATCCATCATCTCGTGGCAAAGAGTTCCAACCGGAACCTCGGGGGGCATCTCGCTGATGGGCACCGCGGGAGGCATCTTCGGCGCGCTGTTTATCGCCGCGGTGGCAGCGCTCGCCAACTGGCCTGTTCCATTCACCGCCATGGCACTCGGCGGGATTGCAGGCGCCCTCGCAGATTCCCTGCTTGGCGCGACGCTGCAGGCGCGCCGCTGGTGCGAGGTATGCTCGAAGTCTACGGAACGCCTCACTCACAGCTGTGGCGCAAAAACGCGCCATGCCGGAGGCCTCGCCGGATTCGACAACGATGCAGTCAACTTCGTCTGCTCGTGCGTGGGCGGCCTGATAGCTTTACTTCTGACCTGAGGGGGTCGGGCCCTGGAGTGCAGATCATGAAGTCACAGGTGGCATCAGGTTCCAACGGCGGAGTGCGGGTGCTGCTCGTGAGTACCAATCGCGAGCGCCAGCCGTATCCCGTTGTGCCCAACGGGTTGGCATGCGTCGCGTCGGCACTCGACGCCGCGGGGAACAACGTGCGATTCGTCGATCTGTGCTTCGCGAAGGATGCGGTCAGGGCGGCGGGCGATGCTGCTCTGGCGTTTCGACCAGACGTCATCGGAGTTTCGGTTCGGAACATCGATAACAGCGATGCGATCGCGCTCCGACACTACACCCCGGAAGCGCGCGACGTCCTGCACGGCCTTCGCGGCGCGGCGCCCGGGGCGAAAGTCATCGCGGGTGGTGCGGCATTCGGAGTCGCGCCAGAAGCGCTGTTTCGAGATCTCGGCGTCGATTACGCGGTCGCGGGCGACGGCGAGCGCGCCAGCGTCGCCCTGGTCGACGCGCTCTCGTCCGGCAATTCGATCGACGCGCTGCCCGGACTCGTCCGGGAGCGCAATGGAACCGTCGTGTTCACGCCCCCCGGGGAAGACGCGGATCTCGACTCGCTTCCGAGTACGCAACTCGATCGGTGGATCGATCTGGCTCGGTACCAGCGTCATGGCGCAACCATTCCGGTCCAGTCAAAGCGCGGATGCGTTTACAAGTGCGTGTATTGCACCTACCGGAACGTCGAGGGCTGGGGATATCGAACACGCGATCCGGAGCTCGTCGCCGACGAAATCGAGGAGCTCAGGGCCAGGGCAGGGGTTCGTCATTTTGACTTCGTCGATTCGACCTTCAATTCCCCGCCGGGGCACGCGCTGGAAGTCTGCGGAGCGATCGCCCGCCGCAGGCTCGGCGTCCAGCTCGACACCACGAACTTTACGCCGGCTACAGCGTCGCCCGAGCTATTGCGCGAGATGAAGGCCGCCGGATTTCGCTCGCTCGGGATAACAGCGGAGAGCGCGAGCGACGCAGTTCTCGAAAAACTCGAGAAGGGATTCAACGCGGCCAAGGTGCGCGAGGTCGCTGAGCGCGTCGAGAAGCACGGAATCAGGACTCTCTGGATCTTTCTTGTTGGCGGGCCAGGCGAGACGCCGCAGACCGTCGAAGAAACTCTCGCCTTCGCCAGATGGCGGCTCCAGCGTGGAGACGCCGTTTACCTCACAGTCGGACTGCGCATCTATCCCGGCACGACGCTCCATCGCATTGCAATCGCTGAGGGGGTCGTGCCCGACCAGAGCACGCTCCTCGATCCCACCTTCTATTTTTCGAGCGAATTGAGCTTCGACGCCACCGTTACCCGCCTCAAGCGGTTCGCCGCCGATCATCCGCGCTTCATGTTCTCGGCTGACTCGCGGTCGGCGATACTCCCCTACCTCACGCGGGCCGCATCGGTGCTCCGCCTCCCGCGGCCGCACTGGCAATACATGGGGCTGTTTCAGCGCGTAGCTCGCGCGCTCGGATAAGTTGACCCAGCACCTCGACGCGGAAGTGATCGTCGTCGGCGGCGGTCCGGCGGGCGCATCAACTGCGTGGGCGCTCTCGCGCGAAGGCGTCGATGTGCTGCTGCTCGATCGCGCCACATTCCCCCGCGACAAGATATGCGCCGAGTACCTCAGCCCACAGGCGTCGAGAGTTCTATCGGACATGGGCGTGCTCGATGAAATCGAACAGACCAATCCCGCGCATCTGGCCGGCATGCGGGTGCGGGCCCCGAACGGCTGCGTCGCGAACGGCGAGTTCGCGGCCAACCACGGCTTTCACGCGTTCCGCGACAAGGGCCTCGCGATACGGAGAACAGTTCTGGACGAGATCGTGCTACGCGGAGCCCGTCGCGCGGGCGCGCGGATCGAGGAATCCATGCGCGTCACCGATGTCGCCAGAAACGGCTCGGACCGCGTCTGCGGTGTCAAGGCTCTCGGGCGCGAAGGAGAATCACGCGTGCTGCGAGCGCGCTATGTGGTCGGCGCGGATGGATTGCGGTCGGTCATTGGACGAAGGCTGGGCCTGCAGAGAACGAGCCGCATCTGGCCGCGGCGCATTGCCCTGGTCGCACACTACAGGAACGTGCAGGGCGTCACCGACATGGGAGAAATGCACGTCGAGTACGATGGCTATTTCGGCATAGTCGATGTCGGCGCCGGAATGATGAACGTCGCTGTCGTGGTCCCGATGTCACGAGCGCGAGAGATCGGCTACGACAAGACTGAATTCTTCGAGAAATGGATTGCATCGCGCCCACACCTCGCGGAGCGATTCGTGGGCGCGGAGCGGGTGACGCCGGTGCGCGCGACCGGGCCTTTCGCAACGGCCTCGCGAAATGCGTGGGCGCCGGGAGCGGCTCTCGTCGGAGACGCGGCCGATTTTTTCGATCCCTTCACCGGCGAGGGGATCTATGCGGCGCTTCGCGGCGGTGAGCTCCTCGCTCCGCACATGTCAGAGGCGCTCGGCCGAAGCCCGAAGGACGAGAGCCGTGTTCTTTCCGGCTATGACCGGGCGAGAAGGCGCGAGTTCGGCGGCAAGTGGAAGCTGGAGCGAATCGTTGGCATGGCCATCGCGCATCCATATTTCCTGAACAACGCGGCCAAGGTTCTCTCCCGGCGGAAGGACATGGCGGACCTGATCGTAGGAGTGGCCGGAGATTTCATTCCCGCCAAAGTCGTTCTTAGCCCCCGGTTCCTCTTCTCTCTCTTCATCTCTCCGGCATTCACAACTTGAGCGTCAGTCCAGACGAGTTTCGCGCAGTGCTCGGCAGGTTTCCGTCGGGTGTAACCGTGGTGACGACGAAAGCCTCTGACGGGTCGGACCAGGGCATGACCGTCAGCGCCTTCTGCTCGCTGAGCCTCGAGCCGCCTCTCATTCTGATCTGCATCGAGAAGACTGCCTCGGCTCACCCGGCGCTCTCGACCGCGCCGGGATTCGTCGTCAACATTCTCGCCGCCAGGCAGGAGCAGATCGCGCGTCGATTTTCCATCGTTGATATCGACCGTTTCGAGGGCGTCGGTTTCACGAGGTCGGCGACCGGTTACGCGATTCTTGACGACATCCTCGGCCTCATCGAATGCAAGCGATTCGCCATGCACGACGGTGGGGATCACACGATCATCCTGGGCGAGGTGGAGTCGGCGCGCGCTGAAACTGGAACGCCGCTCCTCTACTATCGCGGCGGCTACGCACAACTGGAGCGCTGAACAAGTGCGAATACTGACGCCGCCACGAAAAAGGGGCACCGAGATCCTCGACCTGCCCGGCATCGATCCGCGAATAGTGACGCGCTCACTCGCGGATGTCGCGCGCGCCAATGCGCTGTTCGGCGGAACCAGCTCCGCCATCCTCGAGCTGACTGCGGCGTTGAAGGAAGTGCCGCCCAGGGCGACTCTGCTCGACGTCGGGACCGGGCTCGGTGACATTCCGTGCCGCGCGAAAGCGGTCGCGAGCGCGGCGGGCGTGGACCTGACTACCATCGGGCTCGACTCGGCGAAACCGCTGGCGTCCGCGAGCCGGTCGTCCGTCAGCTTTTCCGTTTGTGCCAACGCGCTCCAGCTGCCGTTCGCGGACAATAGCGTCGACATCGTTATGTGCTCGCAGGTGCTGCACCATTTTGTCAGCAACGACGCGTTGAAGCTCCTGCGCGAGATGAATCGCGTCGCGCGCGTGCGCGTGATCGTGAGCGACCTGAGGCGAAGCTGGATCGCTGCGGCCGGGCTCTGGCTCGTCTCGTTTCCCCTGCGATTTCATGCTGTTAGCCGTCACGATGGAGTCGTTTCCGTGATGCGGGGTTTCACACCCGCGGAGCTCGCCGATACAGTGCACCAGGCGATTGCGATGAGACCGGTGGCTCATCGTCGTCGCGGATTTCGCGTGACGACGAGCTGGGCGCCGGCGCACCGGTGACGCGAGAGATCCTGCCGCCGTTTCAGCTCGGGCCCATGCCGGGCGAATCAGAGATGGAAGAAGTCGATTCGCAGTATGTGCACGCGCCGGCGCGTCTGATCTTCGAGCTCGCCTCGAACGTCGAGAAGTGGCCGGTGTATCTCCCGCATTACCGGTACGTGAGATTCACCGAGAAGCGCCGGGACGGCGGCGGAATCGTTGCAATGTCTGCCAACAGACCATTCGTCATCAAAGGCTTCCGAGGCGTGGGTGCCTTGAACTGGCCGACATGGTGGCGTTCAGAGATGGCGATTGACGATGCCGGGCCTTCGATCCGCTTCAGGCACATCGGAGGCATCACGAAGGGGATGGAAGTGGAGTGGACCTTCATCCCCGCACCGACCGGAACTCACGTACGGATCGTGCATATGTGGGACGGACCAAACGTGCCCGAGATCGGGCCATTCATTGCAGCGCATGTGATCGGACCGGTGTTCATCCATGGAATTGCGTCCCGCACGCTCGCGGGACTCGCAACAGTCGCAGAAAACAAACAGGGATTCTGAAGTAAACCGAGGCATCAGTGAGCAGACGCAGAGTTGTAATAACCGGAATTGGACCTATCACTCCAATCGGAACCACACGAGACGGCTTCTGGTCGGGACTCCAGCAGCAGCGTTCAGCGGTCAGGTCGCTGACCCGTTTCGATCCTTCGGAGTTTCGCAGCCACAATGCGGCGGAGATCAATGACTTCGTTCCGTCCGATCATCTCGATGCGAAGCGCGCCAAGCGTCTCGACCGGTTCGCGCAATTCTCCGTGGTCGGCGCGCAAATGGCACTCGCGGATGCGAATCTCGATCTCTCCAAAGAAGACAGAGAGCGCGTCGGCGCCAACATGGGCACGGCGCTAGGGGGAGTGGGCTACGCTGAAGGACAGCTCGCCGTTTACCTGCAGCAGGGATTGCGCGCGGTCGACGCGACCCTGGCGCTCGCGGTATTCGGCGGCGGGGCCAGCTGCAACATCGCGATCGAGGTGGGTGCGATGGGCCCGAACTCCACCAACGCGATGAGCTGCGCATCGGGCACGATCGCGATCGGCGACGCGTTCAGACAGATCCGCGATGGCTATGCCGACGTGATGATCGCCGGAGGCGCCGAGGCGCCGCTCGCGCCCCTCACCTACGGAGCATTCGCTCTCATCCGCGCGATGTCCACGCGCAACGAAGAGCCGGAAGCCGCGTCACGCCCGTTCGACAAGGATCGCGACGGATTCGTGATGGGAGAGGGGGCCGCGGTTCTCATCCTCGAGGAGTATGGACGCGCGCAGGCGCGTGGCGCGAAGATCTACGCCGAGGTCGCGGGTTACGGCACGACCAATGATGCATACCACATGACTGCGCCACGCCCTGACGGATCGCAGGCGGCCAGATCGATGCGTCTGGCGCTCGACGACGCTCACGTCTCGCCGAACGAGATCGGCTACGTCAACACCCACGGCAGCTCCACTCCGCTCAACGACGCGACGGAGACGACGGCGATCAAGCAAGTGCTGGGCGATCGCGCTTACAAGATCCCGATGAGTGGGACGAAGGGCTACTACGGCCATGCGCTCGGCGCATCCGGCGCGATCGAGACGGCGATCTGCGCTCTCGCGCTCGAGCAGGAGTGGCTGCCGCCGACCGTCAACCTTCAGGTTGCGGACGAGGCCTGCGATCTTAACTTTCTGCCGGGTACGGGGCGGAAAGAGCGCGTGGAGCACATGATCACGAACTCGTTCGGCTTCGGCGGGATAAACGCCGCGTTGGTACTGCGCAGAGTGATCTAGGGATCCCACGCGCCGCGGCACCACTCCTTCGGGGGCAGTAAATGCGGGACGCGTGGCGCCACAGCGCAGCAGAGTTCATCGGTACTTTCGCTCTCGTCTTCGTTGGGAGCGGTGCAATCATGAGCACCCGCATGTCGCAGAGCCCGGCCGCCCTGGTGGAGGTCGCGCTCGCGCACGGGCTCATTCTCGCCGTGATGGTGAGCGCGCTGATGCGCATCTCCGGCCACTTCAATCCCGCCGTCACGCTCGGCTTTCTCGCAACGAGAAGGATCGAGCCGATGATGGCCGCCCTTTACATCGTCGCGCAGGTCATCGGTGCCATCGCGGCGGGATACGCCCTCAAGGCGGGGTACCCCGACTCGATATTCGTCGCGACTCGCGGCGGCGGCCAGACAATCGCGCTCGATATTACGGGTGGCCAGGCATTCCTTCTCGAGTCTGTAGCGACATTCTTTCTCGTGTTCGTCGTCTTCGGAACCGCGGTCGATCTGCGTGGCCCCAAGGTCGGTGGCCTCGCGATAGGATTCGTGGTCGCCGCGGACATTCTGGCGATCGGACCGCTCACGGGCGGGTCGATGAACCCGGCGCGGTCGTTTGGCCCGGCGGTGGCGAGCGGCGTTTACGAGGCGCAGCTACTGTATTGGGCGGCGCCGATCACCGGGGGGCTCGTTGCGGCGATTCTATATGAGTTCCTGTTCATGCACCGCGGTCGCGAGCCAGTCGATCACGGTGAGCTGAGACCGTAGACAGTCTCAGGCGGCGCTGCGCCCATTGGCAGGGCGCAGCCGCCCGCTCGTGAGAAGATACAGCAGCGCAACCGCCGCCTGGACGAGCATCAACAACCCTGCCAGCACGGGCGCCATCTCCATATCGGCGGTGTTGATGTTGTGGATGATTCCCTGAATCAATCCGCCGGCGCCTACACACAGCGCCAGACCTTCGCCGGCGAAGAGCGCTCCCGTGGCGACGCCTCCCCAACGGTCCAGATCGCCATGCAGATACAGAATGGTGTACGCGCCCTGAATCAACAGCGATCCGCCGATGAAGAGAACGATTAGCGGAACGCGCTGCCACATCGTCGCCCAGGTTGCGATGAGCACGAATCCACCGGCGCAGTTCGCAAACGATGTAAGCATCACGAGCATCTTCAACATATAGCGCTCCATGGGAACAGACTCCGTAGGGTGACGATTCTAAGTTACGGGGTTACTTTGTGCTGTCAAGTACTTTGTGATACTCGGAACGAACCACGCGGCTCGAATGGTGACATCACATCTATTTTCGGCCTTCGACCGGCGCCCCCGCTTCCTGCCACGATCTCCAACCCCCGGCCATCGAGGCGACGTTGGTATAGCCCATCTTCTGAAGATTGTCCGCCGACAGGGCGGAGCGGAATCCGCCGCCGCAGTACAGGATCAGCTCCGAGCTCTTGTCCGACACCAGCTGCTCGATGTCACGCTCGATCACGCCTTTCCCCATGTGCTCGGCGCCACGGGCATGTCCGGCCATCCACTCACTCTCCTCGCGCACGTCGATGAGCATGGCCTTCCCTGCCTCGAATTTGCGGCGCGCTTCGTCGACACTTACCTCGCGCACGCGGGATTTTGCGTCGTCAACGATTTTCAGGAATCCAGGCGAATGCTTCACAGCCCCGCCGGAGCGCGCTTTCCGGTCAGCTGACGCAATCCGAGATGGGCGCTGCGGCGCGCAACGAGCTGCGCTCCCATTACCGCGGCGGCGGAGAGCGCGGTCCACGCCAGAGCCTGGGACCAACCCCGGCTTTGGTTCCAGAGGCCGTCGGGGGGATCCTCATGCTTCCACTTTCGCCAACCGCTTTCGAGCCCGCGCTCGACTAGCCTACCCGCCACCAACGCGGCGCCGGCGGTAACCAGCAACCACGTGGCCCGCCGCGAATCTGTCGTCTTGTACCTCACCCTGCCTCCTGTTTGAGCTGATAAGAGAGGCAAGCAGGGTGCCCGAATCTGGCGCCAATCTCGGACCCACGGATACACGGAAACAGAAAACTACCAGCCCTCCCGCTTTCTCAACGACGTTATGTGGGCAACATGATGCCGCCCGTGCCACGCATACAGTCCGAGCATCTGCTCGAGTGATAGCACGCGCCCGTGTTCCGGATGGCGGAGCTGGCGCTTGAACTCCGCCTGGTCCATCGAGCGGAGCAAGGCCAACCACCGGAGGTGCAGCGCGTCGAGCAGGTCGAGCGAGACCTCGATCGGTACCTTCTGTGAATCCGGCAGCTCCGCCCACGCCGCTTCTTCATATGTCTTGATCGTAGGTACGTCCTCGGTTAGCGCGAGCTTGAATCGCGTGTAGGCGTTCATGTGGCTGTCGGGCACATGATGAACGACCTGTTTGACCGTCCAACCGCCTGGCCGGTATTGCGTGTCCAGCTGCTCGCGAGAGAGTCCCTTCACCGCGGATCGAAGCGCGGCCGGCGTTTCTGCGATCGCCGCGATGAGCTTGGGGTGGTCGGCTTCACTTATCGGCGCATCCCAGCTGAATTTTCCAACGGGATAGCGAAGGTCGGGTTCCTGAACGGTTGTCGCCATGGCAGTAATCCGGAAAAAGTTAGGCGATGCGCTCCGGCAGGTGGACAGCCACCGCGGAGCCATTCGCAATGAATGCGGACGCAGGAGCTCCTGCGATAATACTAGCGAACGGCTCGTCGTAGAATTCACGCAGCGGTCCGTCGAGCTCCCATAGCGCGTTCGTCCAGACGTGCCACCGCGGATGCTCGACGCGGTACTCTACCGTGCCTCCGTCGCGCTGCCTGGTGTAGCCCCACCCACGCGCGGAGAGGAATTCCTCGTGCGACCCAGGCCCGATCTCCTGGCTCGGACCATCCACGTGGAGCGCCAGACGGCACTGATCGCTCGAACCACCGAACAGATATTCCACGCTGTGGAGCTTGCCGCTGGTCTCGACGATGGCGTGCTGCATTGGAACGGTGCGGTAGGGCTCGTTGTACGTCAGCTTCGCCGTCTCGGCGACGAGCGTTAGCGGAACAAGCTCCCGGATGAACACGACTCCCCTTCGCAGCTCTTCCCCGGCTTGGCGGCGGACGTAGAACCGCAGATTCACTTCCTCGAAGTTCTGATGAAAGAGAGCGGGCAATCCAAGCAGATGCGTATCGAGAAACAGAAATCCAACGAGGCTCACGAAGTGACGTCCGCCGCTATGGTCGAGCTCGGTTCCCCTGGGCACGTGGGGCGCGAGGACTTCTGGATCGACCTCGAAGTTCAGCATTGCGAGGTAGCGCCATTCCGCGGTGAGGAATGTAAGCGTCAAGCTACTCTCCCTTGTCCGTCAGCCTCGCATCGGCGACTTCATCGCTCCGGCGGCATTAGCGACACCCTTCCATCCACTTTACCTCGGGAAGCTTTCCGGCGCGGAAGCTCGAGACGTGCTGGCCATCTGTCTCGAACACGAGCGCCTTACCGGCGCTGGCGCTGTCACCCAGCACCACCAGATAATGTCCGCCGGAAATGATCTTGTGGGGCTCGACCTTGAGCTCGTCGCCGTAGATGCTCTTCACCCGATCTTCGGTGTCGCCAATCTTCGCGCCGTCTTCGGTCGTAACCGCTCCGGTGTCGACATCGATGCGCACGACCTGCCCTTTCACGACCATCGCGCTAACGCCGTCCGGAATTCCAGCTCCGACCGCTGGAAAGACAAAGTCGCATCTGGTATTCATGTTCGGGTTCTCATTGAGCAGACCCATGTTGACGGCATCATCGAGCGTCATGCCGATCTGAATCTGTCCAAGCCCATCTTCGTTGAGCGCGAGGTCGCTGATCGTGTCGCGTGCGGCGCCGTTCGGGCCAGGCCGGCCCTTCACCGCTCTCTCGTCGCCCTTGTCGCAAGCGGACGCAAGCGATATGACAACCATAATGACTGCAACTGAGCGTAGGGGCGATCGACTGATCATGTACCCACCTGGTAGAATCGTTCCTGATAGCGCGCGATTGATTCGTTGATTACCTGAGCCGCTACTTCGCTTTTCTCCCAGCCAACGATCTCGACGCGTCTTCCCTCGAGGTCCTTGTAAATATGGAAGAAGTGCTCCACTTCCTTCAAATAATGCTGTGAAAGATCGGCGATGTCGAAGTACCCGTGGTAGTAGGGGTCGTGACACGGCACGGCGATGATCTTGTCGTCCGGCTCGCCGCGATCGAGCATCTTGAGCACGCCCAGAGGCCGGCAGTCGATCTGACAGCCCGGAAAGGTGGGCTCGTTGATGCGAACGAGAATGTCCAGGGGATCGCCGTCTTCGTGCAGCGTGCGCGGGATGAATCCGTAGTCCCCGGGGTAATGCATCGAGGAATACAGAACCCGATCCAGCCGGATCAGACCAGTCTGTTTGTCGAGCTCGTACTTGTTACGGCTGCCGCTCGGGATCTCGATCAGCGCGGTTACCTGCTCGGGGGGATGAATCCCCGCCGCAAGATCGTGCCACGGATTGATCACGCTGTTATTCGGTCCATGGTGCCCTTGTAGCTCATTGGGTCTTCCTCTACGCCAAAATTGTGAGAGGTCAGCTCCGCCACTTTTTCCATCTGCCCCGTCGACAGCTCAGGCTTGTCGGAAGCCCCGGCGAACTCCGCCAACTGCTCGAAGTCGTAGATGTTGGGCAGAGTCGTCACAACACGCGGCTCAGCGAGAAGCCATTTCAGCGAAGCCTGCCCCAGCGTCATTTGCGTCGTGAGGAAGTCGAGCGTCCGAACTTTTCGCAGGCCGTTCGTCAGCCACGAGCGAGGGCGGTGCCGGCGGTGATCGTTGGCGGGGAACACGGTGTCTTCGGTGTACTTCCCTTCCAGCATTCCCGAGGCGTGCGTGACGCGGATGTTGAAGCAGCAGCTGGGAGCGAACTCGCCGGCCGCCTGTATCATCGCGGTTCCGGGATGCTGCTCGAGGATGTTCCAGATCATCTGAATGGTCCCGATGTCGCTCTCGCGCTCGCACAGCTCGACGGCCTCGTACAGCCAACCAATGGCAGGACCAAACGCAGCGCCCCACACGCCAATCAAGCCTTCGTCCTTCATCTCGCGAAGCGACCGCCAGATCGCCGCGTCGCGCACGTGCTCCATCTTGATGTTGTGCAGCTGTAGCACATCGATGCGGTCCGTCTCGAGGCGCTCGAGGCACTTGTCCAGCGCGAACCGCATGTAGTCCCGGTCGAACTTCTGCGGGAGCTCGCTCTGTCCCCGACGCGCGGCCTGAGCGGCGGGATCGTAGATGTCGTATCCGATCTTGGTCGAGTAAACGACCTCGTCACGCTTGCCGCGAAACGCCTGCGCGAGCTGGCGCTCTCCGCGGCCGTTGCCGTACGTGTCTGCGGTATCGAAGAACGTCACGCCAAACTTCGAGTGCGCGTCGCGCAGCATCTCCACCGCTTCGTCGTCCGTCTTCTCACCCCACCAGCCGGTCGAGAGCGTCCACGTCCCGAAGCCGACCTCGCTCACCTGGAGGTCGGTTCCGGGAAAGACTCTATAGCGCATGGTCAGAGCAGGTCATGGTGGACGTACAAGTTAATCGCGCGACGGGAGTCGTGCCCGGCGCGCCACCCCCAGCCCGCAACGCCTGTCGAACCCTGTCGACCGGCCGTCCTATTTCAGCTGCTTGATCCAGCCGCTAATGGCGGGAGCGAGTTCCGGAACCACAGGAATAGTCGGATCGGTGTAGAGCTTCGCGTTCGAGACGGGATCATCGCTAGCCGCCAATCGGAATACGTGATTTGCCGCCGGAATCACAACCAGCTTCGCCGCCGGCTGCGCCGCTTTGAGAGCGCGCGCATCGGCCTCGCTGACCTGAATGTCGCGCCCGCCTTGAACGATGAGCACGGGAACCTTCACCTTCGCGATTTCCGCCGTCGGATCGTACTTCACCCAGCTCTGCATGTATTTCCGGTTGACCGGCAGCAAGAGACCGCGAAGACCGGGATGCACGTCGCCGGGCTCTTCGCCGCGAAGATAGCGCGCCGCGGCCGAGTCCCATTTGAGGAGATCCGCCGGCGAAAGCTGCCTCGAGATCTGCTCGCGTAAGATCTGCATGATGGGCTTGCCGGCTCCGGACATCATCACGATGCCTGACGCCGGCGCTCCGCGATTTACCGCCTGCAGAACCAGCTCCGCACCTTCGCTGTGACCCACCAGACCAACTCTCGAGAAGCGGGGATCAGCAACGAGTGTCCTCGCGCCGGCTATGACGTCGGCGATGAAGTCGTCGATCGTGGTAGCAGCCAGATCGATCTTCCTGACGTTGTCACCGACGGCTCTCTTGTCGTACCGCACTGACGCAATTCCCGCGTTGGCCAGCTGCCACGCGAGGATGGCGTAAAGGTTCGAGTTGTTTTGCGCACGCAGGGCACCCGCTGAATTTCCATTTCTGTCGGTGGGACCTGATCCCGCCACAATCAGCACCACGGGAAGCTTGCCCTTGTATTTCGCCGGAAGAGTCAGCGTCCCCGGCAGCGTCAGGGTTCCGCTCTGAAACGCGAACGGCATTTCCTTCACTGTCCTCGGTGGGACGGTGTCGATTGCGCCGGCGACCGGAGCAGCCCGCCGCGGCGTGGAGCTCGCTGACTGCCCTCTCGCCTGTGTCGCGGCGATCGAGACCAGCGCAATTGAGGCGAAGTACCTCAGCGAAACCAGCGTGGAGGATTTCATGGTTGGCTCAAAGGTGGGGGTGGCTAGATCGCGGTCCTCGCCGGCGGTTGCTCCCGCTTCCACTCGCGATAGGAGTAGAAGAGGACTGCGGTCGTTGTAATAATGACCGCGGTGATAAGAATGACGTGTGCCCACTGCACCCACACGAGCGATGAGAGAGCGATGATGAGCCCGGCAACGACGAATAGGCGTCCGCCAAACCGATGCGTTTTCTCCCACACGCGGTCGCTTGAAAGAGTCCACGGTGTTCGAATTCCGACGAACCAGTTCGGGCGCGCTCGTGGAAGCAGGTTTCCAATCACGACCAGCAGAATTCCAATGCCGAATGGCATCACTCGATCCATATCGGCCGGATGGCCGAGTGCCGCGCGAAGCATGACGATGTGGACGCCAAGCATGAAGAGCATGATCGAGACGATGATCCCTTCGAAAGCGCCGCCAAACTTCGCGTAATTCGCGCCGCGTGGATCTATCGCCGGCACAATCCGGAAAAGCGCCCATATCACGATCAGGATCACGGGAATCATCAACGCACCCCAGGCACGACTGCTCCAATCATCCGGCTGCGCGGTCATGCCGTTCCAGTGTGTTGGAACCATCTCGGGCAGATTCGGATAAACGGCCGCTGATATGATGAAAGCGGCGACGACGATGAGCGCTGGAATCCACTTACGCATTTGATCTCCGTGGGCCAAGCCACTTGATGAGATTCTCGACTACATCCTGAAACACGGTGGTGTTGAGCTCATACACGATGTGCTGTCCGTTGCGCTCGGCCAGGATCAGTCCCGCGTCCTTGAGGACGCTCAGGTGGCGGGAGACCGTCGCCCAGCTCGTGCTGAACTTGTCGGCGATCTCCCCAGACGTGCGCGGTCCCCCGCGCAGCATCTCGAGGATCTCGCGGCGAGTAGGATCGGATAGGGCTCGGAAGACGTCGTTCATAGGATAGTTAGTTAATTAGCCAACTGTCTAATTATATCCCGTTCGCTGAGTCCGTCAAGACTTTTTTGCGCTAGAGGTTGGTCGCGGCTTCGGTTGCGAAGTAAGTGACGATGAAATCGGCGCCTGCCCGGCGAATTCCAAGGAGCGACTCCATCATCACGCGCTCCCTGTCTATCCAACCACGTTCGGCAGCCGCCGCGATCATGGCGTATTCCCCGCTGACCTGATACGCCCCCACGGGATATCCCGTTTCCGCTCTCACTCGCGCGACGATATCCAGGTAGGGCCCCGCCGGCTTTACCATCACCGCGTCAGCGCCCTC
This sequence comes from Gemmatimonadales bacterium, assembly GCA_039933915.1. Lineage (GTDB taxonomy): Bacteria > Gemmatimonadota > Gemmatimonadetes > Gemmatimonadales > Gemmatimonadaceae > UBA4720. The sequence goes on along the minus strand of JBDTND010000007.1, from coordinate 4,455 downwards.
GTCGATGTCCGCTAGAACTTCGCGGATCGCCTCCTGCGCGTTCCCCGGATCCATCTGGTAGCCGCGGCGATCGCCCGTCTGTGGAGCGGATTCGGCCGCTTCGCGAAATGGACCATAGTAAGCCGAGGCGTACTTCGCGGCGTAGCTGAGGATCGAGACGTCGGAAAAGCCGGCTGCGTCGAGCGACGACCTGATCGCCTGCACCCTTCCGTCCATCATGTCGCTTGGCGCCACGATGTCAGCACCGGCGCCCGCATGTGACAGGGCGGCACGCGAGAGCAGCTCGAGAGTGGCGTCGTTGTCGACCTCTCCGTTTTTCAGCACGCCGCAATGTCCGTGATCGGTGTACTCGCACATGCAGACGTCGGTAATCACAACCAGCTCGGGGATCTCCTTTTTGAGAGCACGCACTCCCTGCTGCACCGCACCCTTGTCGTCCCACGCCGACGAGCCGGTCGAGTCCTTGGTCTCGGGCACCCCGAACAGAATGATGCCACCGACCTTTGCCTTGGCGGCCGCCTCGGCATCGCGGAGCATTTCGTCCACCGACGTCTGATTGACGCCCGGCATCGATCCGACGGGACGCCGAAGCTTCTTTCCATCACGGACGAAAACGGGCAGCACCAGCTGCGCTGGGGCGAGGTGGGTCTCGCGAACCAGGTTTCGAAGCGCGGCGGTCCGCCGCAGGCGACGCGGGCGATAGTTCGGAAAGCTGGACACTCTTACTCTGGCTGGGGCGCTGGAAGTTTGGATAGCTGGCGGAGCTCGACGAGCATGCTGGTGCCACCGCGCGAACGGATCTCGGCGGCGAGCTCTTCTCCGGTTTCTTCAGGCGACTTGGCGTCGAGCACTCGGGACCCGCGCACGATGTGTTTCCCGGTCAGGTCGGCGAGCATACCATATAATGTAGGCGTCCCCCCAATCGCACTCACAACCGCTCCTATCGGCACCTGGCATCCGCCGTCGAGGGCGGCCAGGAAAGCGCGCTCGGCCCTCGTTGCCAGCGACGTTCGCGGGTCATCGAGAGGAGCGAGCAAATCCCTCATACGGATATCGTCGCCTCTCGCCTGAACCGCGATTGCACCCTGTCCGGGCGCGGGAAGCCAGTCCGGCAGCTCGAAGAACATCGTGATGCGCCGCTGCACCTCCAGCCGAATGAGTCCAGCCGCCGCGAGAATCGCGGCGTGAACCTGACCAGTCTCGACTTTCCCGAGACGAGTCGGAACGTTGCCGCGCAGCTCGACGACTTCGAGATCGGGTCTCCTCGCGATGAGTTGTGCGCGCCGGCGCAGACTGGACGTGCCCACTCTCGATCCCGCCGGCAAGTCGTCGAGGTTCTCGGCGCCGGTCTGGCGATTCACGATCAGTACGTCGCGCGGGTCCTCGCGTTTCAGCTGCGCGACCACCTCGAGCCCGTCGGGAGAATCAGTGGGGAGATCCTTCAGAGAGTGAACCGCGCAGTCGATCTTCCCCTTCGACAACGCAACTTCGAGCTCGTGGGTGAACAATCCCTTCGCTCCAATCTCGGAGAGGGGTTGATCGAGCTTTTTATCGCCCGTGGTCTTGAACGTCACGAGCTCGGACGCAATTCCGCGCTCGAGAAGGGCGCTCTCGACGAGGCGCGCCTGACGGACCGCGAGCTCCGAAGCGCGCGTCCCGATTCTAATGACGGAAGGATCGCGCTTCTTCGCCTTAGAAGGCACTGGCCACCGCGGCTACGAGACCGTCGATCGTTGATTCCTTTGCTTCCGCTTTCACCTCGATCCCCACTTCGCGCACCACTTCCGACGTCTGCGGTCCGATCGACGCAGCGGGAACGCGAAGAGCGAGATCCTCTCCGACAGCGTCAATGTAGCCGCGCACGGCCGAGCCCGAGGTGAAGGTGATGAGATCCACTCTCCCGGCCTCGATCGCGCGTGAAAGCCTCTCGGCCCCCTCGCCATCCGGAATTGGGCGGTACGCCTCGATAACGGCGACGTCGGCACCGATCTCTTTCAGCCCCTCTGGAAGTACATCTCGCGCACCTTCCGCGGTGATGTATAGAACCTCTTGCCCGGACACGTCTTCTCGCGCGCGCAACATCTCGAGCAGCGCTTCAGAGACGAATTTCTCCGGGATCACATCCACCGTGATTCCGCGCTCCAGAAGCGCCCCCGCTGTAGCCGGACCAACGGCGGCAACCTTCAACCCCGCCAGCGCGCGCGCGTCCTTCCCCTCGCCGAGCAACTGCTCCCAGAAGATCGATACCGCGTTCTGACTGGTGAAGATCAACCAGTGGTAAAGCGACAAGCGTCCGATGGCGGCGCGCACCGGCGCGAGATCGAGACGCGCGATCTGCATCGCCGGCATCTCGAACACATCCGCGCCAAGGTCTCGCAGCTTCTCGGTCAGCGCCTGGGACTGCTGCGTCGCCCGGGTAACTACGATGTGCTTTCCAAACAGCGGCCGCCGCTCGAACCAGCTGAGCTCGTCGCGCAACACGACGGACCAGCCTATGACGATGATCACCGGCGACGTCACGTTCTGCTCCGCCGATTTTGCCGCGATCGTCTCGAGAGTCGCGACGACGGTGCGCTGGCGCGGACGAGTCCCCCACTGAATTGCCGCGGCGGGGACCTCCCCCGGCATCCCGCCCTTTAAAAGCGCATCAGAAATCGCCGGGAGAGTCTTCGATCCCATGTACAACACGATCGTTCCGCCCGATTTCGCCAGAGCCGTCCAGTTGGTTTGCGTGCTGGGCTTTGTGGGATCCTCGTGGCCAGTGACGAAGGTGACCGATGTCGAGAGACCCCGGTGCGTCACAGGGATACCCGCGTACGCCGGTGCCGCGATTCCGGCAGTGATTCCAGGCACGACTTCGAACGGCACCGACGAGTCGTTCATCGCCTGCGCCTCCTCGCTGCCCCGCCCGAATACGAATGGATCGCCTCCCTTGAGACGGACAACTCGCTTTCCTTCGCGGGCGAGCTTCACGAGAAGCTCGTTGATCTCGGTCTGGGTCACCGAGTCTGTAGCCCCGGCGCGCTTTCCGACGTAATAGAGCTCTGGCCTTCCCGTCGTGCGCGCGCCGGGCGGAAGCAGCGCCGAATTGGCGAGCGCATCGTAAACGACGGCGTCGGCAGAGTCGATGAGCTGCTTGCCTCTCACTGTAATGAGGCCGGGATCACCCGGACCAGCTCCGACCAGAAAAACCTTCCCGTCTATCATTCGACGCTCGTTTGTTCTGTCAGACCGGCCTTGGTGGACCACGCCCTGTACGCTACCGGGGAAATCTCCGACGGCTTGATCTCGCTTCGTCCGCCCCAGAATACGTTCGTGTAGAGAACGGGAATGCCGGCGTCCACGAGATGCCGGTCGATTGCGGCTTTGTGCTCCAGCACCAGCTGCTTATCCGTGCCGTGCGCGACTGCCATTACGTTCACGTTGGCGAACTCAGGCCCGCCTTCGCGCCAGTACGCGTGCGTGAGTATGTGGTGCCTGCCGATTTCCTTCCCTGCCTCGATTTCTCTGCCCTCCGGAACGCGCCAATGGAATAGCGCGTTGTAGCGCGTTACCCGCTCGCCCGTCGCGGATGGCTTGACGTGTTCGAGGAAGGTCGAGAACCTGCCGATCACCTCGCGCGCGCTCAGCGAGTGAGCAACGCGAACGAACTCCTCCGCTGCCACACCGGCTTCGTCCGCGCGCGCGCGCCACGGATTCGACGTGATCTCATCGATGGTTAATTCCCGCTTGAGCGCCGTCAGAACACGCCACTCGGGGGGCGTGAGCTCGACGATGTTCGTATCGAGAACGCGCCCAGGCTCCTCGCTTCTCGATCCTGGCTCCATCCCGCGCCTGCGGACGTGTCCCACGCCGAGCGCGAACAGTCGTTTGGCCGGCATGATGCGGAAACCGTCCGCGCCGACTTTCTCCGCGAGAAACCGGCAGTGGCGCTCCATCGAGAATCCCTGCGGCACCTTGAGCGTCGTCCACAACCTGTAAACCGAGCCGGGAGTTTCGGCGTCCGTCGAACGAATCACGACGTGCCCGGAGAACGGGTCTTCGTTCACCATGAAGGTGAATGCCGAGTCGAGATCGTCGGGCGCGACGCGCCACGCGACGAGCGCGCCCGGCGCGAGATTGGTCGCCATGAGCGTTTGTCTGATGCGCCTGATCACTCCCGCGGCGAGCATCGCGCGCAAACGCTCGATTACGGTCTCCTCGGAGAGACCGGTGGCCGCGGCTATCTGGGCGAAGGGTTCTTCAACGAAGCCCGCAATGCGATCCTCAGACACCGCGAGTATGCGCGCGTTGATCGGATCGGACACTTCGGTTGGAACCGAAGGAGCAACGAAAAGATTTGGCGCCATCGAGTTCAATTTAAGCGACGTTGTGAGCCTCCGCCTCCGCGGAGCCGCCAACGTTGTTGGAAAGAGGAGATTCGCCCGGAACTTGCCACTCTGGCGAGAGCCGCGC
>JBDTND010000006.1:0-32979 GCA_039933915.1 Gemmatimonadales bacterium | reverse complement strand
CTACCTTCGGGGTCCTGACGGAGTTAGTGGGCTGACGCCCTCCGGGACCTGGGGCACTCCAAATATACTCTCGCAGCCAAAGACTGGGGAGATAACCCTGGCCACAAATTATGGGAGAGGGGATCCAAGTCTTGAGTGGTCAGTCTTGAGTTGTAAGTGGGTCAGTGGTGTGGTCAGTGGTCGGTTTTGTTGTCAGCTCTCAGTGGTGAGCGCAAAAGAGAAAGCCCCGCCATTTCTGGCGGGGCTTTCTACATCACGAACGGGGGCGCTCTCGCCCAGTACGTGAGTTACTTCTTAACCTTGACGGTTGGCGTCTTGATCTTCGCCGAATCCATCACGACCTTCGGAACTGCCACCGTGGTGGTCTGAGTGCCGACGTCGATTGACGGCGTGTGAATTGTGTCCGTCTGTGTTCCAACTACCGGCTTCTCAACCTGATACTCGCCTTCACCCGTCTTCTTACAAGCCGAGATCGAAACAACGGCCAACACGGCCGCAACCACTGCATACTTGCGCACGAGACGCCCCCTCACCCTGAAAGTGTGTTCGCCGGAAGACCCGGCAACATCGCTAGTGATACTCAGTCCTCGAACGCCTCGCGCTGCATTTTCCGCACGCGCCGAAGCTCATACACCTGAGCTACCTCGCCACCAATGATGAAGAGAAAGGAGGCGTAGTAGACCCAAACGACTACCAGCACTAATGCAGCGACCGTGCCGCTGTAGAAGGATCCGGGGTTAAATGAGCGCACATATGCCGAAAACGCTCGTTTTGCCACCTCCAGCATCGCGCTCGTGAACATCGAGGCTATTAGCGCCGTTTTCCAGCGAATCTTCCGGTGGGGCAGAAACTTGTAGAGGGAGAAGAACATCGTCGCGATGAAGGAGAACGCCAGTATCTGGCCGAGGTTGTACTCCAGCTGGCCCATCAGCTCCTTCCGGATCCCCAGATCGGCCAGAATCAGCACTCCTCGGGTGGTCGCGATCGCGAGATAGGCGCTCAACGCCGTGTAGGCAACGAGAAGGAGGCTCGAGACCAGGGTCATCTCGATGTCGAAGATCTTCCCGGCAACGATTCCCCTGTCCGCATCGATGTCGAAGATTTGCGCCAGCACGGTGCGTAGTGAGCCGAACAAGCGCGTCGAGAACCAGATGAACCCGATTGCGCTGTAGATTCCGAGCGCGCCGCTCCGCTTGATGACTTCATTCAGAATGGCGGCCGCCGGCCCCGAGTCGCCTGGCGGGTGGGGCGGGAGAAACTTGTCGACGATCTGAAGGACTTCGGCGGACGTCGTGTCTGGCGACTGGTTGAGGAGGTAGACGAGACCTGTCGCGAGCAGCAGAAAAAACGGGACGGCGGCCAGGAGGATGTTGAAAGCGATTCCTCCAGCCAGAAAGAAAACGTTGTCCTCGCCGCTATTGTCCCAGACCCGCTTCGCGTAGTCCCGAAGAAGCCAGCCGAGCCGGGCCGCGAGCCCGCGCTGCGGCACTAGCTGTCTTTGTACGCCGCTTTGGTCTCGGCGATGCGCTGCTCCAGCTCACCGCGCGCTTCGCGCGCCGCGGCCCGCCCTGCGTGGAACGCATTCGACACTCTACGCTTCTTGTCATCGACGGCTTCGAAGGTCGCCTCGATGCGATCCTCGACGGTGGCGCGGACTTCGTTGAATTTGTCGGCGACAGTGCCGCTCACGTCCTCGACAAAACCCTGAGCCGCGTCCTGTGCCCGGCGAGCTCGACGGGCTATCCCGCGACGGGTCTCCTCGCCGCTTTGCGGAGCCAGAAGCAGGGCTATGCCGGCACCGAGCGCGATCCCCATGAGGAACGGGCCGACGCCAGTCTCGCGTCTCTCGACAATGACGTAAGGAGGCGCGTAGTCGGCGTCGTCGTCATCGTACCAATCCTGGTCATCCATTCCCAATCCTCCGCGTCGTTAGCGCTTCTTTGCTTTCGGCTTTGCCGGGGCAGCCGAGGCCTTTGCCGGCGGTTTGTTTGCTTTTGCGCCGCCCGCTGGCTCTGCTGTCTTTGGGGCACGTTGCGCGCCGTTGGCGATATTTCCGTTGGGCGGGGCATCGCTGGATCTGCCGTTGAGAAGCGATGCAATCTCCGCGCGTACGTCGGAGGGCGTCATCCCCACTATGGTGGCAGTGCGGGCGTAATCACCGTTGGTCGATGCAAATGCGCGGAGCACGAGCTGGCGGCGCGCGTCGGCCAGGGTCGCGCCAACAGGAACCGTAATCGCCGCCGCGCCTTCGCCGCCGCGATAAAGGTGACGCGGCATGATGTCCACTGCCTTGATCTTGTCGCCGCGGGTCATGATGACCGCTCTCTCCACTGCATTTTTCAGCTCGCGAACGTTGCCGGGCCAATTGTAGGAAAGGATCCATTCCCAGGCCGCATCATCGAAGCCAGTCTGCGGTTTTCCGTTCTGCTCGCCGAAGCGAGCCAGGAACTCGTTTGCCAGCAGCTTGATGTCGCCGATGCGCTCGCGCAGCGGCGGCAGAAACAGCTCGACGACGGCAAGGCGATAGTAAAGATCCTCGCGGAGGTCACCGTCTGCCAGCGCCTTCTGTAAATCACGGTTCGTCGCCGCGAGGATGCGGATATCCACCGTGATCTCCTTCTTGCCGCCGAGCCGCCGGATGCTCCGCGACTCGATCGCGCGAAGCAGCTTCACCTGGATGTCCGGCGGCATCTCTGCCACTTCGTCGAGGAAGATCGTGCCGCCATCGGCCATCTCGAACGCGCCGGGCTTCTCGTTGGTCGATCCCGTAAAGGCGCCCTTCTCGTGCCCGAACAGCTCGTTCTCGAGGATGTCTTTCGGCAGCGCCGCGCAGTTCAAGGCGAAGAACGGACCCTTTGCCCGCTCGCTCTTCGAGTGCACCGCGCGCGCGACCAGCTCTTTTCCCGTGCCTGACTCTCCGAAAATCAGGACGCTCGCCGTCGATGGCGCGACCGCCTCGATGATCTGATACACGGCACGCATCTCTTCCGAAGTCCCCGTCAGCTCGCCGAAGTGGGTGAGTCCTTCGAGCCTGGATGACAGCTCGCGATTCTTCTGCTGGACGTTGAACTTGTCGAACGCCTTTGGAATGAGCGCCTTGAGGCGATTCAGCTTGTCGGCGGTAAGGGGCTTCTCCACGTAATCGTAGGCACCTTCGCGCATCGCCTGAACGGCGGAATCAACGGTCGCCTGGCCGGTGACGATGATGCACTCGGTGGGGATCTCGCGCTGCTGAAGCTCCTTGAGAAGCGCCAGCCCGTCGATCTTGGGCATCTTGAGATCAGCGAGGACGACTCCGTACGGCTCCGCGACGAGCTGATCGAGGGCCTTCTGGCCATCGAGAGCAACGGAGACCTCGTATCCTTCATCGCGCAAAATCGCGCTCAACCCTTCTGTTATAGAACGGTCGTCGTCCGCGATCAATACTTTGGCTTGCTTCATTTCAGGCTTTGGGATGGCTTTTTCCTTCCGGCAAGATGCTTAATATAACGCTCTGGCCGTGCTCCTCGACCGCTACGCCAACTCTGCTCGCCAGGCGCTCGATCTCGGACACTACGCCCGCGGCACGGTCTCCGTAAATCTTTAACTCGATGCGACTTCCAGCGCCACGTCCGCCGGCCTCTTTTAACGTCCCGTGCGCCATCGCCGCGAGAACGGCGTTGGTGAATGCAAGCAACCCGTCGGCAATGGCGCTCACCTCACCCACCTGCGCCACCGCCCTCTCTGCGAACGACGTGAGCTCCTGCACCGGCGCTTCGCGGCTGGATCTGCTGCGCACAACCTCGACATTTACCGCCACACCGTTCAATGCGTTCCGAATTTCGTGACCCGCCCGGCGGACTATCTCGCGAACAGTCTCCAAAGCTTCGGTTGGCTGGGCATGGGCTTCAGTCACTAAGGTCGGCGTCATCGGGCGCGGCTTCAACGACGGCGAGATCGGGATGTGGCTGCGGCTTGTGCTGCTCGACAGGCTTCACGAACCGGTCTACGGTGTCGCGCGTGTTGATCACCGCGAGCTGCGTAAAGAGGAAGCTGAACTTGTCGTCGTACTCTTTGGCGAGCCGCGATTTCACGTCCGCGGGCAAATCCCAGAATCTCTTCTTGAACGGGCCCAACGCCTTCTTCCGGGTCTTGTAGAAGAACTGCTCATCGGTGTCGGTCGCCTTGCGCTCGTCCTTGGCGTTCTGACGAAGCCACTCGTAGATCTCCTTTCGAAGGGTGTCCGAGATGTTGTCGAACAGCATCGTCTGGAAGTTGGTGGCCAGGTGAATCTCGGCCGTTTCGGTGCGCGGAAAGTTGTGGAACGCGTCGTCGGGAAGCGTCGACGCGCCGTGCTGAACAGCGCCCGACAACCCGTATTTCTCGCGCGCGGTCGTGGAGAGCAGCGCCAGCGTGTTGAAGTCGATCTTGACGTCGGCGATGCTGCCGTCGGCGAGCACGACTCCGCCGTGCGTCGTGCCGGATTGCACGCTGATCTTGGAGAGACCTTCGGTTCCCGGCGAGCGCTTCGCGAGCGTCGCGTTGAACCCGTGCATGTACGTCACGAGCTCTTCGACCGTCGAGTTGTCCGTCCCGACTTCTCCGATCTCACCGCCGATCGAGATGGTGACACCTTCGGGCTCCAGCTCTCTCACGGTCAGCGCGAGCTCGACTGCCTGCTCGTAGTTGGTGCGCTGCTGCTCCTTGAGCGTCGGCTTGGAAAGGTCCACCAGAGTCGATGTGTCGACGTCGATGTTGTAGAATCCGGCGGCGATTGCCTCGCGCGCGAGCTGCTTGACACCATTGACCTCGGTGACCGGATCGACCGCGAACTTCTTCGCGTTCACCTGGAAGTGATCGCCCTGAATGAACACCGGACCGCGAAAGCCTTCTCTGAGCGCGGCAGCCAGCATCACCGCCACGTACTCGGACGGGCGCTGATCGGTGTACGCGATCTCGGAGCGCGCGATCTCGACGATCAACGCACCGACCTTGAGCTTCACGGCCGAACGGAAAAGCGACCGAGCCGTATCGTAGACCATTCCGCGAATGTTCATCGCCGGCACGGTGAAGCCACCGACCTTACCCTGCCCCCGCGCCTTATAGAGATCGTGAATGGACCACGGCTGCACGCCGACGGACTGTCCGATTTCCCAGATCAGCCAGCGCGCATCTTCGCGGTCGTCGGGCTCTCCGAACACCGCGGTGTAGACGAGCTTGTCCATCGCCGGAGACGCGACGGCCGACTCATCGTGAACTGTGACGTGCCCGTCGAGAACGGTGACGGCTTTATTGAATGGATTTACCAGCATGTTCGGAAACTCGTTTGAGGCTGTTCTGATCGCAAGGACTTACACAGCATACTTGAAGATTGTGCTCAAGGAATAAAAATCAACTTACGGTCGTTAAACGCTCCAGCGGGGATCGCTATCCCCCTACGGGGCGAGATCATCGCGTTCGAGTAGTCGAGTTTCAGCGTCATCTCAGTTGATCTGCACTGTCAGCCCGTCGAATGCAGGAGCGATACCGCGCGGGAGCTCCGCCTCCAACTCGGCGTGACCGGTGCGGTGGGTGAGATGGGTCAGGAACGTCTGGCGCGCGCCCACCTTCCCCGCCGCTGCGACTGCTTCCGAAATGCTGAAATGCGTGGGATGTGGAGACCGGAACAGCGCGCTGAGGACGAGGACATCCACCCCGCGAAACGCCTTGAGCGCATCGTCCGGCAGCTCCTTGGCATCCGTGATGTATCCAAGCTTGCCGATGCGGTATCCGAACACCGATATCGGCCCGTGTGGGACGGCAACCGGCAAAATGTCTGCATCTCCTACCCGAAAGCTCTTTCCCGCCGTGATGGGGTGTGCGCGGCCTTCCGGCTTGCTCGTTCCCGGAAGCGGGCGCACCGAGGGATCGAAGATGTAGGGGAACCTGCTTGCAAGTCGGGCCATCGAATCGGGCGGACCGTACATGTCGATCGGCCCCTTGCCGCGGTCCGACAGCGCTCGAATGTCGTCGATGCCGTGCACGTGATCCGCGTGATCGTGGGTGAAGAGAATCGCATCGATGTTGCTCACTCCGGCGGCGATCAATTGCAGCCGCAGCTCCGGCGGCGTATCGATCAGGATCGTCGTTCCTCCATCGGTCTCGACGAGCGCGCCCACACGCGTCCGCTTGTCCCGCGGGTCCGTCGATCTGCACACCTCGCACGTGCATCCGATCTGTGGGATGCCAAAACTGGTTCCCGTCCCCAGGAACGTGAGCTTCAGACGGTCTCCACCTTGAGCAGATTGGTCGTACCCGGCATGTCGAATGGCACACCGGCCGTGACGATGATTCGGTCGCCGCTGCTCGCAAGCTCCCGCTGAACGACGACTGTCTTCGTCTGCAGCATCATCTCGTCGTAGTCCGCGCAGTGCGGCACGAGCGCCGGCACCACGCCCCACACAAGAGCCAGCTGGCGGTATGTCCGCGCCTCGTCGGTAAGCGCGAGAATCGGAACCGCCGGCCGCTTTGAAGCGACGACGCGTGCTGAAAAGCCGCTCTTGGTAAAGACGACGACGAGCGGGGCCGCGAGCATGTCGACCGCGGCCACCGTCGCGGCGGCAATTGCGACTTCGGTGGTGACGATGCCATCGCCCTGTTCTGCTCCCGCGAACGGAGCAACCGGAGGATGCGTCTCGATCTCTTTGATGATTCGCGTCATCGCCTCCACTGCGAGACGCGGGTACTTGCCCGCCGCCGTCTCGGCGGAAAGCATCACGGCGTCGGTCCCATCCATGATTGCATTCGCGACATCGCTGGCCTCGGCGCGCGTCGGGCGCGGGTGCTCGATCATCGACTCGAGCATCTGGGTCGCGGTGATCACCGGGCGGCCGTACCTGTTGGCGAGACGAATTATTCTTTTCTGCGCCCCGGGAACCGCCTCGAACGGAAGCTCCACTCCCAGGTCACCGCGGGCAACCATTACCGCATCGCTGGCTCTCACGATCGCCTCGATATTCTGGAGCGCGACGTCTTTCTCGATCTTCGCCACGACGAGCAGCCACCTGGGAATCATCTTGCGCAGCGACTCGATGTCCTCGCCGCGCCTCACGAAGCTGAGCGCGAGATAATCGACTTCCTGCTCGACGGCGAACTTGATGTCGGCCTCGTCTTTCTCCGTTATCGAGGGCGCCGATACCTGAACGCCGGGAAGGTTGAGGCCCTTGTGGCTCTTCAGCTCACCGCCGTTGAGTACCCGCGCCTTGACGCGGGCGTTGCCCACTTCGAGCGCGACGAGCTCGATCAAGCCGTCATTGATCAATATTCTGTCGCCCACTCGCACGTCGTGTGAGAGCTGGTCGTACGTAACCGGAATCTCTCCCTTCTTCTCCTGCCCCTCGTGGGTCAGCGTAAGGTCTTCGCCCACGTTGAGCGTTATCGATCTGGCGAGATCCCCGATCCGGATCCTGGGGCCCTGAAGGTCGCCGAGGATGGCGATTGGCTTTTTTGCCTCGTTCGCCAGTCGCCGAACCATGGCAATCGTCCTGGCATGCTCCTCGTGGGTTCCGTGCGAGAAGTTGACCCGGGCGACGTTCATGCCCGCTTCGATCAGCCCGCGCAGAGCGTCGTCACTGGCGGTCGAAGGTCCAAGAGTGCAAACGATCTTGGTTCGGGGAGTGTAGATGCCGGTCACTTCCCGCCAGGTGTAAGCGAGCCGATCTTCGCCTCGAGTCCGGCGATGAGCTCATCGAAAGATTTCTGGAAGCTGGCGATGCCGTCTACGAGAAGCTTGGCGGTGACATCTTTCATCGATATTCCGACCGCCTCAATCTCCTTCAACAACCCTTCGGCCGCGGCCACCTTCTTGTCGACCGTTCTCTGCGCGACGCCATGGTCGCGGAAAGCGTCGATCGTGGCCGGAGGCATCGTGTCGACGGTGTCGGACCCGACGAGCTCCTCGACGTACATGACGTCGCGATACTCGGGATTCTTGGTGCTGGTGCTCGCCCAGAGTGGGCGCTGCACGCGTGCTCCGCCTTTCACGAGCGCTTCCCATCGCGGTCCGGCGAACTTCTCCCTGAACAGCCGGTACGCGAGCTTCGCATTGGCGGTGGCGGCGCGGCCCTTGAGCATTTTGAGCCGGTCCTTCTCCGCTCCCACAGCCGCAGCGATCAGGGCGTCGATACGCTTGTCGATCTCGGTGTCCACTCTGCTCACGAAGAAGCTGGCAACCGATGCGAGCCCGTCGACAGGCTGCCGCGCTTTGACGCGATCTTCCAGTCCGGCGAAATAGGCTTCGATCACACGCTCATGCGCTTCAATGGCGAACAGCAGGGTAATGTTGACGTTGATTCCTTCGGCGATGAGGCGGCGCACCGCGATGGCGCCTTCGGGGGTTCCCGGCACTTTCACCATGACATTGGGGCGATCGACCGTCTTCCACAGACGCCGCGCTTCCTCGACCGTGGCGTCAGCGGAATGCGAAACTCCCGGGGAAACTTCGATCGAGACGTATCCGTCCGCGCCCCGCGACGCGCTATATACGCCGGCAAAGTGGTCGCAGGCGTCGCGCACATCGGTCGTCTCGAGCAGCTCGAAGATTTCCCAGCTCGATAGTCCCTTTTCTTCCGCCTCAGAAATCTGATCGTCGTAGGCGTTGCTCGATGCGAGAGCCTTCTGAAAGATCGTTGGATTGGATGTCATGCCTGTGAGCGCATCGTCACGAATGCGGCGATCGAGCTCACCGTCGTTGAGCATTCTCCGATCGATGCTATCGAGCCAAATCGATTGCCCGATGTCGTGAAGCTCCTGTAATCTGTTCTTTGCCATGAGATTCCCCCTCACGAAAGCTAACGCCTCGCAGGCCGTCGCGCCGTCTGTCAGAGCGGCGAAATACTTGCCGTAGCCGTGTCCGTGCCCCAGCGCCGAATCTTCGTGCTATCGCCGGCCAGCAGCAGCGGAAAGCGCGCCGAGCTCCTGTTCAACGACCAGGCGGAGTTCGACATCGCCAGGCGTGTCCGCAGCAGAGCGGGAGCGCCGCTCGGAGAAGTGTTCAGCTTCCTCAGCGGCCTCTATTTCCGTGGAAAGCTGACTTATTCCCGGGCGTTCGCGAGCGCTCCGGAAGGGCTGGCGTCGGGAATTCATATCATCACCCCCAGCGATGGCCTATCGACGCCTGAGGCGCCAGTCACACTCAAGGATCTCGAGCGGTTCGCGTCGGTACCAATCGATGCCGGCGAGGCGCGATACCGGGTACCTCTGGAGAGCGACGCGGAGCGTCTGGCGGAGGCCGTCGGACCCGGCTGCGAAGTGGTACTGCTGGGGAGCGTCGCGACCAGAAAGTACGTGGACGTGCTGGAGCCAATTTTCGGTGAGCGGCTGGTTTTCCCGATCGAGTTCCTGGGTCACGGAGACATGGCGCGCGGGAGAATGCTCCTGAAGCGCGTCACGTCGGGCGTCGAGCTCGCCTACATTCCTGTCTCAGACCCGCTGCGACTCCGAAAGTGGCCGACTAAAAAGGCGCGCGTCGAATCCGGTGCGCGCCACGATGGCGCCTCTTAGCGCCCTCCTGCTGACCAAGGCAGCAAACGCACGTCAGAATTCGCGCTTCCGCATCTCCTTGAAGAAGCGCTCGTGCTCCTGCCGCTCCTTGAGGGTCGCCTCGTCGGTGGGCAGATCCTTGAGGTTCTTGTCGTATTTCTTTCCAAAGCCCTTACGGCCGGTTGATGTCGCTGCCTTGGCGGCGTTTTTCTTGGCGAGCGCCCTCAGCTTGCGGTCGTCCATGATTATTTGCTCGTTAGAGGTGACGAGTAAAGGGAGCAACGGAGCACAAGAAAGGCAAGAGCAACTATCCCGGGCGGACGTCCCGTATGTCATTATTCAAACATGAGAATGGCACAACTCGTATTCGTAGGCGCGTTGGCTCCAGCGCTGCTGGGTGCTCAGGCGAAAAACAGGCCCCTCTCGTACCGGGGTTGGGCACTGGGCATCCCCCTCGATAGCGCCACAGCACTCACTACTGCGCAGATCGGCGCGCCCCTCGTTTGTGTGGGCGATGACCTGGAGACGATGTTTTGCGAGACCAACGACGGAGTGGGACACGCGAGCCTTTACTTCAGCCCCATCCCAAGGCATCTGGAAGAGCTGAACATCATGAGGCCGCTCGACCGTCGCGCATCCAGGGACTCCCTTGAAAAATGGTTCGCTGCGCGCTGGGGACCACCGCTTCCGCGACCGGCGCGGCCCAAGACTTCGCAGAAGGGCTCCGAAGGCAGTGTCATCGGCGATATACTCGGCCGGTGGACGAGGGGCGGGTTCGTGTACGGCATGGTGGCCATAGCCGGGCTCGATACCACCCGAATCCTCTCCGTTGCAATCTCGAACCCGGCACGCCGGATCCGGCTGATGATGGAGCGCGGCGATACCACGAGCGGCAGAAAATGAGCGACTTCCCCGACGCCATTTCCGTTCTGTCGGCGATGATCACGCCGGCGGTTCTGATCTCGGCGTGCGGATCGCTGATCCTTGCGACATCCGACAGGCTCAGCAAGGCAGTGGCCCGCACCCGCGAGATCTCGGGCGCGCTGATCCCACGCGAGGACGACCGTCGGAGCGAATCGCGCGAAGAGGAGCGGCGGATGCTCTTCACGCAGCTGGACTTCGTGACGACACGTTCGCGCCTCCTCCAGCGCGCGTTGTCGCGGCTGTACGCCGCGGTAACCTTTTTCGTCGGCACCAGCGTAGCAATCGGCTTTCTGATGGCGATCACCACCTCCGACAGGAATCTGCGGGTGCTGCTCGCGCTCGTGCCAATCGCGCTCGGACTCTTTGGCGCGGGATTGCTCCTCTACGCCGCGTTCCTGCTGATCAAGGAGTCGCGCTTCGCGCTCGCAGCCGTGAACGAGGAGATGGATTTCATCTGGAAATGGGGAAAGACCTACGGACCCGAAGATCTGGTGCAGAAGCCGATCAAAAGGGCCACGTGGTTCGGGAAAGTCCGGTAATCGGGGACGTTGATTCGCATCTACGGTCCATCGCGGACGATTTAGAAGAACGGGCGGGAGGCGTCAGAAGCGTAGATGCCAGTGCAGCGTTCACTGCTCGCCGACTTTCCTAAAGGCGTGAGAGTAAGAGCAGTTGGTTGTGTCCGGACTCAACGTAGTTAAGTCCCGACATTGTGAACTGACGCCTGGCATCTAGCGCTCTGACACCTCCCGCCGCGTTCAGTTGCAAACGCGCGGAGTCAAAACTCAGCCCAAAGAAAACGCCGGACATTTCTGTCCGGCGTTTTTGATTTCGAAACGATCCCGCTTCTACGTCACCCGCACTCGGAGAACCCGCAGACGTGACACTTGGCGCAGCCCTCGGCGAACTCGAGCGATGAACCGCAGTCCGGGCACGTGCCGATGAACGACTCGCTCCGATTGAGCGCGTCGAATCGATACTGACCCTGACCACCCTCAGCGGAATTCACCACCGGCGAAGGGATGGGTTGCACGCCGTCGACGGTTGACGGAGCTGAAAGCGCGTCGCCCAGATCCTGCTGAACGCCCTGCTTCTCGCGCATCCACTTCTCCAGCGCAATTCCAATGGCGTCCGGAACGGAGAGGACCTTGTTCGGCCCAAGCCCAATCGCCTTGTCGGACGCGATTCCGCGCAGCTGGCGGTGCACCTCGCGAATCGGAATGCCCGACCGCAGCGCGAGCGAGATCAGCCGGCCCATCGCCTCGGCATCGGCCATCGCGGCACCGCCCGCCTTTCCGAGGTTGATGAACACCTCGAACGGCTGGCCGCGATCGTCCTCGGTAATGTTCAGGAACATCGTCCCGAGCGGCGTCTCGATGCGCGTGGTGATTCCACGAAGCGTGTCGGGACGCGCCCTCTTCGCGCGGCGCTGAAGGTTCTCGGCCTCCGCGTCGAACAACGCCTGCTTCAGCCTCGCGTTGTCTGCCTCCAGCTCGGCAATCGTGCCATGGAGCTCGCCACGCTCTGCCCGCGCATCCGCCTTGCCGTCACGGTCCGCCGCAGCCTGCACGGTAGCTCCGGTCGAAAGCACCTGATTGTCGCGCGACCCATCGCGATAGACGGTGACACCTTTGCACTTGAGCGCGTAGGCGAGCTCGTAGATCTCTCTCACATCCTGTGGCGTAGCGACATGCGGGAAGTTGGTCGTCTTGGAGATCGCGGAATCGCAATTCTCCTGGAAGGCGGCCTGCATCCGGACGTGCCACTCGGGCGTGATGTCGTGCGCGGTGACGAACACGCGCTGCCACTGCTTCGGCACTTCCTCGAAGTGGATGTGGCCTTCACTCGCGATCTTCTCCATCAGCTCGTCCGAGTACCAGCCTTCCTTCTGCGCGATCGCGACGAAGTCATCGTTTACGTCCGGCATCACCGCGCCCGCCTGATTGCGCATGAACGCAACCGCGAACAGCGGCTCGATACCCGAGGAGCATCCGGCGATGATCGAGATCGTTCCGGTCGGTGCGATGGTGTTGACGTTGCAGTTCCTGAGAAGCTGCATCTGACGGATCCGGCTTCCCCGGGCATCGCGCGCGCACGTTTCGTCGGGACCCCAGATCGATCTCGCCCACTCGGGGAATGGTCCGCGCTCGTTGGCCAGTCTCTCGCTCTCCCGCTTGGATTCGACGTCCACGAACTTCTGGAGCTGACGTCCGAACTCGACGCCTTCGATGCTGTTGTAGGCGATTCCGAGACGCACCAGAGCATCCGCGAAGCCCATGATTCCGAAGCCGATGCGGCGGATCCTCTTCGACAGCGCATCGATTTCCGGCAGCGGATACTTGTTGACGTCGATGATGTTGTCGAGAAAGTGCGTGGAGAGATGGATGTCGCGCTTGAGCGCGGTCCAATCCATCTGCCCGTCTTTCACGTAATAGCCGACATTTATCGAGCCGAGGTTGCAGACGTCGTACGGGAGCAGCGGCTGCTCTCCGCACGGATTCGTCGCCTCGTACTGTCCGACGTGCGGCACCGGGTTGTAGCGGTTCGCTTCGTCGATGAAGAAGCATCCTGGCTCGCCGGTTCTCCATGCTCCGTCGATCATCTTGTCCCACACGGCGCGCGCATCGAGCTGTCCGGTCACCTTGCCGCCGCTTGGATCGACGAGGTCATAGCTCGTTCCGGCCTTCACCGCGGCCATGAACTTGTCGGTTACCGCGACGGAGATGTTGAAGTTCGTTATCTGCGTCAGATCTTCCTTGCAGGTAATGAAATCCATGATGTCCGGATGATCGACGCGCAGAATGCCCATGTTGGCGCCGCGGCGCGTGCCTCCCTGCTTTACCGCGTCGGTCGATGCGTCGTACAGCTTCATGAAGGACACCGGACCCGATGCGACGCCTGTCGTCGAGCGAACCATTGATCCCTTGCCGCGCAGCTTCGAGAATCCGAATCCGGTCCCGCCACCAGACTGGTGGATGAGCGCCATCGCACGGAGTGTGTCGTAGATGCCGTCGCGGCCATTCGACAGCGCGTCTTCGACCGGCAGAACGAAGCAAGCCGAGAGCTGTCCGAGCGGACGCCCGGCATTCATGAGCGTCGGGGAGTTCGGCTCGAAACGGCGCTCTACCATCAGCTGGTAGAACTCGGTTGCCATGCCTGTGACTTCATTGTCACTGGCCCCATAGCGGCGATCCGCTTCTGCGACCGTGCCCGCCACGCGCCAGAACATGTCCTCTGGTCGCTCCGTAGGCGTGCCCGTCGCGTCCTTGATCAGATATCGTTTTCCGATCACGGTACGCGCATTGTCATTGAGCAGGGCGTCGCCTTCGGGCGGTACGGCTGGTATGGGCATTATTTGAAGCTCTCCGTGGATAAAAAAAGATATCTAATTATTAAGACGACGGACTCAGAAAAGCATGCTGTGGCATCCATGATTCTGATGCGGGGACGGATACTACCGGGATTCGTGAGTCCGCGCCAGTCATTTGTTATCGCCTTATACGACAACGACTTACGTATTCCACATCACGAAATGATGCGGGGCAGGGTTTTTTCACTTTTGAATGGAAAATCCGGGTTTGCGGGCAAGCACCGGGAGCGGCGGCAATCTGAGCGGCGACGAGGGCAGATCTGCCCTCTCTTCTAAGTACCCCGTAGGCATACGTTTAGGTGGGTCCGAAACGAAGCTGGTAGCCTTTTTTCCAGTTTTTTTATCGACCGACCCTTGGACTGGCGCTCGGTCGTACTCAGCAGGAAAAAGTCTCGGTTTGCTTTGATACACGTCGCTAAACACGCTCTATTTTATCTCCATCAGGACTGGGCGGGCCTTGATTGGGACCTAGAAAGACGCTCCGAATGTCACGTACGCCTGCGCTGTCGACGCGCTCAGGCGCTCGCGATTCATTAGCGGAAAGGCCACTCCCGCACGGAGATTCGCGGGAAAATCCAGCTGCACTCCGGTGTCCACATTGAGCTCCACGCCCGCCGAAGCCATCACCGGACTGTCGATGTCAGCCGGCCGGCAGATTCCACCGGTTGCGACCGTGGGTGGACACCAGGCGCGACCGGTCTCGCCAAAGAGACTCAACGATGCGCGATCGATAAAAACCGGAATGAAGCGGAACCCCTTCGACGGCGAAAACAATGGAGCCCGATATTCCGCGGCCGCTGAATACGCGCGAATTCCGCTCTCCGCGCTGACCGGATATCCGCGAACGCCGAATGGCCGCCGCTGCTCTCCGACCGCATAGCCCGGAAAAACCTCCAGCTGCGTGCCGCTGATTCCTCCCGCGTTGAACCGGTCGGGACTTCGCTCGTCGGTAATTCCGCCGACAGCGCGCAATGCAAGCACGTGATGGGCAAAACCCGGGAGGTCCAGAGATTTGTAGGCGAGCCCGGAGCCAATGACTCTGCGCGTCGAGCCGCCAGATGCGCCTCGCTCCCACCGTTGCCGGGCGTTGATGCTGGCGCTGATCCCGTCTTCGGGGGAGATGCTCAGGGCCGGGCGCTGTGTATTCGACCAGCCGGCGCTGGCAATAATCGCCGGGTAGTTGCGGGCCGTCCCGTAGAACGCAGACAAATAGCCGAGCAGTGTGTCGGGTTTGGTAGAGTAGGCGAGATTCTCCAGCGCTCCGCCAATTGACGCGATCGTGTAGTTCCTGAAGCGTGGGCGGATGAACGTCGTCTGAAGCGAGACGATTCGCTGCCGTTCCGCGAACGAGCCCGGCACCACACTCGGTCCGATCGTCAGCGCGAACGCGGTGTTTGCGTAGTTCTGCGATGCGTACAGGTCTATCAGCGGGAGACCGAAACCGGCGTAGCGGTACCAAAGCCACGCGGAGTTTTGTCCGTAGCGGTTGTTGTGCAGCCCTTCGACGGTGTAATCGTGACGGCCGATTATGTCAAATCCACTGGTGGCGGCGCCCCAGTTCGTTCCGTCGCCGGCGCTCTCGAAAACTGGAGTCCAGTAGGTCGGCAGGAGCGAGGGCCACGGCGTGTAGGTGCTCGCGCGTGAGGTGTCGGCCTGTCCCAGCGCTGGAACACCGGGCACGATCGAGACGCAGTCGGTGCAGCCGGCGCGGGGGCTTACTTTGACGCTGTCCGCCGCCGCGCGGACGACAGCGGGCGCGAGCGGAGCGACTCCAACGTGGTAGCCATCCGCCTTGAACACGAGCGTCGCGAGTTTGGTTTCATCGGGCGATACTTCCGGAGCGAAGACGCCAGTGGACGCGTCGCTGATCCGTGACACCGTCGGAGCGAACGATGTCACGTCGGCCACATAGATCTGCGGCGTCCCGTTCCGCTCGGACGAGAAGTAGATGTGACGGCCATCCGGAGACCAGCTCGGGCTCGAGTTGATCGCGCGAGTCGCGCCGAACGAATCGATGGTCTTTCCATCTGAGTCCAGGAGCACGATCTCGGACCGTCCCCGGCTTTGCCTGACCGCAGCGATGCGGGAGCCGTCGGGAGACCAGCGCGGATCGCCCCACTGAACGTCGAGGCTGGTCGCAGTGATCGGAACGATTGTCCGCGCGTCGCGCGACACCCGCACGAGCCGTGTTGTTGCCGGCTGGTCCTGAACGGCGATGATCTCACCGTCGGATCTCACGTCCGGCGCGGACAATCGCGCCCCGGTGGTGAGGCGAGTCTGAAGTCCGCCGCGCTCGACGTAGAGATCGGTGCGGATGTGATAGGGGTCGAGAAAATCGGGCTGTGAAAACAGAATCCCGCCATCCGGCATTCTGATGTTGGGGCTCGACCAGTTCCTTCTGCCAAGCCGTTTCTCCCGGCCAGACAGAGTCACCTCATACGCGGACGGCATCTCACGCCCCTTGTCACCGGCGTAGATGAGAGTGGTATCGCCGAGCCAACGCGGGGAAAGCGCAATGCGACCGTCGTTTGTGATCTGTCGCCATCCCGGCATCACTTCGTGCGGGACACGCATCTCGCGAGCGAGCGAGTCTCTCCACTGCTCCCACGCCGTCTGGAACGACATCCCGAACGCGCCGCGCGATGTCGGAGTCAGTATGAACGGCAAGAGCGACTTCGCGCCGCGCTCCACGAATTGACGGATGCTTTCCGGCCCTTTCGTGCGAGACAGGTAGTCGAACAACAGCGAGCCGTAGACGTAGACGACTGAGCCGCCTGGGAATCTCGAGGTCCCGGGTGACAGCTCCTGCAAGGTCGGAATGCGATTCTCGAGCGCCGCGGCGCGCGCAATCATGGAATGCTCCGAGCTCTCCAGCCGCCCGGTTCCCGTCAGGCGCGATTCAAAGTAGACCGCGAGTCCCTCGATCACCCAGCTCGGCTCGTACTGTGCCGGGAAGAGGAGCGGGTTCCGGCCGAAGATTGCCTGGCCGAACCGCCAGATGCCGCGTGAGCGGTCGAGATGAAAGATGTGCGTGAGCTCGTGGGTTATGACGAGCGCGTTCCAGTCGTCGTAGTTCCGCAGGCCCGATGCATCTGAAGGCGGGTGTGCGTACACGACGATGCGATTGGATGGAAAGGGCGTCGCGTAGCCGTTCACGAAATCGAAATTGTCGGCGACGACCAGATCGATCGTCCCGCGGGGCGGCACCAGCTCCGTTGACAGCTCCGTGTACGCGCGCTCGGCGTTGACCGCGGCGCGCCGCGCTTCTTCCTCGACGGGGGGATTGAAGTGCACTCGAAAGTGTGGCGTGTGGAGCGTCCGCCAGTCCTCGTTCGGCGGGACCTGCGCGCGGGCCAGCGGAGCCGCGCAGACAAGGAGCGCGGCCGCCAGCGCGAGCGATCTCACGGTTTTTTTGCCATCGATGCGAAATAGCTCTCGAGGCCGCGCACTATCGCTGCCGCATACGCCTGCTGATACGCAGGGGTTCTCATTGCCGCTTCCTGGTCCGGCATGATCACGAACGCTCCCTCTGTGAGAATCGATGGCATCCATGTCCCGCGGGCGACGGCCAGGTTCTGAAACTTGGTTCCGTTGTCGCGGAGTCCCAGCTCGGCGAGCAGCGCCGCCTGGGTAACCAGTCCCAACGGAATCGAATGAGGCCAGAAATAAAGCGTCAAAGACCCGTTGTTGACAAATGGATTCACGCCGTCGGGGAAGGCATTCAGGTGTATGGAGACGAAGGCGTGCGCATTCGCGCGGCGGCTGATGATCGCGCGCGATCCGAGATCAACCGGATCGGGGGTGGTGCGTGTCATCACGACGTTGACACCCCGCACGGCCAGAAGATCGCGGACCCGGAGTCCGACCTGGAGAACCGCGTCCCCCTCGTAGAGCAGGGTGGGGCCGGTGGCGCCGGCGGGAGGATGGCCGGGATCGACGGTGATTGTGAGGCCGCGCAAAGGCGACGCGGCGTCTGCAATCGGCGGCGCACGCCGCACTCGGAATGTCAGCGCGCCCGGTTGCCACAGCGCGAGGTATCCGTATGGGGGCCGGTTCAAATTGATCGCGTAGCGAACGCGCGTCGACTCCGGAGTCGAGACAATGCTGTTGATATAGCCGTTCGGCGACTCGGGCATGTCCGAGATTACGGCCGCGCCTCTCACTCCGTAGACCAGCAATGAAATAGTCCGGTCGGTCTCCTCGACGAGATAGGGCGGTGGCGGACCCGTCATCGGAATTACGATGTCCGTCCACTCGGCCGCTGGCTCCACGCGGACGGTACCAACGCGCCTCACGGTAACGACGGAATCTCCCTTGAATGTCGGCGCGGCATTTGGAAGGGGCGGCGCACCTTGCGCGGGAGTCACCGGCTGGGGAGGCACGGCCGAAGGTTGAATTTGCGGGGCGACGCTGGCAGCACGCACTTCGTTTCTCTGCACCCAGGCCTCCTGCGCGGAATCCAGCTCTATGCGCACGAATTCGGTGCTCCCGATTTTTCTGTATCCGGTGGCTCTTACCTGCGTCCCCGGGAACAGGAACCACTTGTAAACCTGGCCGCTCTCGCGCGGCGCCGGCATCGCAATCGTAACGCGATCAGTGTCGTTCACCGTTGACGCCGGGTTCCCAAGCGTGACGTAGACGTTCCCGAGTATCGGCAGCGTCGTGTCCGGCGAAGGAACGGGTTGCAAGGTGTCGCCTACGAGCGGCTCGCGATGCGTCGTATCGAGAACTGGAGGGACTCTTATCGGGACCGTCAGCTGTGCGTGGCCGGTGCTGTTGGTGGCGAGGAGCTCATAGCGGGGCGCGCTGTCCGGTGGGACGGGCAGCCACCCCATGAAAGAGCCGTTGGGCCAGACGGGTACAGCGGCGCCGTTGATGCGAAGCGCCGCGTCGCCGGTTCCCACGCTGCCGAATATGAAATTCGAGTCGCGGACGGTGAGAAGCTGCTCGGGTTTTGGATACGTGACACTGATCTGGAGCGGTCCGCGCACTTCTGGCACTGGAGGCAGCTTTGAATTGGGCGGGGGAACCGGAGCGGGAACGAGAGGCGGAATCACGACCGGAGCCGGCGCGGACGGCCTCGTCGCGGGCCCGCAGGACGCGCTCGCGACCACGAGGCAACAGGACAAAACCCTATATCTCAAAGCTTTCATAGTCAGGAAGTAGGTTGCACGCACTGCGAGGAACCAGTCTTGCTAATACGCATGGGCAGTGCCCCCGTTTGATTGCTTTCACTATCTTTTGTCGCACCGGGAGGCAGGATTCTCCCGTGATCCGATTTACAACCGCTCCTTCGAGCCACAATTGATTGCAGAAATTTTCGGGATCTCGAATGTCGGCCTGATCAGGCATGACAATCAGGATTCCTTTTTGATTGCGAATCTGGAAACCGGCGACATCGCGACGATGAGCGCCCCGTCGCTGGTTTCTGTCCATACCGCTCCCTTCATCCTCACGGTCGCCGATGGCGTCGGCGGAGCGGCGTCGGGCGCGCTGGCCAGCTCCATCGCGACCGAGACAATCCTCAGCGAGCTCCACCGGTGGTGGCACAAGGTGCCCAAGCGCACCCCTGAATCGATAGAGGCGGCACTCAAGCGCGGCATCGACGTCGCCAACAAGGCGATCTACCAAAAGGCCAGCACGTCGCCCGAGCACCATGGCATGGGAACGACGACGACGCTGGCGCTGGTGCTCGATGGTGAAGCGTACATCGCCCAGGTGGGGGATAGCCGGGCATATCTGGTACGCAAGGGCGCCGCGAAGCAGCTGACCAAGGATCAGTCATTCGTGCAGCGGCTGATCGACGCGGGCCGGATGACCGCCAAGGAAGCAGCGCAGAGCGAACATCGCAACATCATCCTCCAGGCGCTCGGGCCGGAGGAGAAGGTCGTCACGGACTTCTATCGAGTGAAGCTCGAGAACGACGACTACCTCGTGTTGTGCAGCGATGGATTGTCGAACCAGGTGTCCGCGGATGAAATCGGACGCATCGCCCGCGGCGCTGGTCGCCCGGAGGACATCTGCAAGTCTCTCATCGAAGAAGCCATGCACACCGGCGCTCCGGACAACGTGACGGTCGTTACAGCACGCCTCCGGAACCCCGAAGCCGATCCCAGGCGTGAGGCGTCCAAGCTCTAAGCGGCTGTGGAGGGTACAGTCTCACCCGTGTGGGGAGCGGCGCCGATCGGTGTGTCGCGCGACCATGGTGCGATAAACGGCAGCAGCAGCAGCGCCGGGATCGCCATCGCCACGGTGATCAGGAAGAATTCGGGCCACCCCACCACTTCGGCGATCTTCCCGGCTGGCGCGACCAGTATGTCTCGGCTTGCGGCCATCAGACTCGAGAGCAGCGCGAACTGTGTCGCGGTGAAGCGCTTGTTGCACATGATCATCAGATAGGCCGTCATCGCGCCGGTGACGAGCCCGAGCCCGAAGTTCTCGGTGATGACGGCAGCCACCATGAACGCGTGGTTCTTTCCCGCCAGCGACAGACCGTAGTAGGTGAGATTGCTCAGGCCCTGGAAAACCACGAAAACCCAGAGCGATCGGTTGATCCCGACCTTCCCGATTACCGCGCCGGCAACCACAACGCCTGCAATCGTTGCCAGGACGCCCACGCCCAGAAAGACCGCGCCGACTTCGCTCTGGGAAAATCCGGTCTGGAGCAGGAATGGCGTGGTCATGCTCCCGGCGAGGCTGTCGGAGTATTTGTACGCAACGATGAAGAGCAGAACCACCAGCGCTCGCAAAGGACCGACGCGCTGGAAGAAATCCGCGAACGGCAGCACGACCGCTTCGACGAGAGTTCTCGGTGGAGCGTCTCTCAAGACGGGCTCCGGCGCGAAAAAAGTGGTCGCGATGCCGATGACGATCAGGGTCGAGAGGACGAGATATACCGACTGCCACGCCATTCGATCGGCAAGAAAAAAGGCCAGAGCTCCGGTCGAGATCATGGCGATCCGATAACCCATGACGAACACCGCGGCCCCCGCGCCCATCTCCCGGCTCTCCAGCACATCGGTGCGGTACGCATCGAGCGAGATGTCCTGAGACGCGCTGAAGAACGCGATCGCGATCGCGTTGATCGCCAGCATCTTCAGTCCCGTTCGCGGATCGTGCAGCGACATCGCCGCAATGGCCAGAAGCAGCAGGATCTGGGTGATGAGCACCCATCCGCGCCGGCGGCCGAGGAAGGGCGGAATATAACGATCCATCAGAGGCGCCCACACGAACTTGAGCGAATATGGAAGCGTGACGAGGCTGAAGAAGCCGATCGTGGCGAGATCGACTTTCGTGGTCGTCATCCACGCCTGGAGCGTTTTGCTGGTCAGATAAAACGGCAGTCCGGAGGAAAAGCCCAGAAGCAGCAGTATCGCCATCTTGGGCTGGCCGAAGATGCGAACGGGCGACGCTTTCGCAGTGGTCTCGCTCATTGAACCTCTCGCAGTAATCGCTATTTTGTCGCGGCTTGCGCTTTCATCGCCGCCCTGCTTGCCGCAAGCTCGCGAAGCATCACGTGTGCAGTGGCCCTCTGCATCACGGCCTCGCCTCCCCATGCACACAGAATTGGCGCGGTCACGTTCAATTCATCCGCGAGCCGGGGATGGCTGAATTGCACGATCAGCTGGTGCCCCGTCTTCGCCTGGTCGAGCGTCTTCCGGACGGTTTCCTTCGCCGACGCGGAGTAGCCAGGCCTTCCCTTCCAGGCGCGGATGTCGCCAAAGAGCGCGATCACAGTCGAGGCGTCGGGGCGCGCGTCGCCATTCAGGTCCAGGTCGATTCCACCCGCCGTCAATGTGGAGATGAGAGGATCGCGCGATGGCGCCGGATACGGGCCGCCGAGATCGTCGTCGACGATCACGAGATGCCATGGCTGTGGAAGGTCGGGCATCCTCCCGCGCAGCATGTGCACCACTTGCTCCGCGATGTGCATCGACCAACCGGTGTCATCGTGCGGCGGGCGCTCGGAATCTCTCGAGAGCGCCGCCCACCGCGCCCACCTTCTTCTCCGCTCGATCGACTGATGGATCCGTTCGCCGTCGAGACGCTTCTCGTCGATTGCCTTCTGCACCGCGCGCTCCGACTCGACGACGTTCGTCGGATAGAGCATGCAATCGCAGCCGGCATGCAGCGCGCGCACGACCGCTTCACTCTCGCCACCTCCGAGCACGGCTTCCATTATCAGCGCGTCGGTGACGACGAGTCCGGTGAACTCCATCTCGCGGCGCAGAATGTCCGTCAGTATCACGCGCGAAAGCGTCGCCGGCACGCCGCTCGGGTCGAGTGCGGGAAACGCGACGTGCGCGGTCATGACAGAGGCCACTCCACGCTCGATCGCGCGGCGGAATGGAAGGAGATCGGTCGCGCGCAGGGTATCGGCGGACTCCTCCACGCGAGGGAGCTCCTTGTGGGAATCGGTCTTCGTGCGACCGTGACCGGGAAAGTGCTTCGCGCAGGCAAGAACGCCCTCCGACTGACATGCATCGATCCAGGCGCCCGCGTATTCCCCAACCCGCTCGGGGTCGCTGCCGAACGAGCGCGTGCCGATGATGGGATTGGTGGGCTCGACGTCGATATCGCAGTCGGGAGCGTAAATCCAGTTTATGCCCAGCTGCCTCGCGTCGCGCGCGGTGACCGCGCCGGCGCGCCGCACGGCCTGAACGTCCTCGAGCGATGCGATGGCTGCCAATGGCGGCAATGCCGTCTGTCCCGCGAACTGCTGGCCGGCACCTCGCTCGAGATCGGCGCCGATGAGCAGCGGGATGCGCGATTTGGTGTTGAGCTCTTCGGTCAGTTCCGCCACCTGCTCCGACGGGCCGCCAAACAAAATGAATCCGCCGACGCCCAGCTCGAGCGCCCGCTTGATGCCATCGCGCTGGTCCTCGTATCCGCGCGTCGGATCCCAGCGTATCGCGGGATAGAAGAGCTCAGCGATTTCGCTCACGCGGGCGTCCGTTTGCCCAGAATGCGCGGGCCACGAGCGCCGGTGGCGGTGGGAACGTTGCCAGGTCGTTTCGTCACGTGGAGGTATCCAAGCAATGCAAAGGCCACCGCTTCCTTGGCTTCGCCATCGAAATAGACGTCGTCGAAGTGGCGTACCGATATCGGGGAGGCCGCTTTCTCGATCGCGGCGAACAACGCGGGATTCCTGGCGCCTCCTCCGGATACGAGAACTTCGCGCACGGGCTCGGGGATGAAGCGGCGATACGCGTCACCAACGCTGTCGGCGGTAAGCTGTACGGCCGTGGCGACGATGTCCTCGTCGCTCGCGCCCGCCGAGCGCGCCGCAGCGATGAGCTTCTGGACGTAGTCGGAGTTGAAGAGCTCGCGCCCCGTGGACTTGGGCGGAGGCGCGCTGAAATAAGGGTGCGCCAACAGCTCCGTCACTATCCGCAGGTCGGGACGTCCCGCGAGCGCCAACTTGCCATCGACATCATATGGAAGTTCCGGCCTGAGCGTCCGAGTGACCGCATCGATAACCGCGACTCCGGGACCAGTATCGAATGCGCGGACGCCATCGATCTGCCCAAGCGGCGGAACGACGGTGACGTTTCCGATCCCGCCGAGATTCTGGAGGCCCCTCCAATCGGCCGGCGACGAGAAGAGCATCGCATCCGCCATGGGGACGAGGGGTGCTCCCTGCCCGCCCGCCGCGACGTCGCGCACGCGGAAGTCGCTTATTACCTGGATCCCGGTTCGCTCGGCGATCACCGCGGCCTCACCCCACTGCCAGGTCGAGTGTCCGGGGTCGTGCCATATCGTCTGTCCGTGGGACGCGATTGCCACGATGTCCTCGCGCGCGACGCCGGCTTCGGCCATGACAGCGATCGCGGCATCGGCAAGCCACCAGCCGAGATCGAAGTTGAGCCGGCAGTACTCCGCCGGAGTTCCGCCGCCGAGCGCGGCACTCAGGCGCGTGCGCTCAGCCGGCGTGTATGCCCGCGATGTGAAGGCAAGAAGCTCGACATCGATCCCGCCATCCCTCTCATCGCGAAAGCGCGCCACCGCGGCGCTGATTCCATCGAGCGAAGTGCCCGACATCAAGCCAACCATGACGCCCGACGAGATTTTAGCGGTCATCATACCTCATTGATCGGAGGCGGCGGATCTTTGGTGACGCGCCTGATCACACCACCGTTGTCGGCGAGCAGCTTTTCCGCACCATCCCGCGGCACACCGGCTTTCTGCATTACGATCGCGATTTTCACGCTTTTTCCGGCGCGCTCGAGAAGCTTCGTCGCCTCATCACGCGAGACGCCGCAGACTTCCATCACGATTCGCTGGCTACGATCGATTAGCTTGTTGTTTGTGGCACGGAGGTCGACCATCAGGTTGCCGTACGTTTTGCCCAGTCTGATCATCGCACCAGTAGTGATGGTGTTGAGCACGAGCTTGGTCGCGGTTCCAGCTTTCATGCGCGTGGAACCGGTAACCACCTCGGGTCCGACTATCGCGAGGATCGACACGTCGACACCCGACACGAGATCGGCCGGGGGAGGCGAGCAGGCGACGATCGCAGTGCTCGCTCCGAGTGCCGCCGCCCGCTCGAGCGCGGAGCGCACGTACGGAGTGGTTCCCGAAGCGGCGATGCCGACCACGAAGTCTTTTTCGTTCACGCCGTGCTCGTCGACGACGCGAGCGCCATTCTCGACGACATCTTCGGCGCCCTCCTGCGAGCGCGTGAGGGCGGGCAGTCCTCCGGCGATTATACCCTGAACCATTTCCGGATCGGTGCCAAAAGTCGGGGGACACTC
Source organism: Gemmatimonadales bacterium (assembly GCA_039933915.1). GTDB lineage: Bacteria > Gemmatimonadota > Gemmatimonadetes > Gemmatimonadales > Gemmatimonadaceae > UBA4720. Next base: position 8,433 of record JBDTND010000006.1, on the reverse strand, counting down.
GCTCGCGTCGAGCACGCCGAGCCTGCCGGACGTTCCGGCTCCGACGTAGAACAGGCGGCCGCCGCGGCGGAACGTCGCTTCAGCAAGCTCGATCGCGCGCGCGATCTGCTCGCGCTGAGTGGCAACGGCATCCGGAACTCTCCGGTCTTCCGCGTTTATCATGTCTACGATCTCAAGCGGAGATGCGAGATCGATCGCAGCGGTTCGCGGGTTGCGGCGCTCCGTTTCGCGAGGGTCCAACATCAATGCGTTGCCGAGCGGTGAGTCACGACCAAACTTACCCGACGCCTCGCGCGAATCGCAAGACAACTTGGAGCGTGATGATGAGACGTTTTCTCTTTGGTTTCCTGATAGTGATGGCGACGGCAGCATCGCTGGGCGCGCAGATGCCGCGGGGGCGAGTATACATGACGAACGATCCCAGCACCTGGATGTCCGCCGGCGTCGGGCTTTTTCGTGCAAATGTCGTGAACGACGGCGTAACAGGGAGCAGCTGGGACTTCGGCAACTCCTACAACCCGCAATACCGCGCCACGCTCGAAAGCGGGTTGGCCAACGGCTCCTCGATCGGGATCGCCGGCAGCTTTGCGCACGTTCCATTCGCGTATTCGGCAGATCTCGCCAAACCGCTACCCGCGAATGACAGCGGGATTCGCTGCGCGAACTGCAACGCGCACCTCGACATGATGACTCTCGTCGGATCGTTTCACAGCGGGGCCGGCCTTGGACTCCACCAGGTGCTGGAGCTCAGTGGTGGAATCGTCGCATACAGGAACCTGAAACAGGATTCCGACGGAGCGAAGCTCGCGCCAGGCGGGGGCAACATCGATCCACTGGTCTCTCTGGGATACGGCTTCGGTTACGGGTTCAGCTCGCGCACGAGCCTCGATTTCACGTTCGACTATCTTACGTACGGAATCCACGAACGCACTGGGTTGTCGAACGGTACGAGCAACACCAACAGCATGCCGGCGATGCGCGTGTCACTCAGAATGGGGTTTGGCGGACGCACCGCGCGCAGGTAGCTGACGCGGGAGGCGGCGTTGATAGAATTCACGCTCCGCCACAGAATTCACGCCCGCACCCCGGGAGATCTGCTCTGAAAAAGTCATTCATCCCTGGCGCGGCTGTCGCCGGATCTGCCTGGCTCCTGGCAATCGCGCCGTTCGCACCCGCGGCGGACGACCCAGCGATACCGCCGCGCATACCAGCGGTGTTTCCTTCGAGCTGGCGCTTCCCCGCCGGTGGTCGCGCCACCTTCGCACCACACGCGATGGTTGCCTCCAACAATCGCATCGCCGCGGGAATCGGCGCGGAGATCATGCAGCAGGGCGGCAATGCCGTCGATGCGGCGGTCGCGACAGGATTCGCGCTGGCGGTCGCGTACCCCGAAGCCGGGAATCTGGGCGGCGGCGGATATATGGTGATCCGGATGGCGGATGGACGCGTCGCGATGATCGACTATCGAGAGACCGCGCCTCGCGCCGCGACGCGCGACATGTACATCGGACCAGACGGCAAGGTCACCGGTGAGAGCGTCATTGGACCCAAGGCATCCGGCGTGCCGGGCGCTGTCGCTGGAATGCTCGAAGCGCACCACAGGTACGGCGCACTTCCCATTGCCAAGGTCATCGCTCCCGCGATTCGGCTTGCATCGGAAGGCGTCGTCGTGGATTCCACGCTCTCGCGCTCGCTCGCCGGGGAGGCATATAGAATCGGGAGCTTCGCGGGCAAGTCCGTTTTTCTGCCGAATGGCGCGCCGCCGCCGATCGGATCCCGACTCGTTCAGCCGGCGCTTGCGCGCACGCTGCGGCTGATTGCGGATTCCGGCGCTGTTGTCTTCTATCGCGGAAGCATCGCCGATTCGATCGCCGCCGAGATGCAGCGGAGCGGCGGCCTCATCACGAAGGAAGATCTGGCCTCGTATCGCCCGATCTGGCGGCAGCCGATTCGAAGCACCTACCGGGGCTACACACTGATCTCTGCGCCCCCGTCGTCGTCAGGCGGCACGACCATTACCGAGATGCTGAACATCCTGGAGGCGTACGGCCCCGCTTCTCCATTCGGGAGCGCCGCACGAATCCATGCTGTCGCTTCCGCATCCCAGCGCGCGTTCATCGACCGGAACTCCAAGCTGGGTGACCCGGCCTTCGTCACGGTTCCGCTCTCCACGCTCACGAGCAAGGCGTACGCGAGAGCGATCGCCAGGTCCATACCGCGCCACCGCGCAGAGGCGACGGCGCGGCTCGCGACCGGGCTGCGTGAAGGAAACGAGACGACGCACTACTCGGTCGTGGATGCCCGCGGCAATGCCGTCGCCACGACAACGACTCTCAACGATCTCTACGGGTCGGGTGTGTTCGTAAGCGGGGCCGGCTTTTTTCTGAACGACGAGATGGACGACTTCACGTCTCGACCGGGCGTCCCCAACATGTACGGACTTATCCAGGGCGCGGCGAACGCGATCGCGCCGGGGAAACGGATGCTGAGCGCGATGTCGCCGACGATAGTTCTCGACCCGAAGGGGAATCTTCTGCTTGTGACCGGCGCGCGCGGGGGCCCGCGAATCATCTCCGCGACGTCTCAGATCATCCTCAACGTCATCGACCACCGGATGTCGCTGGCGGACGCGATGAGCGCGCCGAGAATCCATCATCAGTCGCTGCCCGATTCGATCCGGATCGAGACAGGCGGGGCGAGTCCAGCCGTCATCGCGCGGCTGCGCGAGATGGGACACCACGTCTATGAGCTGAGCGGCATTGCATCGGCCGCGTCAATCATGCGGGTGAAGGGCGGCTACGAGGGGATGGATGACCCGAGGTCACGCGGAGGCGCCACGGGATTCTAGATAGAATATCCCGGCGATGACAGCGGACAAAAAAAATCCGGCGTGATTTCTCACGCCGGATTTTTTCCGCCTGGGCTCCTCAGATGTTAACCTGAGTAGATGAGTTGAGCGTAGCGGTAATGCGGCTGCCCGCGTTGACGCAGCCTTCGTAGTTCGCTGTAGCGGCTGCTGCACCAGCTCCAGCAGCACCACCGACCGCGGCACCGATCACCGTGGCTTTCGTGCTCTTGCCGAGGATCTGTCCGGCAATCGCGCCGATAGCAGCGCCGCCGACGACCTTCTGCACATCCTTGCTCTTCGGCTGATTCTTGACCTTGTCAACCTGCGCGTAGGTCGTGTTGGCGCTCACAGGATAGGTGTGGCCACCGAACGTCACCGAGACCACGCGGAATCCCATCACCACGTTGTCGTTGGCATTCTCACTGCGCTTGAGCTCGGTGATTTCGACGTTCGCCGTTGCGCCGGCTGGAATCACCGCGCCGTTCGAGCCGACGATTGCGTTGCTCACCGATGCGTTGAACCGCTCGCCGACGTGATTCGTGTTCGTGCAGATCTTCGATCCGGACGCAAGATTGAGCGTCGCGCCCGCTGGGATCGTTCCGATCCTGGCAGCTGATCCCGCGGGGCTGCGGGTCACAGTGTTGCCGCTGGACGTGACGGCCGGCGCCTTCGGCTTGGTGGTCGTGGGCGTCTTCGTTGTCGTCGTCGTCGTTTTTGTGGTCGTCGTCGTCGGAGCAGTCGTGCCGGCCGGGACGTCAGTAAGGGTCGGCTGCGCAGCGGTGTCGCCACCCGCGAGCTGAATGTCTCTGTTGAGAGCCGAATCTGCGGCGGCAGTATCCGACTTGGATGTACAAGCACCAGCCAGCAACGCCAATGAGAGCGCGAGCGACGCGCTTAGCCGGGGAATATATTGAACCATGAAGCCTCCTCCCTGTGTGAGAGCCTGGTTTTGCCCAAGCTCATGAGTGAACGTAGACGGCAATCCACATGCCAAATATGAAGAATCTCAGACTCGCTGCGCCATATTACAAACCGTACTGGATTCCGTTTACAGCCGGCCTCTTAATCGTCCTGGCGTCCGCGGCGATAACCAGCGTCATACCCTGGTTGCTGCGCCGGGCGATCGATGCGATCAGCGCCGGGGCGCCCATGAAGACGATCTGGCAGCTCAGTGGTCTCATCGTCCTCGCCGCTATCGTCGGCGGAGCCTTCAGATACGGCATGCGCGAGCTGATGAACGGAGTCAGTCGCTGGATCGAGTATGACCTTCGCAACGATCTCTTCACACATCTGGAGACGCTCGACGCGGCCTACTTTGCACAGACCCGCACCGGCGACATTATGGCGCGCCTGACGAACGACCTGGGGGCGGTTAGGACCGCGGTCGGTCCCGCGGTGATGTATCTGGCCAATACGATCACGGGCGCGGTGTTCGCGCTCTACTTCATGCTGCGGATCGACGTCAGGCTCACGCTCTTCGCGCTGCTGCCGCTGATCGTGCTGCCAATCCTGACGATGCGGATGGGAAAGGCAATCCACGACCGTTTCGAGGCAGTGCAGGAGCACTTCTCGTCACTGACGACCCACGCGCAGGAGAATCTGACCGGCGCCCGGATCGTGCGCGCCTACCGGCAGGAATCGGCAGAAATCGAGCGGTTCGGCGCGCTCAACGAGCAGTACCTCGCGCTCAACATGTCGCTCGTCCGCCTGTGGGGGACGCTGAACCCGTTGTTCGCGTTCTTCGGCGGGCTCGGCGCGGTCATCGTGCTGGGAGCGGGCGGAGCGCTCGCGATCAACGGGACGATATCTATTGGCTCGTTCGTCGCCTTCGGGATGTATCTCACGATGCTCACGTGGCCGATGATCGCGCTCGGCTGGGTCGTAAATCTTTTTCAGCGCGGGGAGGCGTCGATGGGTCGCCTGGTCCAGATTCTCAAGGTTCGTCCGACGATCATCGGAGAAGCACCGCGCCAGGAATTGCCGCCGACGGGCTCGGGTCGAAGGATCGAGTTTCGAAACGTCGGCTTTCATTATCCGTCGGATTCGCCGGGTGAAGCGCGCTGGGTGCTACGCAACGTCAGCTTCACCGCGCCCGCGGGAGCTACCCTCGGCATCGTCGGGGCGACGGGCAGCGGAAAAAGCGCTCTCATCGATCTGATTCCGCGCATGTATGATCCGCAGGAAGGAGAGATCCTCATCGATGGGATTCCAACGAGGAACATCCCTCCGGAGGATCTGCGCCAGGAAATCGGGTTCGTCCCGCAGGAGAGTCTGCTTTTCAGCGACACCATCGGGTCGAATCTCTCGTACGGGACGGGCGGGATGACCCAGACCGGAGAGTGGGCTGCCACCGTCGCTCAGCTCGGGCAAACGATCGACGACTTTCCCGGGCGCTACGAGACCATCCTCGGCGAGCGCGGGATCAACCTTTCCGGCGGCCAGAAGCAGCGCGCATCGCTCGCCCGGGCGCTGGCCAGGAAGCCGAGCATCGTGCTGCTGGACGACGCGCTATCGGCGGTCGATACGCACACGGAGGCAGAAATCCTGCGCGCACTCCGCGAAGCACTCGCCGGGAAAACGGCGCTCATCGCCTCGCATCGCATCAGTGCGATTCGCGACGCGTCGTGGATCATCGTATTGGAGAAGGGCACCGTCGTCGAGGAGGGCCGTCATCCGGAGCTGATGGCTCTCAGGGGGCGGTATTGGTCACTGCTGCGCCGGCAACAGCTCCTGGATGCCGTGGAGTCCGACGCGTTGGCAACGGATGTGCCTGCAAGTACAATATGATCATGTCAGACCGGGGCGACGCCGCCGCCATGAAAAAGAGGCTGAAAGCGCTCGAGGCCCAGGCGAAAGAAGCCCAGAGCACGATCGACGAGCTCAGATCGCGCGACGGTCTCAAGACTCAGTTCCTCTCGAACATCTCGCACGATCTGCGGACCCCGCTCGCGGCGATCATCACTCACGCGGAGATACTCCGCGAAGGGATCCTGGGGGAGCTCAATGCCAAACAGCGGGACAGCGTCTCGGGGATAGTGAACGGCGGACAGCAGCTGCTCGACATGATCGACGAGATCCTCACCTACGTGCGGAGCGCGAGCGACCAGGTCGCTCTGGTGCGGACGGATTTCAGCATAACCGAAGTCGTCGATCAGGTGCGCATGCTCAATCAGGCGCTGGCGGCGAAGAAGGGTTTGACGATCGAGCGTCTCAGCGGCGATCACCTGCCACTCGTCTATGGCGACCGCGACAAGGTGAAGCACGTGCTGGGGAACCTGATCGGAAACGCGATCAAGTTCACGCCGGATGGCGGACGCGTCTGGGTAGCGTTTTCGCGGCGGGGCCGGGACGGAGAAGAGCTGGTGGTGGAAGTCAGCGACAACGGCCGCGGAATCGCGAAGGAGCACTTCGATCTCGTGTTCCGCGAGTTCGCGCAGGTGGATGCATCGGCCTCGCGGCCGCATCACGGAACCGGGTTGGGACTCGCGATCGCGCGGAAGCTGGTGGAGCTCCACTCGGGAACGATCTGGGTGGAGAGCGAGCTAGGCAAAGGAAGCAGATTCTTTTTCACGCTGCCGTTCGACGCTCCCCGCGACTAGTGCCGTCCCGCATATTGATCGTGGAAGACAGTCCACTGGTTACGGAGGCATTTGAGGTTCTTTTCACCGAAGCAGGCTACGAGGTGAGCACGGCGGCGACGGTGGCTGAGGGAATCGAGCGCGGAACTGCCGCACCGATCGATCTCATGCTGTTGGACCTCTCGCTCCCGGATGGAAGCGGCCTTGAGATTCTCGAGGCGCTGAGGGCGCGAAGCTCACTTCCCCGCGCGACCCTCGCGATGACCGGACATAACGACGCAAAGTCGCGTCGCAGTTGTCTCGATGCAGGCTGCGCCGATGTTCTCCTCAAGCCTGTCAGAATAGGCGATCTCCTACGCCAGATAAAGAGCCTCCTGTCATAACGGAGCGCCGCTCGCGCCCGCGCGCCGGACCCCTGCTTCGGTGGTACTATCGCACGAAGTACCGCCCCTTCGCGCGCGAGAAACGGCCGCGCCCGCCGCAGCGCGGGCTCATCATGCTCCAGATCGATGCGCTCGCATATTCCGATCTTCGGCGCGCGCTGGAGCTGGGTCTGTGTCCGACGATCGCGCGCCTGCTGCGCGAGGGTTTCGCCCTCCGGCGGTTTTTCTGCGGACTGCCGTCGGCGACACCGTACTGCCAGGCGGGAATGTTTCACGGTGAAAACGGCGGCATTCCGGCGTTCCGCTTCTACGACAAGGCGGCGCGAAAGGTCATCACGTGCAACGCGCCGCACGGCGTGCAGTACATACGCGACCGCATCCATTCGCCGGGCGCGCTGGCGGGAGGCTCGAGCTACGTCAATCTTCTCGACGGCGACGCGCAGACGGTTGCGTTCACCGTGGCTACGCGCGAGAAGATGTCGGTGTACCGGCGTCTGGGGGGCACGAGAATGGGACTCCTCATGCTGCTCCACCCGATTCGAATGGTGCGCATGGTATTTCAGGGCGCGTTCGAGTGGCTGCTCGAGGAATGGGAGCGCGCGCGTGGCGAGCTGGCCGGAAGGGCGACGCACTCCGAGGGGATTTTCCCCTTTATCCGGATTCTCAGCAACGTCATCATCCGTGAGCTGCAGACGATGGCGATTCTTCTCGATGTCTATCTCGGCGTGCCGGTCATCTACAGCACGTTCATGCAGTACGACGAGCTCGCGCACCATTTCGGCCCCTCGAGCAAGCAGGCTCTGGCGGACATGCGGCGCACGGATGCGCGCATCGCCGAGATCTGGCGCATGGCCCAGCAGGCCGGCGGACGCGGGTACGACCTTGTGATTCTGTCCGATCACGGAATGACACCGGCCATCAGCTACAGGGTGAAGTATCGCGAGTCACTCGGCGCGACCGTGCAGGGAATTCTCGACGAGGCGATGAACACGAGCGCGCCGGCGCCCCGCGCGCTGGCCAGCTACGCCGAGGACACCGAGTACTCGGACATTGGGCCCGAGGTCGTTGAAGCGGTCGCGCAACTGACGCCTGCTTCGTTCGGCGCCAGGAGCGGAATCCGCAGGTTTCGTGACTGGCTCAGAAGCCGTTACGGGTTGCGCGAGATCATTTTCCCCGAGAAGTATCGCGTCGACCGGACCCACGACATCGTGGTCACTTACAGCTCGTGCCTCGCGCTCGTCTATTTCGCGACCCGGGAGCAGCGTCTGTCTCTCGACGAAATACTCGCCGACGCGCAGTGGGCGAGGCTATACGAGCGGCTGATCGCGCATCCGGGCATCGGGCTGGTAGCTGCGCTCTCCGGCGACGGTGTGAGTCTGGCCAGCAGGCAGGGCCGGGCGATTATGCGTGACGGTCAGGTCGAGATTACGTCGGGGGAGAATCCGCTGGATATCTTCGGCACCGAGCCCTACGTGCTGCGCGCGGTGGAATCGCTGGTGCGACAGCCCAATGCGGGCGACTGCGTCCTCTTCGGCGCGTACGACGGCTACGACATCGTCTCGTTCGACGATCAGGTCGGAGCGCACGGCTCCGCCGGAGGCGATCAGGTCTACCCGTTCATCAT
>JBDTND010000005.1:0-36503 GCA_039933915.1 Gemmatimonadales bacterium | reverse complement strand
GCCTCTGCTCCCAGCGGTTTTCCTCGAACCGCCATCGCGCCGGCAATGGCGCTCAGGCGAACGAAATCCCTCCGATCCATGAGCATCCCCTTAGTCCAGGAAAGTAAGCCTACAAAACTGGCCCGGAGCCGCCGGCCGCTCCGCCGACGGCACTTGGCCGGTAGTCTTCAGTTGCAGTTCCAAAGCAGGTCAGCGCAGCTTTTCAGTATCGTCCCGCAATTCTGACATACAACCTTGCACTTGATCTCCTTGATGTTGCTCGACCCGCAGACATCGCACACCTCGGCCGCCATCAATCGAAATCCAGTGCCAGGTCGAGCGCCGGCGCGGAATGCGTCAGCGCGCCGACTGATATCCAGTCTACACCCGTCTCCGCGATCAGACGCACGGTATCGATGTTCACACCGCCCGAAGCTTCGGTTACGGCACGTCCCGCAACCAGCTTCACCGCTTCCCTCAGATCGACCAGCTGCATGTTGTCGAGCATGATGATGTCGGCGCCTGCATCGATGGCGGCCCGAACCTGGTCGAGCCTGTCACACTCGACTTCCACTTTGATCCCCGCGGGTGCGACCGAGCGAGCGCGCGACACAGCGAGCGCGATGTCACCATCGACCGCCGCAAGATGGTTGTCCTTGATCAGCACCGCGGACGAAAGGTCCATGCGATGGTTCAACCCTCCTCCCGCGCGCACCGCGTACTTCTCCAGCTTCCGCAGCAGCGGAGTGGTCTTCCGCGTGTCGAGAATGTGCGCGCCGGTTCCCGCGATCGCGTCGACGAAGCGCGCAGTCAACGTCGCAATGCCCGACAGACGTTGCACGAAGTTTAGCGCCACCCGCTCGGCCGACAGCAATCCCCGTGCGTGCCCCGACAGGAACATCACCGGCGTCTGCGGCTCGACCCGAGATCCATCCTCGTGCTCGACTCGTATCGTCACGGCGGGATCGAGCTGCTCGAACGCTTCGCTGGCGAGCGCGAGGCCCGCGACTACTCCCGTCTGTCTCGCGACAAGCCGGCACCGCGCGCGCCGGTTCGACAATACCGTCGCCGCAGTGGTGATGTCGTGCTTCGTGTCGTCTTCCTCGAGCGCGGCTGAGACGAGGGCGGCGGTCTCATTCTTTGTCAGCGGAAAATGAAGTCCTTCTTCCCAGTACAAGCCATGGGCAGCGAGCTCGCTCTCCCGCCGCTCGCTCATTCGCCGGGATCTGCCGACACTTCCGGAACAGGCGAGAGTGATGTCTGTCCGCCGATCGAGACCATGCGCTCTATCGCGAGCCGCGCGCGCGCCGCGATTTCTGGAGCAACCGTGATCCGGTGCTCCAGGCGCTGCAGTGAGGCAAGCACTTTCGGAAGCGTCGTCACCTTCATGAACGCGCATACCGCGTCAGGATTCGCGGGATAGAAGGTCTTCGTGGGATTCTCACGCCGCAGCCGGTGCAGAATTCCGACTTCGGTCGCGACGATGAATTGGTCGTTCTCCGAGATCTTGGGCCGCTTGATCATTCCCTCGGTCGACAGGATCTGCACTCCCACGGGATCTATGTCGCCCGCGGACACCGCCTCGACTACGCTGGTCGCGCACCCGCACTCGGGATGGATGAGAAACTCCGCGCCGGGATGCGCCGCGCGCTGGAGCCTGATGTCTTCTGGATCTATCCCCGCATGGACGTGACACTCTCCCATCCAGACGTGCATGTTCTTCCGCCCGGTCAGACGCCGGACGTGTGCGCCAAGGAACATGTCCGGGAGGAAGAGAACCTCCTTCTCGGCAGGAATCGAGTTGACGATCTCCACCGCGTTCCCCGACGTGCAACAATAGTCGCTCTCGGCCTTCACTTCAGCGGTCGTATTGACGTACGAAACGACAATGGCGCCTGGATGCTCCGCTTTCCAATCCCGTAGCTGATTCGCGTCTATTGTCGCCGCCAGCGAGCACCCGGCGGCAAGATCGGGAAGCAGCACTGTCTTCTGCGGCGAGAGAACCGCGGCCGTCTCCGCCATGAAATGCACGCCACAGAACACGATGACGTCCGCCTTCGTCTTGGCAGCCTCGCGGCTCAGCCCGAGAGAGTCGCCAACAAAATCGGCGACATCCTGCACCTCCGCCCGCTCGTAGTTGTGCGCGATGATGACAGCATTTCGCTCGCGCGCGAGGTGCCTGATCTCCTCCTGCAGTTTGGCGTACCGGTTCTTCGTCGTATTTACCATTCGATGTGCTTGCCGCTCCATTTGCGTTTGGCGCGTGGAAAATCACTTCTATAATGCCCCCCGCGCGACTCCTTTCTCAACAGCGCCGCGTCCGCGACGAGTAACGACGTTTGTACCATGTTCGCCTCCTCCGTCGTTCCAGGCGGAAGCCGTGACTCGATCTCCTGGAGTTTCGCGAGTCCCAGCCTCAGACCCTTGGCGCTCCGGTCGATGCCGCAGTAGTCCCACATCACCTGCCTTATGCTGTCGGCCGCCACCTGAGCTGCGCCGCGATCGCGCAGAACCGGAACATCCCAACTCTTCTTTCGAGGAGGCGCCGGCAGCTTCTTGACTTCGATCATGTCGCGCGCAACCCGTTCGGCGAATACCAGCCCTTCCAGCAGCGAATTCGATGCGAGCCGGTTGGCGCCATGCACCCCCGTTCGTGACACCTCTCCGCACGCGTACAGCCGATTCAGGCTGGCGCGGCCGCGGAGGTCGGTGACGATCCCTCCCATCATGTAGTGCGCCGCCGGTGTCACGGGAATCAGGTCCTTCGAAGGATCGATGCCCCGTGCCCGGCAGATCTCGAAAATTCCAGGAAACCGAGTTCGAAAGTCGGGGCCCAGCATCCGTGCATCGAGAAAGACGCCCCTGCCGGCCGCCTTTTCGCGAAAGATCTCGCGCGCCACGACATCACGCGGCGCGAGCTCGGCCAGACGATGTTTCCTCAGCATGAATCGCTCGCCGTCTTCGTTCACCAGGGTCGCGCCTTCCCCCCGCACTGCCTCCGAAATCAGCTGCAGTGGATTCTCGGGCGTATCGAGCGCGGTCGGATGGAACTGGACGAACTCCATGTCCGCCAGCTTGGCGCCGGCGCGATGAGCGATCGCATAGCCGTCCCCGGTCGCCACCTGAGGATTCGTGGTATAGCGATATACCTGGCCACACCCACCCGTCGCGAGCACCGTCGCGTCGGCGATGATCTCGACCGGCTTCCCCCGGATGGCGGCTTTCACACCGAAAACGACGCCGTTCTCCACGATCAGATCCAGAATTCGCGCTTTCTCGAGCACTTCGATCCGCTCGCTTTCCTTGACGCGCTTGATCAGAGTTCGCGCCACCTCAGCGCCGGTCTGATCTCCGTGGGCGTGGACGATCCGGCGCCGGGAATGTGCTGCTTCGCGCCCAAGCTTGAAGTTTCCGCCCGGCTCGAGGTCGAAGTGGGCGCCGGCAGTGGCCAGCTCACGCACCCGCGCGGGACCCTCCTCCACCAGGACTTCGACCGCCTTCGCGTCACACAGGGCAGCGCCGGCCGCGAGCGTGTCCCGCCGGTGAAGCTCCGGCGAATCTCCCGCGCCAAGGGCTGCCGCGATTCCACCCTGCGCATAGGCCGTGGCGCTGTCGAACAGGGATCGTTTGGTCAGCACCATCACGTCGCCGTCGGCCGAAGCACGCCAGGCAGTGTGAAGACCCGCAACTCCGCTCCCCACTACGAGAAAGCGCGTCCTTATCCGCTCGGCCATGCGCTGAAATCAATGCGCGATGTGATGCGTTTGAAAGGGGGCTGATTGCCTTGCAAGCGGCTGTGTTCTGGGCGATTCTTCTGTTCAGATGCGTAAGCTGATCATCGTCACCTCCCTCCTGCTCGCCGTACACATCGCCCTCCTTTTCACGCGCCGGAGCGCCAGGGCTGAAATTGAGGGGACCTCGCCGGTCCATATAGGTATCGTCCTGGATGTCGGTGGCCGAGGCGATAAATCGTTCAACGATGGCGCCTATGCGGGAGCAGATAGCGCGACCAGGATGCTCGGCTCAAACATCCGGTTCATCGAGCCGGGTGAGGGGGCGGATCGCGAAGCGGGATTGAGACTGCTCGCCGCCGAGGGGATGGATCTCGTCATCGGCGTGGGTTTCATCTTCACAGACGATCTCGCCAATCTGGCTAAGGAATACCCAAAGACGGCTTTTGCTGGAATCGACTACGCACTCGCGACGGATGCCAAGGGCAACGTCATCCCGCCACCGCCCAACGTTGCCGCGCTCAAGTTCCGCGAGGAGGAGGGATCGTACCTGGTCGGAGCACTGGCGGCGCTCAGCCGTCCCTCGAAGAAAATCGGATTCGTGGGCGGAATGGACATCCCGCTCATCCACAAGTTCGAGGCGGGCTACCGCGCCGGCGTGAAGAAAGTCTGCCCCGACTGCCAGGTCATCGCCCAGTACGCCGGCGTGACCCCCGACGCGTTCAAGAATCCCGGCAAGGGTAAGGAGCTGGCGCTCAGCCAATACAACCAGGGCGTCGAGGTGATCTTCCACGCCGCCGGCTCGACCGGACAGGGTGTGTTTGAGGCTGCTCGCGCGACCAACAAGTTTGCCATCGGCGTCGATTCCGATCAGAACGACGAAGCGCCGGGACACGTCCTCACTTCGATGGTGAAAGGTGTGAATACCGCGACTTACGATGCGATCAGCAGAGTGCAGAACCACACCTTCAAGGGCGGGATTTACTCGTTCGGGTTGAAAGAGGGGGGCGTCGGCTACATCTACGACAGTCGCAATCGCGCGCTCATTCCCGACAGCGCGCACACACGCGTCGAAGAGCTGAAGCAGGAGATCATCGCCGGCCGCATCAAGGTCCCCAGCACGCGATGACCAGCGCCCCCGTTTCTTCGGGAAGCGATCCTCGAGGGCAAGGCTCGACCGTACCCGCCATACGAATGGAGGGGATCGAGAAAGTATTTGGCGACTGCATTGCACTTCGCAGCGCGTCCCTCGAAGTGATGCCGGGAGAAATTCACGCGCTCGTCGGGGAAAACGGCGCCGGCAAGTCCACATTGATGCGCATCCTCGGCGGTCTCATCAAGCCCGATAAGGGCACAGTTGACGTAAACGGCCGCGATGTGACGGGATGGTCTGCAAGCGATGCGATCGCCGCGCGCATAGGCGTAGTCCACCAGCACTTCATGTTGGTGCCAACGCTCTCGGTCGCTGAGAATCTCGTGCTCGGTTCGGAGCCGACGACGCGAGGCATCGTGCTCGACTCCAGGAAAGCGGCGGAGGACGTCCAGAAGCTGTCGGACGAAACGGGGCTGGTCATCGCGCCGGACAGACTTGTCTCCGAGCTCTCGGTTGGGGAAGCGCAGCGTGTCGAGATCCTGAAAGTGTTGTTCCGCGGTGCAAGGATTCTCGTTCTTGACGAGCCGACCGCCGTCCTCTCACCCCCAGAAGTTCGCGAGCTGTGGACGGTGCTGCGCCGCCTTCGCGACAATGGCGACACGATCGTTCTCATCACGCACAGACTCGACGAAGTTGTGGACCTCTCAGACACGATTACCGTCATGCGCGCGGGACGGACCGTGGCGCGCATCAAGACGTCCGAGACAACGCCGGCCGAGATTGCGCGCTTGATGGTCGGACGCGAAGTCTCTCTGTCGGCCGGAAAGCGAGTGCAGCCGAACACGCGCCAGGTTGTCCCGCAGCCAGGTCAGGGTCTCGAGGTGCGGAATCTCAGCGTCATGGGTTCACGTGGCATTCGCGTCGTAGATGGCGTCAACTTCAGCGTGAATCCCGGCGAGATACTCGGCATCGCCGGCGTCGAAGGCAACGGACAGACTGAGCTGATCGAGGCGCTTGCCGGACTGAGGCAGGTTTTCGCGGGCGACATCCTGATCGACGGTACGGACATCACGCGCCGTCGTGTTGCGCAACGGCACGATGCGGGACTTTCCCACATCCCCGAGGACAGGCACCGGCGCGGGTTGATCCTCGAATACACCGTCGCCGACAATCTCATCCTGGGCGTTCAGAAGCATTTCTCCAGGCGCGGAATACTCGAGCGCGACCGCGTTATGGAGAATGCGCTGGAGGAAATTTCTGCATTCGACATAAGGCCTCCAAATCCGCTGCTGGCCGCGCGCGCGTTGTCCGGGGGCAACCAGCAGAAGATCGTCGTTGCGCGCGAGATGGGCCGCGAGTTCTCCGTCCTGCTCGCGTCACAGCCGACGCGCGGCGTGGACGTCGGCGCGATCGAGTTCATTCACCAGCAGCTGCTCGAGGCGCGCGCCAGGGGCAAGGCGATCCTCCTCGTGAGCGCGGAGTTGAACGAAGTGCTCGCGTTATCCGACCGCATCGCGGTGATGTATCGAGGCAGGTTCGCGGTCGTGATGTCTTCGGCCGAAGCCGGCGAAGAGGTCCTCGGCGAGTACATGATCGGTACGAAGAAAGGCAACGCCGCGTGAGCGAATCGACGCTCACGGCCGGCGCGCAGCCGACTGTTTCCGGCACGCCGTGGCGCGAGCGCGCTGAAGAAGCGCTCATTCCGCCACTCGTTGCGCTGCTCGTTGCGCTCATCTGTGGCGACCTTCTCATTCTCAGCTACGGCCAGTCGCCGGCTGCGGTGTATCGCCTGCTCCTGGAAGGAACGTGGGGCAACGCCTACGGATTTGGGCAGGTTCTCTATAAGGCGACCACGCTCGCCTTCACTGGCCTCGCCGTTTCGTTCGGCCTCCGCGCCGGATTGTTCAACATCGGAGGAGAGAGCCAGCTCGCTGCCGGTGGTTTTGCCGCCGCGCTCATGGGTCTGGTGCTTCCGGTCGGGACGCCGCTCATCGTGGCGCTGCTGATTTGCATGATCGCGGCCGGGCTTGCGGGCGGAGTCGTCGGATCTGTGCCCGCCTACCTCAAGACGAGATTCGGCGCGCATGAAGTGATCGTCACTATCATGCTCAACTTCATCGTGCTCGCGCTGCTCAACTGGTTCATCGCTGGTCATCTCCACGTTCCTGAGACGCTCCACACTCCGGAGATTCATGCCGGGGTGTTGCCTCGCCTGGCCGACATCGACCCGCGCTTTCACGGCTCGGCCGCGAATCTCGCGCTCGTGGTCGCGGTGCTCGTGGCAGTCGCGATTTGGTTCTATCTCTTTCGCGCGCGCGGCGGTTACGAGCTGCGCGCCGTCGGACTGCAGCCTGACGCGGCAGAAAACGGCGGCATCAGCGTCGGACGCGTCTGGATGCGCGCGCTCACGTTCTCGGGCGTGATCGCGGGCATGGGCGGCATCAACTACGTCCTCGGCTACAAGCATTACTACGAGGATGGCTTTGCGAGCGGCGCGGGATTTCTCGGGATCGCCGTCGCCCTGGTTGGCCGAAACCATCCGTTCGGGGTCATCATCGCCGCGTTTTTCTTCGCGACACTCTCCCAGGGTGGGCTCGCGATACACGCCTTCGTGCCGAAGCAGATGATGGACGTCCTCCAGGGCGTCGTCATCATCGCCGTGGCCACGGCAGTGCCTGAAGTGAGACGGATCCTGCGCAGCGCCCGCAAACGGAGCGACGCGTGAATCCCATTTCCTTTCTCACGCAGATGATACGGATCGCGATCCCGTATCTCTTCGCCGCGAGCGGTGGTGTGGTTGCCGAGCGCGCCGGGATCGTCAGCCTGACGCTCGAAGGATTCATGCTGAGCGGTGCGTTCGCCGCGGTACTTGGCACCAACTACTCGGGAAGCCCGTGGGTGGGCGTGCTGTGCGGAATGGTCGGCGGTCTGATCTTCGCTCTCATCCACGCGGTCGCGACCATTCGCTATCGCGCGGACCAGGTGGTAGTCGGCGTCGCGATCAATCTGCTGGCAATCGGCGTGACGCGGTTTTTCCTGAAGCTGTTTTTCGCGAGCTCGTCGAACTCGCCTCGCGTCACGGGCTTCGGTGGCAACATCACAGCTGCCGGTTTCGACAACCCGCTCCTCTGGCTCGGACTGATTACCGCACCCGTCGTCGCATTCGTGATCTACAAGACGCCATTCGGATTGCGCGTGCGCGCCGCCGGTGAGCATCCCGACGCGGCGGAGAGCGTTGGAGTGAGTGTGAAGCGTGTGCGCTACGCCGCGGTCGCGATATCCGGAATTCTCGCGGCGCTGGGCGGAGTCTATCTCGCGCTCGATCAGCATCAGTTCACCGATCAGATGACCGCGGGCCGCGGATTCATCGCGATCTCGGCCGTCATCTTCGGACGATGGAATCCCATTCGCGCCGCGCTCGCCTGCCTGCTCTTCGCGGCGGCGGAGACGCTGCAGATACAGCTGCAGGGAGCACACGCGATTCCTTCGCAATTCATCGAGATGATTCCGTATGCGCTGACGATCATCGCTCTCGCGGGCGTCGTCGGCAGGGCCGTTCCCCCCGCCGCCCTGGGTAAGGCACAGGACTAGGTGCCGTCGGCAATGCGGGGTCGCGTTTCGAGAGTCGCGAGCGGCAAGCTGTTCGTGCTGATCATCACGAACTTCGTGGACATGGTGGGATTGCTGATGATCATCCCACTCATGCCGTTTTACGCGCTCGAGCTGGGAGGCGGCGGACTCGTCGTCGCAATTCTCATGAGCTCGTTCACAGCGGCGCAGCTGCTCAGCGCACCGATGTGGGGGCGCTTCTCCGATAAGTACGGCCGGCGGCCGGCTCTTCTTGTTGGACTAACCGCGTCGTGCATCGCCTACGTTGTATTCGCTTTCGCCAACTCGATCTGGCTGCTGCTGCTCTCGCGAATAGTACAGGGTGCGGGCGGCGGCACAGTCGGTGTGATACAGGCCTACGTTGCGGATTCCGTCGAGCCGGACAATCGCGCCAAGGCGCTTGGCTGGTTATCAGCAGCTACGAATGTCGGCGTTGCGATCGGCCCCGCACTCGGCTCCGCAGCGCTTGCATTCGGCAGGAGCGGACCGGGTCTCGCGGCGGCGAGCCTCTGCCTCATCAACGTCGGCTTTGCATGGCGATTCCTGCCCGAGTCCCGCGACATGACGGAAGTGCATCTGGTGAAGCCACGCGCATCGCGCACTGCAATCGCGCAGGTCGTTGCGCATCCGGGCGAGCCCGCGAACCGGCTGATCTGGATTTACGCCGTTGCGATGGGCGCGTTCGCCGGACTGATGGCGATTCTCGCCCTCTTTCTAGCGGATCGATTCGGTGTCGGGAAGGATCGCATCTGGATTTTCTACACTTACGTCGGAGTGATCTCCGTAGTCACGCGCGCCGGAATACTTGGCCGGATGGTTGACCGGTATGGCGAGGGTCATCTCTCACGAATCGGCCTCGCTCTGCTCGCAACTGGTCTCGCCACCCTTCCACTGGCGCGCGGTTGGGTAGGTCTCGCGATCGCTGTGGCGCTCATCCCCCTCGGAACGGCGTTCACTTTCCCCTGCGTAACATCAATGCTTTCGCGTGTGATCTCGAGTCGTGAGCGCGGGTTGTACATGGGCGTGCAGCAGACGTTCGGTGGATTGTCGCGCGTGATTGTGCCGCTTTGGGCCGGATTCGCGTACGATCATCTTGGAAAGACAGTTCCGATGTTCACGTCAGCCGCGCTGGTACTCGGCGCGATCGCACTCCAGGTCGGGATCGATGACGGCAGGAAAGCGCCTGTCTCGGTTGTGGCACCCGGAACAGCCGACGCCACGGGCAGTTAGCCCAGCGAGAACCGTGCTCCGTCACGATCACATCGTCGCCACCTCACAACGTGCGTGTGGACATTGTCGCCAAGGGGGCGGGTTTGGTCGACGCATGCGTCGTGCGAGCTACCGAGACATCAGCCCCGCTTGATTAGAACGCGTAACCTACCGAGACGCGCGCCGTCGGGTAGCGGGCGACAAAGTCCGAGCTGGTGAACCTGTCGCCGTTGATGAATATCGCTTTCGCGCCAAGGCCGAGGGCTACTGCGAAATTGCGCTGCAGGCCAAGCAACCATTGGTACTCGAGCAGTACGCCAAAGCTTGGAGCGCTCGCCGACTCTTTGTTTCCGCTGAAGTCGACGGCGTTGACACCGGAGTATCCCCCGGAGACGCCGAATGAGAAGCCCATAAGAGCAGTGCCATTCGGGTAATAGCGAAGCTTGGCATCTCCGGACTTATAGGTGACCTCATCGATTCCATCGCCGACGTTGAAGTACGTAGCGCCAACGCCGAGCGTGACCGCCGCGCCCACCGCACGCTCGAACTCCGCGGAGTACGCCGTGAATACGGCGTTGAGCGGTTGAATGGAGAGGACGCTGTGTGGCGTAGGCCTGGTTTCCTGAGCCGGCGCCGTCGCAAACGGCAACAGAGCAAATGCGGAGAGAACGAGAATACGATTTCGCATATGTTGAGGTCCGGGTATAAGGTCGTTGGAAGCCGCATCGATGAAGAGGGCCGACACTTCGTCCGCTGACGACGAACTCTACGCGACTTCCGTCACTCCTTTATCCCGCTCTCAGCGCTCCGAACACAGCCGGCAACGCACCGACAACCCACGTGACCGCAGCCGCAATCGCAGCCTGCTGTTTCGGGATCTTCCCGACCACGTGCAGCCCAATGGCGAGCAGAACGGTCACCCAGATGGTGAAGAGATCGACTCTGCTCGCGAGCGCGATCATTACTGCCGATCCATCAGGATTCATGAAGCGCGCGAGGTTGAACCCGACGGAGTTCATCGAGTTGAGGCTCTCGGGACTCATCACCAGCGCCTGAGCGGCGTTGGTCAGGACTTGCACCAGACGCGGCACCTCGGCATAGGTCGCGATCATGATCGCGGCAGACACTGATTCCTTGGCGTCGAATAGTTTTCCGACCAGCCACAGAACAAGCCCGGTACCGAATATGCTGAGCGTGATGCCGACCGAGAAGAAGATCGGGGCGAACATCTCGAAGAACCCGCGGCTCCCTGCCATCTGCTCCGCGGTAATGGCGGGATTCTTTCGCATCGCCGCCGCGCTCTGCCTGGCGAA
Organism: Gemmatimonadales bacterium; assembly: GCA_039933915.1. Classification (GTDB taxonomy): domain Bacteria; phylum Gemmatimonadota; class Gemmatimonadetes; order Gemmatimonadales; family Gemmatimonadaceae; genus UBA4720. Next base: position 25,569 of record JBDTND010000005.1, on the reverse strand, counting down.
CTCGGCGTCCATGATCGGCGCCGTGGCATTCTTGGTCAGGAAGAACAGCACCGTGCCGACGAGCACGAGAAAGAGCAGAGGCATGCCGAACTTCCCATCGGCTCTTCGCGCGAACACGGACGAAGGCGCGTAGAAGATATCGACGAAATCTTCCCACAACCCTGCCTTATCCGGCTCAGGATTTAGGTCTTTGACGGCGCCAGCATCGCTTCCCATTGCCCATCCCCGTTGAAGAAGATTCGAGCTGCAGCGCGAATTATGCTAGCGACTCGGTCCGCCCGCCACCGTTTTCGGAGATGGCTGTCTGTGCCGCTCGACGTCGGTTATGAGCCGCGCTCCGTGTTGATACGTGAAGTACGCGTATGCCCACTCGAACAGCACGCTCAGGCGATTCCGGAAGCCGACCAGATACATGATGTGAACGAACAGCCAGAAGAACCACGCGAACCGGCCGGAAAATCTGATCCAACCCAGGTCCGCTATGGCGCGTGACCTTCCGATCGTCGCGAGATCTCCCTTGTTCCAGTATCGGAAATCCTTCCGTGGCTGCCGGCGCAGATCGCGGAGGATGTTCTTGCCGGCGGACGCACCTTCCTGTATCGCCGCTGGTCCTACGCCCGGAACCTGCCGGCCGTCCTGAACCAGCACCGCCAGATCACCGACTATCAGAATCTCTGGATGGCCTGGCACCGACAGGTCAGGGTTCACCCGAATTCTTCCCGCCCGGTCCATCGGCGCGCCAAGGAATTTCCCGACGGGCGATGCGTTGTTCCCTGCCGCCCAGAAGGTGGTTCGGGCACGGATAATCTCGTCCCCGATGCGAACGCCGTCCGGACCGACTCCGGTGACCGCTGATTTGACCCGCACCTCGACGCCGAGATCAATCAGATCCTGAGCGGCGCGCGCCGCGAGATCTTCCGGAAATGATGGGAGGATGCGCGGTCCCGCCTCGACGAGAACCACCCGCGTTTTACTCGCATCGATTCTCCTGAATTCCGGAGCGAGCGTCTTTTTCGCGATGAACGGAAACGCGCCGGCGAGCTCCACACCAGTCGGTCCGCCCCCGACTACAACGAAGGTCAGGTATTCCTCGATCTCACGCGGATCCTCGGATTTTTCGGCGAGCTCGTACGCCAGCAGGAACCGGCGCCTGATCTCAGTCGCATCCTCTATGGTCTTCAGGCCCGGCGCGTACGGCTCCCACTCATCGTGGCCGAAGTAGGCGTGCCTCGAGCCGGTGGCAACGATGAGATAGTCGTATGGGATTTCCCGCAGCCCGGGATCGATGCGAACGACGCGCCGCACCGGATCGATCTCGCGAGCGTCCGCCATCAGGACCTCGGTGTTCCTCTGATGCCGCAGGATCCAGCGTATCGGCGCGCTGATTTCGCTCGGCGCCAGCGCCGCCGTCGCCACCTGATAAAGCAGCGGCTGAAATGTGAAATGATTGGATCGGTCGATGAGGGTCACATCGGCGATGGCGCGCTTCAGCGCCTTCGCAGCGGTGATCCCTCCGAATCCGCCTCCGATGATGACTACGCGCGGACGGGCCGGCATATCAGGCAACTCTCTCCTCGAAGGATCGGGCGGCGAGCGTCATGAGCAGCACCAGGAATATCAGCAGGACACTGTAGGCCGCCGAGGTCCCAAACGCCAAAGCCCGAAGCTGAGCCAGGATCTCCATGGAGATCGGTCTGTTCGAGTGGGTGTACAGCACGACGCTCGCAACGAACTCTCCGACCGCCGTGACCGCGGCGAGCAGCCCACCCGCTACCAGGCCCGGCCGCGCCGCTGGTAGAATTACTCTGCGCATCGTCAGCAGCCACGACGCACCAAGCCCACGCGCGGCATCCTCGAGAGATGCATCCATCTGCCGGAGAGATGACTCGACCGCCGACGCGACGAGTGGGATGTCGCGGATGAAATACGCGACGGGCAATATCCAGAACGTGCCGACCAGAAGGATTCGCGCGGTCAGGAGATCGTTCCGGTTGAATGTCGCAGCGAGACCCAGGGCAATCGCCGTCGCGGGGATCGCCCACGGCAAAGCGACGAGAAGCTCCAGCAGTCCGCGCCCCCTGAACCTGCGGAACACGATCAGGTACGCCGCGAGAAAGCAGACGACAAGGTTCGCCGCGGTCGCGATGAGCGCCATCGACACGCTGTTCGTTATCGGCCGCCACAGCTCGCTCTCCGAAAAGAGCCGCCGGTAATTCTCGAGCGTGTATTCGGGCGGCAGGACCTGAGTAGTCCAGACTCCATCCCTCGCAAACGATACGAGGACTACCATCAGGTGAGGCAGCACCAGCCCAATCACGATGATCGCCGATGCGACGCTCGTAAGTATCTGTATGCGCCGCGAGCGGATTGTCCGCCGCGATCGTCCACCCTTGCTCGCGAGAGTGTATTTCCGCTTTCTGTCGAGCCAGCGGAAGAGCGCCAGGCCCGCCACTGCGCTCAGCGCCAGCACCGTCGTCTCGACATACGCGAGCCCCATCGCTCCGTTCGTCTTGGACGCGAGAATTTGCGTCGACAATACCCGCAGTCCTCCACCAAACACGTACGGTGCCGAGAAGGAGCCAAGGGCGTTCATGAACACGAGAAGTGCGGAACCGGCGACAGCCGGCATCAACAGCGGAAGCGTCACCCGGCGGAGCCGCTGCCAGGTACTGGCTCCGAGCCCCGACGCCGCCTCGTCCAGCGTCGCATCGAATCGCTCGAGGCCCGCTGAGACGAACAGGAACACGTACACGTACATGGTATAGGCGTGGACGAACACGATCGCTCCAACGCCCTTGAGCTGCCACGGAGCGTGCGCCATTCCAAGAGTGTGCTGTACCGCCCGAGTGACGACCCCGCTCTCGCCATAGAGGAAAAGAAACGCGATCACACCCACCAGCGGTGGCAGTGCGGCGGGAAGAGTCGCGACAGCGCGAAGAAGCCGGCGCCCGGGAAACTCGAATCGGCCGAGCAGGAACGCGAGCGGAATCCCTATTGCCAGCGACGCGAACACCGAAGCGACGGAGATGACGATACTGGTCTGAAGCGCTTCCCTGTCCGCGGGACTCGCGGCGAATTCGCGCCAGTGACCCAAACCATTCTCGAAGCTCCCCGCAATGACGGCGGCGTTCGGATACACCACGGACCAGAGCAGAAGCGCAATTACCGGAAATGCAATGATCCAGCTCTGCGCCCTGAGCGACGACCTCATCCCGGCACCAGTGGAAATGGCCCCTTGAGTGGAGATACCGACACGTTATCGTCCTCACGCGCTTCGCCCGATGCGGTTTCGACCTCGACTGTCACGCCATCCGCAAGCTGGATCCGGTACACGATGATATTTCCCGCGAACCGGCGATTGATTACCCGTCCGCGCCACGCGAGGACTCCGGCTCCCCTCGACATCTCCAGAGTATCCGGCCGAAGCAGGACGTACGCTTCTGCGAATTGTTCGGGCGCGCCCTTGGGGCGAGTGACGCTCAGCTCACGGGCTACACCGCCAATCGTCACCGTCGCACCCTTCCCTTTGTCGACCGCCGGAACGATTGCGCCGCGCCCGATGAATGCCGCGACTTCCCTCGAGATCGGAGCGTGATAGAGCTCCTCGGGCGTCCCCACCTGTAACAGCTTGCCCTTTTGTAGCAGCGCGATGCGGTCGGCGATGGCGAACGCATCCTCCTGATCGTGCGTAACGAACAGCGCCGGCACCCCCACTCGGCGCAGCATCGCGCGCAGATCATCCCGCATCGTGTGCCGCAAAGTGGGATCGAGATTCGACAGCGGCTCGTCGAGCAAAAGCGCACGCGGCTCGATTACCATTGCCCGCGCGAGCGCCACGCGCTGCTGTTCCCCGCCCGATAATGACTGAATCGCGCGACTTCCAGCGCCCTCCAGGCCGACGTTTGCCAGCGCCGCGCGCGCCTTTGTCAATCGGTCGACCTTGTTCACCCCGCGTGCCTCGAGTCCGAAGGCGACGTTGTCCTCCACCGGCATGTGCGGGAAAAGCGCGTAGTGCTGAAACACCATTCCGAACCCGCGCCGCTCGGGTGGGACACGCGTGATGTCGTTTCCACCCAGAGTGACGGTGCCGGCGTCGGGGACTTCATAGCCTGCAGCCATGCGGAGCGTTGTCGTCTTGCCGGAGCCGGAGGCGCCCACCAGTGCCAACAGCTCGCCTGGCCCAATCTCGAACGAAACGCTGTCTACCGCCGTGTAGTCGCCGAAACGGCGCGTCACTTCATTGACGGCGAGAGCGCCAACCTTCCCGCCGTCGGCGCCTCCCTCGGTCCGCGCCTTCGGCGCCGCGGTCACTGCCTCTGTCCGCGGTTCCTGATGTTCGCGTCCCAGTACTTCATCCACTCGTCGAGATGCGCGGCCATCACCTCGCGATCGACTGGCATCGGTTTGATCTGCGCCATCGCATCGCGGATCCATGCGGGAAGCTTCGACAACGGGATGTCCTTGCGCGCGGGAATGCGGAGAAAGGAATCTGCTGCCGCGATCATCGCCTCGGGAGTCGTCACGTACTCGTAGTACGACTCGGCCTCCTTCGGATGCCTGGTGCCACGCACGACCGCGATGCCGTCGACCAGCAGCGGAGTTCCGCTCGAGGGAATGACATACCTGATCGGAATTTTGGTCCGCTGCTCGAGCGTTGCGAAATCAGGCATGTCCCACATCGTGACAACGCCTTCCTGCCGGCCGAGCTTCTGGTAGAGAATCGTCGGGTTGAGTGTGTACTCGCGCGTATTGGCATCGAGCTTCCGCAGCCACTCGTAGCCGGCGTCAGGCTTGCCGGTCTGCGCGATAGATCTCGCCATGATGGCGCCGAAGATCGCACGCATGGTCCCTGACGCGATCGGATCGCGGATCAGAATCTTCCCTCTCCATTTCGGATCGATGAGATCGTCCCAGTCCTTGGGCGCATCCGCTTCCTTCACCGCGTCGCGGTTGTAGCCGATCACCTCGGGCGTGAGATACGTCCCGTACCAGTTGTCTTTGGAATCGTGTCCATCGGAGTCGATAGCCGCGGCCCACGTCGGCTTGTACGGCTGGAGCAAATTCTCCCTGGTCGCGCGATCGAACGCTTCGGCCGGCGCCCCGAACCAGACGTCAGCCTGCGGATTCGGCTTCTCGGCCCGGACGCGCTCCAGGACTTCCTGCGAGCCCATGTCGACCCACTGCACATCGATGCCGGGATGCGCTTTCTCGAAACCCTTCTCGAAATACTGGAGGAGCTCTTTGCCGTGTGGCGAATAGACGATCAACGTCTTGCGCCCATCAGACTTGCAAGCCGCAAGAGCGAGCGCCGCGACAATCACCGCCATTCGGGCCACTCTCATCGAATCGTGTTGCCGCCAAGAAGGTTTGCGAAGATGCGGGCGCCGCCGGTCACACCGGCTGGCAGCTGCCTGAAGAGCGCGAGTGTGACGTAGATGTACGTCCCGCGCCCGTATGGCGCCGCCAGAATCGCCGCGCGGTTTGGCTGCTCGCCCGGATCGTTCATCGCGAGCATGCTGCGATAGCGCGAATCGAACGATGAAGGCATGTAGGTAGCCCGTTCCTGAACCCAGTCCCTGAAATCGTCCTGAGTGATTCGATTGGGCGTGTTCAACAGCGGCGACTTCGGATCGGTAAACGTCACCGGTGCATTCTCATCTGTCACGCGCTCGGCACGCCCTTGCAGCGTGATCGGATATGGCATGACTCCGGCCCGCTGCATCTCTGCCTGTCCGTACTGCACCACGAGCCGTCCGCCGTTTCTAACGTAGGCGAGCAGGTAGTCGTTGTTGTCCTGCAACGTCTGACTCGCCTGGTACGCGCGCGGCCCGACGACGATCGTTGTAAACCGGCTTAGATCCGTCTCTGGAATGTCCTCGGCATCGACGATCGTCAAAGGCACACCGAGCTGCTGGAGAACAGGCGCGACGTTGTCGCCGACGCCGGGAATGTAGGCGACGTTCAATTTCGCCGGCAGCACCACATCCGCCGCGTTGATCCGAAGCGTCGAAGGACGGTAGATCCGCTGTGGATTGATGTGCGGATACTCGATCGGGATGTATCCGGTCCGGTACGATTTGCCTTTCGCCGAAGCCGCCGCCGTGATCTCGTGAGTGCCACGCGCGAGAGAGCCTCTGACCTTGAAGATCAGACTGCGGGTAGCACCGGGCGCCATCACAACCGTTCGCGCAATCGAATCGGCGGTTAGGCCCCGGGGAAGGGAGAGCGTGACTGTGACCGGCGTCGAATCGCTGAACGCTGAGCGGAGCGTCGTCTTCAGCAGGCGATTGAACGGACCGTTCGCTCGCGCCATCGTCGTCGCCTCGTCGAGCGCAATGGAGATTCCGGGAGCGATGATCAGCGGACGCTGTACGTCGCCCCTTACGCGATCCACGTAGTGGAAGACAATAGGAGACGCGACGTCGAGGAGTCCTCCCGGCGGTGTCGCGACCGTCACGTGCGCCCACTTCTGCCGCTCCTTCTCATCCTCGGATACTCCGTTGATGCGCGGCGTGAACAGATCTCCGTTGCGGGGCTCGGCGAGCCACCAGGGCTGCGTTATCTCCCTCCCGACCATGGACTGAGTCCACTGATAACTCGAGTCTGGAAGAAGCGCCGGAGGGAAATTGATATCTCCGCTCTCGATGCGAACCGGCACGCGACCGCGATTGTAGAGAGTCATGGTGATCTTCGCCGTATCACCGACAGCGAGCGCCTGCCTGTCCGCTACTGCCTCCAGCGCGAGACTCGGCGGAGGCGGCGGTGGTGTTACGCGACCATCCTGAACCAGCAGCTTGGTCGTGTCGAGACCCGCGAATATGGACTTCTCCTCCTTTGCTGGCGGCGCGGTCACGCGGGAATCTTCCCGCGTCAGATAGTCCCACACCACTCCTTTCCGCCGCAGCGTGCCCTCTCCCTGCGACTTGTGCTGCGAGCGGCTGTCGGCTGCGATCTCCTGGTACGAGAGGCCGAGATTCGGATCGTACTCGCCGACATTGATCGCGATCGTTCGATCCTGCGGAGAGAATCGCGCCAGGCGATAGAACTTGAGTGGGATCCACGGACGCCCGAAAGTCTTCACCGGGAAGCGCACCGTGTCCGCCGCCTGATCGTACGCCTGCCGTGCCAGTATCGCCGAGACCTGATGTTGCCCATGTCCGTCGCGCGGAGTTCCGGAAAAAGTCGTGATCACGATATGCGGCCTGAACGCGCGCATCACCGTCATCACATCGTTCAGCAGGGAATCCTGGGGCCAGTGCTTCCGCGTCTCGTCGGCGGTCTTTGAAAAGCCGAAGTCGTAGCCGCGGGCAAAATACTGGTGCGCCCCGTCGATCCGCCGCGCCGCGAGCAGCTCCTCCGTGCGAATCACACCGAGCGCCTCGCCGAGCTCGTTGCCGATCAGATTCTGTCCGCCGTCGCCGCGCGTCAGCGAGAGATACGCGGTCTCGACGCGACGGCCGCGCGCAAGCCAGGCGATCAGCTGAGTGTCTTCATCGTCGGGATGCGCGGCGATCCAGAGCACGCGCAATCGCTCCGGCGCGTCCTGCACTCGAATACTCGCCGAAGAAGCGAGTATTCCCTGAGCAATTCCGGGTTGCGGCAACAGAACGGCCGCGACGAGCACAGCGAGTGTTGCCGCTCTCTTCATTTACTTGAGGTAGATGCTCAGGTCTTGAGCGCCACGCCGCGGCGCTTCGCTCCAGCCGGCTGCTGCATCGGCGCATTCACCTCTGCGACGATGCGCTCCTGCTCCTTCTTGTGAGCTTCCGCATAACCCTCGGCCGGGCTCGCGCGATCGGGACGGCCGATGTAGCGAGTCGGCAGCGCGTTGCCGGTCGACATCCGCAGGCGCGGCGCGACATACGACCAGGCGCCCTGATTCTTCGGCTCCTCCTGCACCCACACGACTTCCTCGATGGACGGATAGAGATCGACGATCCTGGCGACCTGATTTCCGGGCCATGGATACAGCTCCTCGACGCGCACGATCGCGACATGCGACGCACGTCCTGGCGCTAGATCGTAGTAAATCTTCCCTGTGCAGAACACGAGTCGCGTTACGGCTTCGCGCTTCTGCGACGCAACCGGATCGTCGATCACCGGCTGGAAAGTGCCATTGGTGAGATCGGTGAGCTTCGACGCAGCCTCGGGGAGTCTCAGCAGACTCTTCGGCTGCATCAGAATCAACGGACGCCGCTCGATGAGCTGCGCCTGGCGCCGCAGGATGTGGAAGTACTGCGCCGGCGTCGATGGATACGCGACGCGCTGATTCCCCTCGGCGCACAGCTGGAGAAATCTCTCCAGGCGCGCGCTCGAGTGCTCGGGCCCCTGGCCTTCATATCCGTGCGGAAGCAGCAGCACGATCGAAGAGTCCTGTCCCCATTTTGCGCGATCCGCGGAGATGAACTGGTCGATGATTGGCTGCGCAACGTTGACGAAATCTCCGTACTGCGCCTCCCACAACACCAGCGTATCCTCCGCCGCCGTGCTGTAGCCGTACTCGAAGCCGAGCACGGCCATCTCCGACAGCGGACTGTTGTAAATCTCGATCCTGCCATGAGCCTGCCCATCGGCCACGTGCAGGAGAGGAACGTAGATCTCGCCTGTCTCGCTGTCGTGGAGCACGGCCTGCCGGTGCGAAAAAGTCGCGCGCTCAGAATCCTGGCCCGTGAGGCGAATTGACTTTCCGTCCGTGACGAGTGACGCGAAGGCAAGCGCTTCAGCGTGCCCCCAGTCTATTCCACCGGCGTCGCCCATCGCTTCCGCCCGGCGGGACAGCGTTTTCGCGAGACGCGGGTTCACTTTGAGCGTCGGCGGCCACTTGAGAAGAAGCTCGTTGAGCTTGCGAAGATGCTCGGCGCTCACGGCGGTCTCGCCGCTGCAGGCGCCCGATTGATCCGCTTCCGCGTCCTTGGCCGGATTGTACTCGGGCGAGCTAAGCTCTCCGGCTCTCATCGCGGTCAGAATCCTGTCGAAGTTCGCCGCGGTATCAACGTCGATCTGCTTCACCTGCTCCGCGGTGACGATGCCTTCGGCGGTGAGACGATTGCCCCAGACTTCACGCGGCGACGGATGCGACCGGATCCTCTTGTACAGCTCCGGCTGCGTGAACGCGGGCTCGTCGGTCTCGTTGTGTCCGTGACGGCGGTAGCCGACGAGATCGATCAGAAAGTCCCTCCCGAATTTCGCGCGGTACTCGATCCCGAGACGCACGACGTGTACGCAGGACTCCGCATCATCGGCGTTGACGTGGACGATCGGGACCTCGAAGCCCTTGGCGAGATCGCTCGCGTAGCGCGTCGACCTCGCGTCGATCGGATTAGTCGTGAATCCGACCTGGTTGTTGACGATGATGTGAAGCGTTCCGCCTGTGCTAAATGCCTTGAGCCCGGAAAGATTGAACGTCTCCGCCACGACGCCTTCGCCGGGAAACGCGGCGTCACCGTGAACGCAGATCGGCAGCACCGCTGCCTCGTCACGCTTCCCATTCCCGGCTATTACCTGGCGCGCTCTCGCGACTCCCTCGAGAACGGGATTCACGACTTCAAGGTGGCTCGGATTGGGAATCAGCACGACTTCCACTTCGCTGCCGTTGGAGACCTTCGTCTTTCCGACAGCGCCGAGGTGGTACTTCACGTCGCCGGTCTCACTGATGGCGTTGGGGCTGGCGTGCTTCCCCTCGAATTCCTCGAAGATCGATGAGTATGGCTTCGACAGGGTGTGGGCCAGCACGTTGATTCGTCCGCGATGGGCCATCGCGAGATCTACCTCGACCGCGCCATGATTCGCGGCAGTGTCGATCGCGACGTCCAGCATCGGAACGAGGATATCGCCACCCTCGATGGAGAATCTCTTGTAGCCCTGAAACGCGCGGCCGAGGAACCGCTCGAGGCCATCGACCTCGGTCAGGCGTTGGAGAATCTTCTTCTTTTCGTCATCGCTGAGCGGGTTGTTGAGGCGACCGCTCTCGATTTGCTGGCGGAGCCACTCGCGCTCCTCGAACTTGCCCAGGTGGAGAAACTCGAATCCGATCCGGGACGAGTAGAGCTCACGAAGGCGCGCTATGACGTCGGCAGCGCTGCCACCCGAGGCGCCGAGCGCCTTCCCGGGAATTCTCGCGAGATCCTCCTCGCTCAGCCCGTGGAATTCCGGGGTGAGCTCCGGCGCTCCACCGGGCGGGGTGCCCAGGGGATCGAGAGGTACGGCCATGTGGCCGTAGTGGCGAATCGCATCTACGAGCTCAGCAGCCGCGGCGACACTGCGAAGAAAAGCGGGATCAAGTTGCCCCGCTGAAGGAATCTGGCCAGAGGCGGGAGCAGCAGTCCCGCCAATGCTCTCGGCAAATCGAAAGAATTGGCGCCACGATTCGTCGACGGAACCCGGATCGCGCCGGTAGGCCTCGTACGCCTCTTCTATGTATCCGTCGTTGAAGACGCCCGTAATCGGGTCGGTGCTCATACTTCTAAATTTAACTGCGCTCTACACCTCTTGGCGCACTGGCGCGGGGTCCCAGCGTGTACCTCGGACGGGCCGCCGCGGCGTGCAGAATCTTGAGCGCTGGGCCCTTCTCGAGGGTCGGCAGGTAGAGGAACCCCGCGATGCCGTTGACATCGAGCAGCTGTAGCTCCTCCGCGTGTCGCGTGAGGCTGACGGCGATGACCGGCGTCTCGCGGAGCAGCGCCTCCTGTTCCCACCTCTCGAGACGGATCGTGGCAAGCACGTCGTAGTCGCAGATCACGACGTCGGGAGCGAGAACACTCGCCGCCTTTGCCGCCGCATCGAGACCCACGGCGTTGGCGGTCGACACGCCCAGTTGCGCGAAATATCGGGCGATGTGCTCGCTCAAAAAACTATGTCGCGCAACACAGAGTGCGCGGAGGGGGGCGGCCCCATCGGAGGGAGCCGGCGTTTGTGTCTCAAATGGCATGCGCGTTCATCGTAAACCAACCCGCAGGAGAGCACAAGGCGTACTGAGCTGGACCACAACAACGAAAAACGCCCCGCACTCTGACAGTGCGGGGCGCTCAGGATCAGGTTCCTACTGCTTGGTTTTGTCGACGTTGTTGCCGATCACGCCGCCGAGAATCGCTCCAGCTGCGCCACCGATGATCGCGCCCTTCACCTTATTCCTGCTGGTGACTGCGCCGATGATCGCACCAGCGCCCGCGCCGATCGCGGCGTCACGCTTGGTGTGCTTCACTACCCTCTGCGGTGCAGGCGCCGGAGCGCTATAGACCGGAGCCGAGGACGTTGAACGACGCGTGGTCGTCCGCGCTGGCGTGCGATAGACGGTGCGAGGCGCCGTCGATGTGCTTCTCAACGCTGTCGGGGCAACACCCGTTGCCACTCCCGCGCGCTCTGCAGCCGTAATGCTGTCGAGTGGCGTGTACGGACGGCTCGCTGCCGCCGTCGAAAGATCAGAGTTCAAAGCACTGTCAGCGGCCGTCTGCTTATCACCGTTTGAGCATGCGAACGCGAGAGCCGCGGCCGGGAGAATTAGTAGCTTTTTGAACATTGTAAAGCCTCCAGAAATGACCCCCGCTCAACGCGACGGTCCTGCCAAGAGGGGCAGAGTCTATGCCAATACACAGGTGTAGTTACGCCGCCGTAACGGCTGATAACCCGGTTACGGCAGCGACATTGTCCTCTAGAGAGGCCGGCAAACTGAGACGGAAAATGCTCCCCTCGCCAGGCGTGGACTTAACCGTCAGCGTCCCATCCAACAGCTGAGCCAGACGCCTCGAAATTGCGAGTCCCAGGCCGGTGCCGGGCTGCTTCGATTCGGAGACCTGAACGAACTCCTCGAAGATGCGCGCAATGTCCTCTTCCGCTATTCCGACTCCGTGATCGACGACCTCGATGTCTACCCCTTTGTTCTCGTTTTGTTTGCACGAAACGCCGATGGGCTTGCCTTCACCGAACTTGATTGCGTTCGACAGCAGGTTGAGAAGAATCTGACGCATCCGTCGCGGATCGCTTACGATGTTGAACGAGGGACTCCCCATATCGAGTGAGAGCGTCGACCCGTAATCATCGGCGAGCGGCCGAATCGTGATGAAGAGATCCTCGATCAGCGAGGGGAACATCACCGGCTGCAGCGCGAGCTCGATCTTTCCCGCTTCGATCTTGGAGAGGTCCAGGACGTCGTTCACCAGCTCGAGGAGATGGCGCGCGGCTTTGAGCGTCCGCTGCAGGCCCTCTTTCTGCTTGGCGTTCATCGGCCCGTAGATGTTGTCGAGCATCAGCGTGCTGTACCCGATGACTGCGTTGATCGGCGTCCGCAGCTCGTGGCTCATCGACGCATAAAAGCGATTTCTGGCACCCATTGCCTGCTCGAGCGCGACCTGCCGGCGGTGCAGCTCCTCATTCATCTGCGAGAGCTGAGCGGCGGACCGCGCCTCGGTTTCCAGGAGCGACGTGCGGTGCTCCAGCTCGAGCTCGCGCTTCTCCGCTTCCCTCAGCAGCTCGCCCTGCCGCTGCAGCTCGCGCTGCTTGACGAAGAGATCCACGAACACCGAGACCTTCGATCTCAGCACGTCTGGATTGAACGGCTTGAACACGTAGTCGACGGCTCCCATGGAGTAGCCCTTGAAGACGTACGCGTCCTCCTTGCTGATCGCGCTCAGGAAGATGATCGGGATCGTCCGCGATTTCTCGCGTGACTTGATGATCTCCGCCACCTCGAAGCCATTCATCCCCGGCATCTGCACGTCGAGCAGAATCGTGGCGAACTCACTTCCGAGTACCTGCCGCAGTGCTTCGGGCCCGGTGTTGGCACGGACGAGTATCTGCCCGAGCGGCTCGAGAATCGCCTCGAGCGCGAGAAGATTCTCGGGCCTGTCGTCGACGAGCAGGATGCTGACGCGATCGTCCGTCATACCACCTTCCTCTTACCGGAGCGCGTCTTCGACTCCTCGTTGGCGAGAGCGATCAGCCGCGGAGCGAGGCCGGCCAGGTTCAGCACCTCCGCGGTCGGAACAGCCCGCATCGCGGCTGCGGGCATGATTGGAATTTCGGCCGTCTTTGGATCCTGAATGAGGGCGAGCCCGCCGCGTTTCACGATGTGCGCCAGCCCGCTCGCGCCATCTTCGTTGGCGCCCGTGAGCACCACGCCTATCGCCGCGCTCCGGTACGTATCACCCGCCGACGCGAACATCACATCAATCGACGGGCGGCTGAACCTGACGGGCTCCTCGATCGTGAGCGACAGATACCCGCACTCGACCAGCACGTGATAGTTCGCGGGAGCGAGATGCACCGTTCCGGGTGTGAGCGCCTCTTTGTCTTCGATCTCGCACACCCTGAGATCCGTCGCGTCCTGAAGCAGCTGCGAGAGCAGCCGCTCGGAATCCTTGCTCCGATGCTGCACGACGACGATCGGAATCGGAAACTCGGCCGGCAGATCGCCGAGCAGCTTGGACATCGCGGAGAGCCCTCCCCACGAAGTGCCGAGTGCGACGATCGAGTAAGGCACGCTACTTCACCTTCCGGAAGATTTTTTCCGGGGCCGCTATCTGCTGGTAGCATTCCTCATGGGCCATGAAGCGCAGCGTCTCCTTGCTGCCGAGTACAAGCACGCCGAACATCGCCAGGCTGTCGTAGAACAGCTTATGCACCTTCGACTGAAGCGTCTTGTCGAAGTAGATGAGCACGTTCCGGCAGAGGATCACGTTAAATTCGCTGAACGACCGGTCGGTCACCAGGTTGTGCTGCGAAAAGACGACGTTCTTCGTGAGCGACGTGTCGAACAGCGCGCCGCCGTACCGCGCCGTGTAGTACTCGGAGAATGATTTCTTGCCGCCGGCGCGGATGTAGTTGTCGGTGTACTCCTGCATCCGCTCGAGTGGAAAGATTCCCGCCTTGGCGCGCTGCAGCACGACTTCGTTGATATCCGTCGCGTAGATGCGCGAGCGGTCATACAGGCCCTCCTCGCGCAGCAGCATGGCCATTGAATAGACCTCTTCGCCCGTCGAGCAGCCAGCGTGCCAAATGCGGATGAAGGGATAGGTGCGGAGAAGAGGCACCACATGCTCGCGGAAATTCACGTAGAAGCCCGGATCCCGGAACATCGCGGTCACGTTGATCGAGAGATCCAGCAGCAGCTTCTCCATTATCGCCGGCTCGTGGAGCACGCGCTCCTGGAGCGCGCTGATGCTGGAGAGTCCCTCTTCTTCTATCCGCTTCCACAGCCGCCGCCTTATCGAGGCGTACGCATAGGCGCGAAAGTCAAACCCGTAATGGCGGAACACTCCCTCGAGCAGAAGCTCGATCTCGATTCTCTCGAGATCGGGCTTGAACGCCTGCGGGTCGCTCTCTGCGACCGGCTTGGGTGACTCCGTTACCTGTACAGCCATACTCTGAGCAGGGACAACAGCTGTTCGGTATCGACCGGCTTGGTGATGTAATCGGAAGCGCCGGCCGCGATGCACTTCTCGCGGTCGCCTTTCATCGCCTTCGCCGTCAGCGCGATAATGGGAAGCGTCTTGAACTGCTCCATCGCCCGGATCGCTCTCGTCGTCTCATAGCCATCCATCTCGGGCATCATGATGTCCATCAGGATCGCGTCAACGTTCGGATCTTTCTTCAGCTCGTCGATCGCCTGCTTCCCGTTCTCGGCGAACCGCACGATCATGCCGTGATCCTCCAGCATGCTCGTCAGCGAGAAGATGTTGCGCACGTCGTCGTCGACCACGAGAACGTTCTTGCCCGCCACCACGGAATCCGCGTCGTGGAGGTGCTCCAGCATCTTCCGCTTCTGCTCGGGCAGCTTGGCCTCGACGCGGTGCAGGAACAGTGCGGTTTCATCGAGCAGGCGCTCGGGAGACTTTACGTCTTTGACGATGATCGTCTCCGCGTACTTCTTGATTCTGGTTTCGTCTTCCGGGCTCAGGTCCCGCCCCGTGTAGATGATGATGGGGAGGTCCTGATTGCCGGGATCCGATTTCACCTTCTCCAGCAGATCGAACCCGCTCATGGCTCCCTCTCCCTTGGTGAGCCCAAGGTCGAGCACCATGCAGTCGAAATGCTTCTCGTTCAGTTTGCCGATGGCCTCTTCCGCCGAACCGACAGCGACGATATCGACGTCGTCGTGGGCGATCAGCTCTACCATGCTGTCTCGCTGCGCCTCATTGTCTTCGACAACGAGGAGATTCTTGGGAACGGTGTCGATGAACGAGGAGATTCGCGCGAACGCCAGGTCGAGCGCTTCCTTGCTCACCGGCTTCGTGAGGTAGGCGATGGCGCCTGCCTGAAGTCCTTCACGCCTGCTCTCGACGCCCGAAATGATGTGCACCGGCACGTGACGCGTCTCTGGATCGCGCTTGAGACGATCCAGAACTTCGAGACCGTTCATTCCCGGCATGTCGACGTCCAGCGTGATCGCATCCGGACGTATCTCGCGGGCAGCCGTGAGTCCGGCTTCACCGTCCAGCTCCACGACGCCCTTGTAGCCCTTGTCGCGCGCCATGTCGAGCAGAACCCTGGCGAAATTCTGATCGTTCTCGATGACCAGCACTGTGCGGTCACCTTCCTCGATATGCTCGCGATCGTCGGAGATCACACTCTGAGGGACCGTCCGACGCTCGGGTCGGTACGCGAGCGCATCGCCACCCTGGGGCGTGCGACGCTGGTCGCGTGGACCAGGTCGGTTCGCCGGCGCTTGGCGCGCCGGAGCCTGTCGTGCGGGAGCCGGGTTTCTGTCACGGGTGGGTGACGCATATTCCTGTTGACGCATCGGCTCCCTGTCGGGGCCATCCGAACGCGGGATGTAGCGGGCCGGCAGGAACAGCGTGAAGGTACTGCCCTGATTTTCGCTGCTCTCGACGCGAATCTCGCCGCCCAGCAGCCGCGCGATCTCCCGACTGATGGATAGCCCCAGACCGGTGCCGCCGAATTTGCGGCTCGTCGTTCCGTCCGCCTGCTGGAACGCCTCGAAGATCAGTCTCTGCTTGTCCTTCGGAATTCCAATTCCAGTGTCCGCCACCGCGAACGCAAGAACATCGTTCGCCGCCTCGAGTGTCGGATTCAGAAAGCGCCGGCCCTTTTCCGCCCGGCGAACTGTGAGAGTGACCTCTCCTTCCTGAGTAAACTTGAACGCGTTCGACAGCAGGTTCTTGAGCACCTGCTGCAGCCGGCCGCCATCCGTATAAACCGTCGGCGGGAGGTCAGCGTTGATCTCGACGCGGAAGCCGAGCCCCTTCTGATCGGCGAGCTGGCTGAAGCTGCGGTCGACGAAATCCTTCACGTCGGCCAGCCGCACGTCCGTCGGATTGACGTCCATCTTGCCCGCTTCGACCTTCGACAGATCGAGCACGTCGTTGATCAGATTGAGCAGGTCGCTGCCCGAGGTAAGAATTGTCTGCGCGAACTCGACCTGCTTGGGCGTGAGATTGCCGTCCTTGTTCTCGCTGAGCAGACGCGCGAGGATGAGCAGGCTGTTGAGCGGCGTCCTGAGCTCGTGCGACATGTTGGCCAGGAACTCCGACTTGTACTTGGAGCTGAGCGCGAGCTGGTCCGCCTTCTCCTCGAGAGCGAGCCTCGCCGATTCCACTTCCTCGTTCTTCGATTCGACCTTTCGATTCTGCTCGGCGAGCAGCGACGCTTTCTCTTCGAGCTCTTCGTTGACCTGCTGCAGCTCTTCCTGCTGGTCCTTGAGCAGCTCTTCGGATGTGCGCAGCGTCGTCGCCTGCGCCTCGAGCTCGGTGTTCGACCGTTTGAGCTCTTCCTGCTGTTTGCGCAGCTCCTCGGACTGGCTCTGGAGCTCGAGGGTCAGACCCTGTGACTGCTCGAGCAGCTCCGCCGTTCTCATGTTCGCTGCGATCATGTTGATCACCACGCCCACGGTCTCGGCCAGCTGGTCGAGGAAGAGCTGGTGGATCTGACTGAATGGAAGGAACGAGGCAAGCTCGATCACTGCCTTCACTTCACCCTCGAACAGCACCGGCAGCACGATCACGTTGCGCGGCGGGGCTTCTCCAAGCCCGGATGAAATCAGGATGTAGTTCTCGGGAATGTTGGTGAGAAGAATCGGCTTCTTCTCCAGCGCTGCCTGCCCGACGAGTCCTTCGCCAAGGTAGAACCGGTTGCCGAGGTGCTTGCGCTCCTTGTAGGCGTAGCTCGCGATCAGCTTGAGCACCGGCGTGCTGTTTTCGTCCTCCATGATGTAGAACGCGCCGTGGTGCGCCGAGACGAGCGGCGTGAGCTCGGACATGATGAGCTTCGACACCGCCGCCAGATCCTTCTGTCCCTGCATCATCCGCGAGAATTTCGCGAGATTCGTCTTCAGCCAGTCCTGCTCCGAGTTTTTCTCGGTAGTGGACTTCAGGTTCACGATCATCTGGTTCAGGTTGTTCTTCAGCTCGTCGAGCTCTCCCTGCGCCTCGACCGTGATCTGCCGGCTCAAGTCTCCACGCGTCACCGCCGTCGCTACGTCGGCGATCGCTCGCACCTGCAGCGTGAGGCTGTTCGCCATCGCGTTCACGTTGTCGGTAAGCGCTCTCCACGTTCCCGCTGCCCCCGGCACTTCCGCCTGTCCGCCGAGGATTCCTTCGGTGCCGACTTCCTTGGCAACGCGCGTCACTTCGTCCGCGAAGACGCGGAGCGAGTCCACCATCGCATTGACCGTGTTCTTGAGCTCGAGAATCTCGCCGCGCACTTCGACGGTGATCTTCTGTGACAAGTCTCCCTTCGCGACCGCCGTCGTGACGAGCGCGATGTTTCGGATCTGGCTCGTCAGGTTACCGGCCAGAGTGTTCACGTTGTCGGTGAGATCCTTCCATGTGCCCGCGACTCCCGGCACGTTCGCCTGGCCGCCGAGGATTCCTTCGGTGCCGACGTCGCGCGCCACGCGCGTCACTTCGGACGAGAATCCGCTCAGCTGATCGACCATCGTGTTGATCGTATTCTTCAGCTCGAGGATCTCACCCTTCACGTCGACGGTCATCTTGCGCGAGAGATCTCCCTTCGCGACGGCCGTGGTTACGTCGGCGATGTTTCTCACCTGGCCGGTAAGATTGCTCGCCATGAAGTTCACGTTGTCGGTCAGATCCTTCCACGTGCCTGCGACTCCGGGCACGTTGGCCTGGCCGCCCAGCCGGCCTTCAGTTCCCACCTCGCGAGCGACGCGGGTCACTTCACCGGCGAACACGCTCAGGCTGTCGACCATCGTGTTGACGGTGTCCTTGAGCTCGAGAATTTCGCCCTTTACGTCGACAGTGATCTTTCGCGACAGATCTCCCTTGGCGACGGCGGTGGTCACGTTCGCGATGTTTCTGATCTGGCTGGTGAGGTTGCCGGCCAGCGTGTTCACGTTGTCCGTCAGATCCTTCCACGTTCCCGCTACGCCGGGCACCTGCGCCTGGCCCCCCAGCTTCCCTTCGGTTCCGACTTCCTTCGCGACGCGCGTTACTTCGGACGCGAAGGCGCTGAGCTGATCGACCATCGTGTTGATGGTATCCTTGAGCTCCGCGGTTTCTCCGCGCGCTTCAACGGTGATCTTCTGTGACAGATTACCCCGCGCGACAGCCGTCGTAACTCCCGCGATGTTTCGCACCTGACCGGTCAGATTGCCGGCCAGCGTGTTCACGTTATCGGTCAGGTCTTTCCAAGTGCCGGCGACGCCGGGCACGTTGGCCTGGCCGCCAAGCTTTCCTTCGGTGCCGACCTCGCGCGCAACGCGCGTTACTTCCGCCGCGAATGCGCTCAGCTGATCGACCATGATGTTGATCGTGTTCTTCAGCTCGAGGATCTCCCCCTTGGCCTCGGCCGTGATCTTCCTGTTCAGATCTCCCTTGGCGACGGCCGTCGTCACGTCCGCGATGTTTCGGACCTGACCCGTCAGGTTGCTCGCCATGAAGTTCACGTTGTCGGTCAGGTCCTTCCAGGTGCCCGCGACTCCCGGCACTTCGGCCTGACCTCCAAGGCGGCCTTCAGTGCCCACTTCCTTCGCGACACGCGTCACTTCCGACGCGAACGCGCTCAGCTGATCGACCATGATGTTGATCGTGTCCTTCAGCTCGAGGATCTCGCCCTTCGCTTCCGCGGTGATCTTTCTGGAGAGATCACCCTTCGCCACGGCGGTCGTCACGTCGGCGATGTTTCGGATCTGGCCGGTGAGGCTCGACGCCATCGCATTAACGTTGTCGGTAAGATCCTTCCACGTTCCACCGACTCCCGGCACTCCCGCCTGTCCGCCCAGTCGCCCTTCGGTTCCCACTTCGCGCGCGACGCGCGTCACTTCCGAAGCGAAGGTGCTGAGCTGGTCGACCATGGTGTTGATCGTATTCTTGAGCTCCGCTGTCTCGCCCTTCACCTCGACGGTGATCTTCTGCGACAGGTCTCCCTTCGCGACCGCTGTCGTGACAGCCGCAATGTTTCTCACCTGGCTGGTAAGATTTCCAGCGAGCGTATTCACGTTGTCAGTCAGATCTTTCCAGGTTCCGCCGACACCTGGCACTTCGGCCTGACCACCCAGCATCCCCTCCGTTCCCACCTCGCGCGCGACACGCGTCACTTCCGACGCGAACGAGCTGAGCTGATCGACCATGATGTTGATCGTGTTCTTCAGCTCGAGAATCTCTCCGCGTGCATCCGCCGTGATTTTGCGCGACAGATCTCCGCGCGCCACAGCCGTCGTGACGTCGGCGATGTTTCTGACCTGCCCGGTGAGGTTCGACGCCATGAAATTCACGTTGTCCGTGAGATCCTTCCACGTGCCGGCTACCTGCGGCACCTGGGCCTGGCCGCCAAGTCGCCCTTCCGTTCCCACCTCGCGCGCAACACGCGTCACTTCCTCGGCGAATCTGCTCAGCTGATCGACCATCGTGTTGACGGTGTTCTTCAGCTCGAGGATCTCGCCTTTGACATCGACCGTGATCTTTTTCGACAGATCGCCCTTGGCGACCGCGGTTGTGACGTCGGCAATGTTTCGAATCTGGCCCGTAAGGTTTCCGGCGAGCGTGTTCACGTTGTCCGTCAGGTCCTTCCAGGTGCCGGCGATTCCCGGTACCGCGGCCTGACCACCAAGCTTTCCTTCCGTTCCGACTTCTCTCGCCACACGGGTTACTTCGGACGCGAATGAGCTGAGCTGATCCACCATGATGTTGATGGTGTTCTTCAGCTCGAGCGTTTCACCGCGCGCTTCCACGGTGATCTTCTGTGAGAGGTCTCCCTTTGCGACAGCGGTCGTAACCGCGGCGATGTTTCGGACCTGACTGGTGAGATTGCCGGCCAGGGTGTTGACGTTGTCGGTCAAATCCTTGAACGTGCCGGCGACGCCCGGCACTTCGGCCTGACCGCCAAGTTTGCCTTCGGTTCCGACTTCGCGCGCGACGCGCGTGACTTCGTTGGCGAAGGAGCCGAGCTGGTCGACCATGGTATTCACGGTTGTTCCGATGCGGAGGAATTCACCCTGTACCGGTTTGCCGTCGATCTCCAGCACCATCTTCTGCCCGAGGTCTCCCTCGGCTACCGCGGTAAGTACGCGAGCTACTTCGGTCGTGGGCGAAGCAAGATCGATGATCAGCGTGTTGACTGAATCGATCGTGGAGCGCCAGCCGCCGGTCACGGGACCGATGGAAGCGCGATCGTTCATCTGGCCCTGGCGTCCGATGGTTCCGCTGACGCGCTGCATCTCTTCGCTCATGCGCTCATTGAGCTTCGCGATTCCGTTGAACGCGTCCGCGATATCGGCGAGGAGCGGATCTTCAGACATCGGGAGACGGACGTCGAACTCGCCGTCTCTCAAGTCCCGCATGGCGCCGAGGAGGCTCCGGAGATCGACGGTTCTGATCTTCCCGTCGGGTCCCAGCGTATCCGCTTCGTCATCCTGGTCGCGACCGCCGGAGCCGCCGCCGTTGCCATTTCGTTTGCCGTTTCGCCCTTTACCAGCGTGCCGGCCGTTCTTTCGCCGTGACGCGGTGGCTTTGGGAGAGCCCTCGGAGCCTTCTTCCTCTCCGGTCTCTTCCATCTCGATATTGTCGCCGATCTCCACGACTTACTCCTTGATTTGACTCCTTTGGGCCCGCGGCTCTGGCGGGTTCGATATCCCTCATGCGCGGGCTCGGCCCGCCGGTGGGGAATAGACTTCATATACAAAAGCGGGGCCGTAATTCCGGCTCCGGAGCCGGTTGGTTCTATTCCGGTTTCGCGACCACTTCGACGGGGTCGCCAAAGTGGATTTGACCCTCGGAGATCACCCTCGCGTACACCCTGCTCCAGCCGGGGTGAAGGTCGTGGGCTACCCGGACGAATTTTCCGTCGATGAACGACTCGCGGATCGTTTTGCAGGGGTTGGTGAACGACGCGACCTCTAGGAGGACATGCTTCCCAACTTGGAGTTGGGCCCCCGGGACGACCAAATCCCAGTCGATTCCTTCGACGGTCAGGTTTTCACCCGCCGTTCCAACTTCTATTGGGTGGCCTTCATCCTGAAGCGAACGAATGCGCTCGAGCGAATAGACGCAGACGGCTCGTTCGGCTCCCCCGTGGTGTTTCGTATCGTTTTGCGAGTCATCAACGAGCCCTAAACGCGACACTTGGGCGTCACTAATTCGTTTCTTCGGAACACCGCCGCTCGAAATGTTGATCGAAGCGAGGGTCCCGGTTCCATCCTTATCTAACTTGCCGACGCTGCCCGTTGGATTCACCGGGCCTCCTGCCAAAGCGTGGTTCAAGCGACGGCGCATCCGCTTTACCCCGCTTTTCGGTCGCGAGAAATTGCACCGGAATTCCCCCATTGCTGGTGCTGAATCGCGGGCGCAGGGGAAGCCCGGTTTGTCTCGCCAGCATTGGATCGGCCGTCAGCATGCCCAGCCGCCACCCTTGCTTGGACTTGAGCACAGTCCCAAGGCTGGCGTAGAGATTCCGGAGCTCGGCGCTCTCTCCAACTCGTACACCGTAAGGCGGATTCGTGAGGATCCAGCCGGGACCCGCGCCGACGTCATCCAGCTTCGAGACTGAGGCAGACAAGGCATCGACAGAGAATTTAATCGCCTCGGACACGCCTGCTCTCTGGGCGTTCCGTACCGCGGCGGCGATCGCGCCCGCGTCGCGATCGGTGCCGCGAACCTCACCGCGCACATCGTCGGTCATGCCTTCGCGCGCCTGCTCCAGCATCTCTTTCCAGAGCTTGCCGTCGAAGCCTGGCCATTTCATGAACTGAAAATCCCGGAGGAGTCCCGGCGCGGCGCCCCGTGCGATCAACGCCGCTTCAATCGGAATCGTTCCCGATCCGCACATCGGATCGAGCAGCGGATCGCCCCGTTTCCATCCGCTCGCCAAAACCATCGCTGCCGCCAGCGTTTCGCGAAGCGGCGCCTTCCCTGTTTCCTGCCTGTAGCCTCGCTTGTGAAGGAGAGCGCCGGAGCTGTCGGCGCTGATCTCGCACTCGTCATCGACGATGCGCACGATGAACAGCTGCGGCTGGCCCTGCTCCGGTGCGGAGCTGTCTGCCGTCTCGTCTCCATCTTCATCGGCAACGGCGGTCTCCGTTTTCATCTCGATCGCGCGCGGAGCCGCCCGTGCAATTGCCGACAGCACGCGCTCGGCGACGGCGTCGGAATGATACAGGCGGGATTTCCTGCAGGTGACGCGCAGCGCGACCGGACCGGTTGCGGGAAGAAAATCGGCCCACGGAATTTTCTTGGACCGGCGCTCCAGCTCGTAAAACGTGCTGGCGTGGAATCGCCCCAGTCTCACCACGACGCGGCTGGCTGTCCGGAGCCAGAGATTCGCCTGATAGATGCGATCGAGGTCACCGCCAAATGCGACTCCTCCAACTTCCTGCCGACCCTTGACGCCGTGGGTCTTGAGCTCGCCGGCTGCGATCGACTCGAGATCGGGGGCGGTGGACGCGAACAGCTCGAACCGGTTAGGAGAGCCAGGCGCGGGTGATCGAGAGTCAGGGGCTGAGCTCGGCATCGAGTGGTCAGATTAGCTCGCCGGTCCCAGGCTGGTAAGTGGCGGAATAGTTTGTGCCATTACTAGGCGGAGTGTCGAAACGAATAACAAAGGAAGCGGCTCGCGAGCTCCTTCGCGATCGCTTTGGACATCAGGATTTTCGCCGCGGCCAGTGGGCTCCCATCGAGGCAGTTCTTGCCGGCAAGGACGCGCTGGTAGTGATGCCGACCGGCAGCGGAAAATCGGTGATCTACCAGCTTCCGGCCGTTCTCCTCCCCGGTCTTACCGTGGTGGTCAGTCCTCTCATCGCGCTGATGAAGGACCAGCACGACAAGATGTCGGCGCAGGGAGTCAGCTCGGTCGCCATGCATTCGCATCTCTCCACGTCGGAGTCGCGCGAGGCGCACCGCCAGATCGCGGAAGGCGAGGGAGAGATGCTCTATCTCACGCCGGAGCGGTTCAAGGACCGGGCTTTCTTCGAGCACCTCCTCTCGCGTCCGATCAGCCTCTTCGTCGTCGACGAAGCACATTGCGTGAGTCAGTGGGGCCACGACTTCCGCCCCGACTATCTCTCGCTGGGAGGAATCTCCAAGCGGTTCGGACGCCCGCCGATTCTCGCGCTCACTGCCACAGCGACCGAGCACGTTCAAGCCGACATCATTCGCCAGCTCGGCATGAAAGACCCGCACATCACAATCACCGGGTTCGCGAGACCTAACCTCCGTTTCGAGGTGGTGCGCACGGTCAACAACCAGATCAAGGACACGATCCTTCGCCACGCGCTCCAGGACTCCGTAGGGTCAGGCGTCATCTACGTCGCGACTGTGAAGGAGGCCGAACGGCTGAATAATCTCTTGTCGGAAGAATTCAGCGTTGGCCTCTACCACGGCAGGCGTCCCGCGGCCGATCGGAAAGAGGTTCAGGACCAGTTCATGGCCGGGCAGCTCAAGGCGATCATCGCGACCAACGCTTTCGGCCTCGGGATCGACAAGCAGGATCTTCGGTGGGTGATCCACTATCACTTCCCGGGATCGATCGAGGCGTACTATCAGGAAGCGGGGAGAGCTGGGCGGGATGGCGAGCCGGCAGTATGTCGGGTGCTATACCGCGTCGAGGACAAGCGAATCCAGTCGTACTTCCTCGGCGGCAAGTATCCCGAGGTGCAGGAGGCCGCACAGGTCGCGTTGGCGCTGGAGAAGTATCCGCTCAAGACGCCGGTGCTGCTCGACGACATCGTCTCGATCACCGGAATTCCATCGCGTAAGGCGAAGATCGTCTTCGCGCTGCTCAAGCGCCACGGCCTTGTGCGCGAGCATCGCGGCGGAAAATGGGAGAGGCTGGGGGAGAATCTCACCGCGGTCGATCTGAGCGCTGATCTCCAGGACTACGAGGAGCGGCGGGCGATGGATCAGGAGAAGCTCCGCACGATGATCCAGTTCTGCCAGACTACGCAGTGCCGCACCCGCTACATCCTCGAGCATTTCGGCGAGGAAGTCTCAGCTGACTGGACATGCGATAATTGCGACGCTTGTGATGCTATGGAGCGGGTGACTTCCGCGCGGGGCGGAGCATCTGAAACAGAACAAGTGGTGAGCCGATAGCTCGAAGGCTGTTCAGCTCATAGCCGCAGACGACGGGACGTCACACGGTGGCGTGAAAGTAAATGCCTTTGCTTGTGTCACGCGCGCCATATAATGACGTCCCGACGTTGTGAGGCTTTCAGCTACTAAGCTCCCGCTAACAGCTCACCACTCGTTCAGTTGCCGTTTAAGACTTGCAGTTCCACCCTCGTCCGCCAGTACGAGCCAGCCTACATTACTGCGAATGAAAAACAGCCTGGCGGTCAGAATTCTGCGGGGGTCGTTCTTCCTCGTCATCGCCCTGATCGCCTCGTACGTCCCGAAGCTGCTCGGGTTGACGGAGGACACGCAGAAAAAAGCCGACATCGCGACGATGCTCGCCCTGTTCACTCAGGGCGTGATCTGGACCAACATCATCGTCAGCTACTACATCCAGCGACACGTAGCGCGAAACGCCGCGGACGGTAGCAGCATCACCACGTTCAAGGCGCTGGGCGTGTTGACGCGGGTAGCTGTCTGGATAATTCTGGGAATCGTCGCCCTGTCAGGAATGGGCATCCAGATCAGGCCACTCCTCACCGGACTCGGGATCGGCGGACTCGCGGTCGCTCTCGCCGTTCAGAACATCCTTGGTGATCTCTTCGCGGCAATAGCGATCGTAGTCGACAAGCCGTTCGTGGTCGGCGATTCGATCTCGGTCGAGAACTACCGCGGCAAGGTGGAGCACATCGGTCTGAAGACGACCCGGGTGCGCAGCGACTCGGGCGAGCTGATCATCTTCTCCAACGGCGAGCTGCTCAAGAGTAAAATCAGGAATTACTCGCGATAAACTGCAACTGCAACAGAACAGGTCGTGAGCTCATAGCTGACTCGCTATTCTAGCCGCTAGCTTTAAACGTCCGGACGCAAAAATTGGCGAGAAAGTAAAAGCCGTTGCTTTCAGCTATGCGCTCACCACTTGTTCCGTTGCAGTTGCAGTCGATATCCGGCCGATGGGCCTAGACGAGTCTCGCCTCGAGCACGATGTTGACGTTCCCTTTCAACGCCTTGGAAACGGGACACCCTTCTTTGGTCTCCTGCGCGATCTGATCGA
>JBDTND010000004.1:0-38508 GCA_039933915.1 Gemmatimonadales bacterium | reverse complement strand
GACTCGCTCTTCAGGCGCGAGACCAGCGATCGATCAGGAATATCAGGATTCTGCCGCTCGGGCTGATCTTCGAGGAAAAAGGAACGCCGGGTACGATTGTCGGGGTGCGTATCGGTGAGGCGATCGAGATGGACTCATGGGCTAACGAGGACCATGGTGCTCTCACCGACGAAATAGCCAGGCGTCTCCGCGGCGTTTCAGAGGAAGCCGGTCTTCCGCAAGCAAAAGCAACGGTGTCCAGAAAAACAAAAGGTGTCGCCGGCGAAAGACTCATCGCGATTGCCGCATGGTGGGGCCGTCTCACTCATCAAATGCCGGTGAGAATCGCGCGTAACATGGCAGTCAGACGAAGCAAGGATGCCGATCAGCCCGCGATGCTGACCATAGTCTTCGGTCTTGGCCTGGTCCTCCTCACCTATGCCATACATCTCGCGATCGTAGGTGCGATCGTGCATTCCTTCTGGATCAGCGCCCTTTATCTCGCGGGGTTGCTCAGCGGCGCGTATTGGGCCGCCTTCGAGCAGCATCCGCGTCGCTACTAGCTCAAGGCAGCTTTGTATCGAGCCAGTTCTTCCCGACCCCGAGATCTACGACGAGTGGGACGGACAACTGAGCAGCGTTCTCCATCTCGTACTTCACCAACTTCTGCACCTGATCCAATTCGTCTGGCAAGACCTCGAAGACGAGCTCGTCGTGCACTTGCAGAAGCATTTTGCTGGCGAGTTCTCTCGACCTGAATGCGCCATCGATTCTGATCATTGCGATCTTGATCAGATCGGCCGCCGATCCCTGAATTGGCGAGTTGGCAGCGGTTCTCTCGCCGAACGCGCGAATGTTGAAGTTTCGTTCGCGCAACTCCGGGATGTAGCGCCGCCGGCCGAAGATTGTTTGCACGTACCCGTTCTCCCGCGCGAATGCCACCATGGCATCCAGGTAGTTTCGCACTCCCTGGAAGCGCTCGAAGTAGCGGGCTATGAATTCCTTCGCCTCGGCGTGTTCGATACCCAGTTGGCGAGAAAGAGCATGCGGCCCCTGGCCGTAGATGGTGGCAAAATTGATCGTCTTGGCGCGACTGCGCATCATCCCCGTGACATCTGCCAACGGAACATCGAAGATCAGGGCGGCAGTCTGCCGATGAATATCTCCACCGGCCTGGAAGGCTTCCACAAACGCAGGATCACGCGACAGGTGGGCAAGCAAACGGAGCTCGATCTGTGAATAATCCGCGGCCAGCAGCTGGGAGCCTTCGCGCGGAATGAATCCGCGGCGAATGTCGCGGCCAAGTTCTCGCCGAATGGGAATATTCTGAAGATTTGGATCGCTGGATGAGAGACGCCCGGTCGACGCGACAGCCTGGCTGTATGAAGTATGAAGCCTCCCTGTTTTCGGGTTAACCAGTCGCGGCAGTGCATCCAGATAGGTGTTCTCGAGCTTTGACAGCTCCCGATACTCCATCAGTAGAGTGGGAAGTGCGTGTCCCTCCTCGGCAAGCTCGGTGAGGACACTGGCATCGGTCGATGGGCCGGTGCTCGTTCTCTTCAACACAGGCAGATTCAACTTCTCGAACAGTATCTCTCGCAGCTGAGAATTGGAGTTGATGTTGAACTCTGTACCAGCAGTTTGATAAATCTTCTGCTCGACTGCTTCACGGTCCGCCTGAAATCGCTGCTTCAGAGATGCGAACCAGGGGAGGTCAATAGCGATTCCCGTCCATTCCATCTCGGCGAGGACGTTGACGAGAGGGATCTCGACTCCGTCCAGCAATCGCGTCAGTTCGTACGTCTCCAGCTGGGGCTCGAATATCCTGCGGAGGCGAAAGATCATATCGGCTTCTTCGGCCGAGTAGTCTCGAGCCGCTTCAACCGGGCATTCGTCGAACGGAATTGCCGTACGGCCCTTGCCGCACAGATCCGCATAAGACGTCAGGGTGTGATCAAGGAATTCGAGCGCGAGAACATCGAGCCCGTGAGAGCGCCGGCCCGGATCGAGGACGTAGCTCGCGAGCATTGTATCGAAATCCAATCCGGCCAGGGTTACGCCCATCGAGCGCAGCAGCAGCAGGTCGTACTTCGCATTGTGACCTGTCTTCCGAACCCCTGGATCTTCGAGAAGGTCTCGGAGCGGCTTCATTTCTGGCGATGTGAGGTCCGGAAGA
This sequence comes from Gemmatimonadales bacterium, assembly GCA_039933915.1. Lineage (GTDB taxonomy): Bacteria > Gemmatimonadota > Gemmatimonadetes > Gemmatimonadales > Gemmatimonadaceae > UBA4720. The sequence goes on along the minus strand of JBDTND010000004.1, from coordinate 36,353 downwards.
TTGCGCACGCTCGTGGGCCGGGTTTCCCTTTGCATTCTGGCAGCAATGCTTACTGAATCGCCGTTGGCTTTCCTTTTTTTGGCCGGGGTCCCGGGAAAGACCTCGTCTCCACCTCGAACAAGGCCGCGGTCCTCGGGCGCATCGGTCGCCGAACGGTCACCCGGAGCATCGACGAGCAGCTCGCCCTGCTCGCTTCTGGGCAACCGGTGGCGGAACGGAAAGTAGTACGCCTCTCCCTCGCCCACTCCGATCGAGATCGAGATCAACGAAGACCGAAGAGGGTCGGCCACCTGTGGACTGTCTGTGTCGAGCATGGCTTCGGTGTCGAGCGATATCACCTTCGCTTCCCGCGCTCGCTCCACCGCGCGCTGCATGCCCTCGACGGTGTCGGCCGCCACATAATTGACCAGCTTCTTCGGCTTCTCCTCGACTGGCGCCTGTCCGGCCATATCCTTGGCCAGCGCGTGGAACTCCAGCTCGATGAAGAGATCGCGAAGTTTCTGGTGGTTCGGTGTTTTTATCCTGAGGGAGTCGAGGTCGAAGGGGACTGTTAAATCGTCCTTAATTGTTACTAATTCCTTCGAGAGGCGCGCGTTGTCGGCGTGTTCCAGAAGTGCTTCGCGCGGCCGCTTCTTCGTCAACTCTCCTGCATGGGAGAGGATCGACTCGAGATGGCCATATTGCTTCACCAGCTCGGCGGCGGTCTTGTCACCTATGCCACGCACGCCCGGTATGTTATCCGATGAGTCGCCGACGAGCGCCAGATAGTCCGTTACGAATTCAGGCGCGACACCGAGGCGCTCTTCGGCGTTTTCAACTCCGACCCAATGTTCCTCGACGTTGGCTGGCCCGCCTCGTCCTGGATTCAACAACCAGACTCCCGGCCTTACGAGCTGCTGAAAATCCTTGTCGCCCGACACGACAACGACATTCACTCCAGCCTCGACGCTCCTCGCAACGAGCGTCCCTATGACATCGTCGGCTTCATACCCCGGGAGTGTCATGATCGGAATCCGATACGCGTCGAGTATCTGGCGGATTCGCTCCATGCCGCGATCGAAATCCGACTGCAACTCCTCTGTCAGCTTCTCGCGGGTTGCCTTGTATGCCGGGTACCGCTCATGCCTGAACGACAGCCCTGAGTCATGCACCCAGCCCAGATATTCGGGCTGGTGCTTCGTAATCAGGCGTTGAAGGAAGGTCGCGATGCCATAGCTCGCAGAAGTATTCTCGCCTTTGCTCGTGGTGAGCGGCCGGGAAATGAGCGCGAAAAAGGCGCGATAGATGAGAGCGTACCCGTCGATGAGGAACAGCCGCGGGTTTTCGGGAGCTTTCATGATGTCAATATAAAACGCCCTCGTTTATGCAGGAGCACGAGAGCGTTTCTTGAGGCATGGATTGAGAGAAGAATCGCTGAAACGTTTTTGCTACCGTTGGCGGCGCGCGTTCAAGGCGAGGAATTCTGTCTCGCTAGGTCTGGTGAGTCTCCATCTTCCGGTTTCTTCGTAGAAGACGAGCTGAGAGTTGTACTGCCGGTACTGCCAGACCTGAAGGCGTGTCGATCCCGATACCTGCGAGGTCGTGAACGCCTGATTTACATTCCGCTCGAAAATCTGGTCCGGATCTCCCAGCGCCACAAAGACCATTCCCCTGTCGGACAGCCAGCCAGGATTGCGATCCATCTTGAACTGAGCGTTCGCCGACTGGATGCGGCTGAAATAACTCTGCATTTCCTCGTTGATGGCAGTCTCCGGTATCGGATCCGTAGCCCGGAGGAATTCCGCCCACATGGTGGCCCGCTTCTCGAGTGGCGCATCACGGAGGGCGTTGAGACGGGATGGACCAGCGAAAAATCGCAAATACCCAAGCATGTCCTCGAACGACATGAGGGGAATATCCTCGCCAAAGCTCACAAACAAAGGAGCGCTCACGGTATCCGGAGTATCACGCCGGGTGAAAGAGACGTGGGCGACCCCGACTCCAACGGTCGAAATAGGCACGCTTACGATCCCGCTGAAGAGGCCGCCTCGTCGCGCCAGTGTGGCGGAATCACGCCAGAGCTGAACGCCTTTGTCGTTTCGCACAACGAACTCCACCGGCAGCCGAGTTCCTTGCCCGTAGGCTTCGACATAGATGGCCACGGTGCTGTCGCGGCCAAAAACCGCGCTCGACCGCGGGCTCGCCAGCAGTCCCGGTACTGAATCGAGAGCGGATCTACCCCTTGCCTCGTAGACCAGCAGCGGAGTAGAAAGCCGTCCTGGCCGAAGTACCGGCACGTTGACACCCGTCTGCTGTGTGGCCGCTCGCGATCCGCCAACGTCGCGGATCGTTGCAGAGATTGTGTAAGAGCCCGGCAGTACGTGGAAATAGTGCTGAAAGATGACGCTTTCATCAGTCCGATTTATCTCGCGGAAAGATCCGACGCGGACGATCTCCATCGCGTTGATGGTTGCCGCCTCGACATCGCCGCGATTGAGCGTGACCTTGACCTCGTACGGAGCCCGATAGCGATCGCCTTCCCGGGTGAACGTGAGCGCGCGATTCGGAATGGAAATGCTCACCAGGACCAGAGTCGTATCAGGCGATGCACTGGCGAAGGACGAGACCTTTCCAACAAATGAGACTGGAGCGGGCGCAGCCAGAAGTCCGATCTGGCGGTAGAGGTCGCTTACGTCCGGCGGCGGCGACCCCACTGGGGGCAATGCTCGCGGGTTCGGCTGAGGCTGCGCGCGCGAAGGTCCCGAACTGCATGCGTTGACGAGGACGATACCGCTAAGAAGCAAACCAAAATAGTTCTTTATGAAAATCGACATGAACAACTAATACCCTATCCTGTTTTCCTGGTTTCTATTAGCTTCGCGGGCGTGTCTCGAGAACAGATGGTCGGCACTCTTGTAGCTGGCTACAACGTCAAAAAAGAAGTGGGCGAAGGCGGCACATCCGCCGTATACTTGGCTGAGCACCCGAATCATGGCACCGTAGCCCTCAAAGTGCTACGGGAGAAGCTGCGTCAGGATAAGACTGCCGTTGCCCGCTTTCTCCGAGAGGCGGCTTACGGCGCCAGGGTCAAGCACCCCAATGTCGTCGAAACGATCGAGATAGGCGAGGCCGAAAACGGGCTCCATTTTCTCGCGATCGAGTGGGCCGAGGGGGAGATTCTCGAGCGATACGCCAAGCAGCACGCTCCGCTTCCGAAGGATGAAGTCGCGGCCATTGTCTCACAGATCGCGGCCGGCGTCCAGGCAGCACACGACGCGAACATCGTGCACCGGGACCTGAAGCCCGAGAACGTGATGTACGATCCGAAGACGAGGCGCGTAAAGCTGCTCGACTTCGGAATCGCCACCGACACGCAGGCTTCGAGTGATGACCGTCTGACGCGGGCCGGATTCTTTGTCGGCACGCTGATGTACATCGCTCCGGAAGCTCTTTCGGGTGAGATCGTAACGGCGGCCGCCGACCAGTATAGCCTGGCTACAATCGCATATTTCCTGCTGACTCGCTGCCTGCCCTACACCGCCAAGGCGCCCCGGGAGATGTTCACTCAGCTGCTGACGATGCCGCCAGTCCCGCTCAAGGACGCAGGAGAGGGAGGGTTTGACTTCGCGCCGGAACTGGACGCCGTGGTGATGCGCGCACTTTCGCGGGCACCATCCAGTCGCTTCCCGACCGTCGTGGCTTTTGCAAATGCATTTGCGGAAGCGGCCAACATCCCTCCTGAACAGCCAAAAATGATGGATAAATTCAAGGGACTACTTAGGCGCAGCCGGTAGGTCCACCGGATCGACGGGGAGCCAGAGCGTGAACGTCGAGCCTCTTCCCAGCTCGCTTTCGAGCTCGACCATTCCACCGATAAGCGCGGCAAGTCGGCGCGAGATCGCAAGCCCCAAACCAGTACCACGTTCCGCGGAGTTGCCTCGCGAGCCAGCGTCAACCTGCTCGAACTCCTCGAAGATTCGGCTCTGGTCCGCTGGATCAATTCCAATTCCAGTATCAATTACCTGAATTCCGATCCAGGGGTTCGTCGGGTAGGAGCTCCGATCCGCCGGAGTCGATCCGCTATCCGGGAGTGTGTCGACGAGGCGGGTGCGGATGATGATTCCGCCCTCGTTCGTGTACTTCACTGCATTCCCCAGCAGATTCATCAGGATCTGCCGCAAGTGAGTCGGGTCTGTTCTGATACGCGGCAGCGCTGCCCCCATCACGAGCGAGAGGTTCAGATCCTTCTCACTGAGGAGCGATTCGATCTCACTCGCGACATCGAGTACGAATGGGCGAATGTCGATGGTTTCGGTATGAATCTCCAGGCGACCCGCTGCCATCTTCGCCAGATCGAGAACCTGGTCTACGAGGTGTCGAAGGTGATTTGCCGATGCTTCGATTCGCTCGACCGGCTTTACCTGCCGTGGAGCGAGCTCTCCGTACACGCCCTCGCGCAGCAGATCCACGAAGCCGACAATTGCATTGAGCGGAGTTCGAAGCTCGTGAGACACATTCGCCAGGAATTCACTCTTCATGCGGTTCACCCGCAGAAGCTCGGATGAAAGTCGTTCCAGCTCCTTCGACCGCTCGACTAAACTTCGAGCCTGGCGGCGCTCATGACGAAGGATGAGAACGAGACCAAGCACCGTTGCGAGAGAGATGATCCAACCGACCAGACCTGTCCAATGATCGAATCCGATCTGCGAAAGTGCACTCATTCGCTCTATCTTAAGAATCCACAACCTCCCGCACCATGACCGATCTCAGCGTGCTCACCACGATGTTGGCAGAGCGCTCCACGAAGCGCGGCAATTTCACGCTCGCTTCAGGCAAGCAGTCGAAGTACTACATCGACGCAAGGCTCACGACGATGAGCCCGGAGGGACTTTTCGTAATTGGACCGCTGGCTCTCTCCAAATTGCGCCAGTCCGGCTGGATGGTCGACGCAATTGGTGGCCTTACGCTCGGCGCGGATCCTATCTCCTACGCGATTAGTTTTGCGAGCGCAAATTCAGACCATCCGCTACGAGCATTCACGGTTCGGAAGGAGGCCAAGGGCCACGGAACAGGAAAGACGATCGAAGGACCGTTCAAAAAAGGCGATCGCGTCGCTGTGATTGAAGATGTGATCACCACTGGCGGTTCGGCATTACGAGCGATCGAGGCTGTTCGTCGCGAGAACGGAACCGTAGCAGGAGTGCTCGCTTTAGTTGACCGGGAAGAAGGTGGACGACAGGCAATAGAGGCAGCCGGCGTTCCCGTTATCACCCTTGTGGCCGCAAGCGAGATTATCCGCGTTCTCGAACGGTAGCGTTCATTTGCTTTTCATTCAGTCTGACGATTCGCAGGAATCGCTTCTGTTCCGCGACGTATTCTCTGACAAAGCCGCCTATTTCTCAATCACACGCTGATCCCGGAATGACGCAACGGAATAAATTCGGATTCCACCCGCTGTCGCCGCTGACGAGATTTTTAGAAATGCCAGAATATTTCCTCGCGAATTCATCTCTGCGAGGATACCATGCCATCCGATGCCAAGCGCCTTCCGGTCCGTACTCCCGTCTCGACGATTCTCACACCGCTCGAACGTTCCAGAGTCGATGCCGCCGCACATGGGTTGTGTGATGCGCTTCACCGTGAATCGCTCGATGAAGTTCTTTCGGACCTGCGGGAGCAGAAAGCCAATCTGGTTCTGATCTCGGTCACACGATACGGTCCTCAGAATTCGAGCAGGGTGGCGGCAATGGTACGTGAATTCCCGCGTATACCTGCTGTCGCGCTGCTGACGGAGACGCAGAACTCCACTCCGCACACGACGCTGGTCCTCGGACAGCTGGGGATCCGGACGCTCGTGGATGCGAGAATGCCGGCTGGATGGCAGACATTGAGAAATCTGCTCGCGTCGCAGGGCTCGGGCGATCTGCAAAGATCAGCATTGACGCAAATCAGTCTCGACCTACCCGAGGTGTCGAAGGACTGCTGGCGTTTCTTCGAGCTCTTATTCGATCCGTCGCCAAAGGTCTCGACGGTTCGGCAACTCGCGCGACAACTCAATATCCTGCCGAGTACTCTCATGAGCCGCTTTTTCCGGGCGAAACTGCCACCGCCAAAACGCTATCTGTCGCTCGCCAGACTGATCCGAGCGGCACGGCTCTTCGAGAATCCAGGTTTGTCAGTTGCACGGGTTGCGAATCACCTGGACTATTCTTCGCCGCAGAGTTTCGGGCGGCACGTCCGAACTATGATGAAAATGTCTCCAGTGCGATTCAGAAGCACGTACGACGGTCAGGGAATGCTTCAATATTTCAGAAGGGAGCTCGTTCTGCCGTACACCGAAGTACTTTGCACATTCCGGCCGGCAGCAGCCTTTCCCGGCTGGATCCCAAAGACCAGATCGACGGATGCCTGACTCGTTCGCTCAAGAGTCTTATTATATTGGAGTCAGGCAAATGGTCGGACGATCGCGCATTGGTATTCGTACCAGTTCGAGGAAAGTCCGGGCTCCAGTGGACAGGCTGCCAGGTAACCCCTGGGCGCGAATGGCGAGAGCTGTTCGTGACGGACAGTGCCACAGAGAAGAGACCGCCACCTCTCGAGGTGGCAAGGGTGAAACGGTGGGGTAAGAGCCCACCGCACTCATGGTAACATGAGCGGCATGGCAAACCCCGGCTGGAGCAAGGCCAAATATGCGGCGAGAGGCGTCCACCTCGATCAAGACACCGCGGGTAGGCTGCTAGAGAGCATGGGTGACTATGCTCGGAGAGAAATGATCGTCCGGACTGCGAGAGCAGGCCGACAGAACCCGGCTTACAGACCATTTGCCGCCAACATGACAACCTCCGATGAAGGATCGTCGGAGGTTGTTTTGTTTCCTTGTCACAGGCTCAACACGATGAGTGGAGACGATGCGCCGACTCGCTAGCTGCCCGATTTTCCTTTTGCTTGTTTCGACTGCCTGCGGTAGTGGACGCGCTCCAGGCGCTCCAATACCGATGCCGGCGCCTCCAGTGCCCGTGCCTACGCTCTCGACAAAAGGTCCGTGGAATTTTAACTACTCGACAGGCGCAGCTTCCTACCGAATCGTGAGAAACGCCGCCATAGAAAATCAGTCCGCGGTTAACTCACAGAGAGAGATCTCTACCAACGCAACACACGAGTCACTCACTCTCCAGGTTGTTGGAGATACGATTCATTTTACCGCGGTTGTCGATACCTTTTGGACGACCACTCAGGGTCTGATTGGTCCAGTCCAGGAAGTTCAGCTTCCGGCGGAGCTGACGGGATCGCTAGCTGGTGACAGTTTGACTTTCTCAGCCGACACTCTCTCGAATCAATGCAATCCTGTTCGCTCAGCGATTGCCACGGATGTCCACAACCTGATCGCGCGATTCCCCGCCCACCTTTTAGTGGGCACCAGCTGGAAAGATTCGGTAGACTCCAGGGGCTGTCAGGGAACGATCTCGACAACGTCCCATACGATCCGGTCATACACAGTGTCGGGCGAGACCGAATATCAGGGTTCAACTGTTCTGCTAATTCAGCGAACCGACGTGATAAGCGCCCACGGAGAAGGAGCCCAGAAACAGCATCGGATAATTCTCAACGCCAACGGAACAGGAAACGCCCTCTATTACCTGAACCCACGAGATGGGTACATCGTGCGTCTCATCGTCGGGCAGGATTTGAATCTCACGATTACTGCGTCGGGACAATCAAATCACTTCAAGCAGAGCTCGAAGCAGGATTTTAGTCTCGTCCGCTAGTCGACGAGCCTCAGAGGCATAACCAGGCACATATACGACGCCGGGTCTTTCCAACCCTCTGGCTCTAACGTTGCGGCACGCTCGGGTGCCTTGAATGTCAGCCGCACTTCGTCGGTCGGGATGTAACGCAGGATCTCGAGCAGGTAGCTTGCATTAAAGCCGATATCCAGCTGATCCCCGGTGTAGCGAATTGGGAGCTCGTCCTGGGCCTCCCCGAGATCTGGAGTCTGCACACTGAATTTCAGCATTCCGGAGTTGAACGACAGCCGGATGCGATGGGTTTGATCCGAAGCAATCACGGACATCCTCTTCAGCGCACTGGAGAGGGCAACCTTATCTGCAATTGCGACTCTGTCATTATCCTTTGGAATTACCTGCTCATAATTCGGATACGGCCCCTCGATAAGCCGGGTAAAGACTGCAGTGAACGGCGATCTGAAACCGATATGATTGTCGCCCCGCGCAATTTCCAGCTCTTCTTCCGCCGGAAAAAGTCTCCTCACCTGCTCGAGAGCTTTGGGCGGGACAATCAAGTCACTCGCCGGTGCAGTCGCGGAGCTGATAGGAATATCCATCTTCGCCAGCCGATGACCATTGGTCGCGACCATTCGCATTCTATCGGGTCTCAGTTCCCAAAGAACCCCGTTGAGTATCGGCCTGCTCTCCTCCGCGGATACCGCGAAGGAAGTGTGAGAGATCAACTGCTGGAGATCACCTGATCGAATTCTCCAGCTCTCATTGAACCGAACGGATGGAAATGTTGGAAATTCGTCCCGTGGAAGCCCAAGCAGTTTAAAGCGAGACCGCCCGCATTCCAGAGTTACCCGTTGCTCTCCAACTGCAGCGATTTTCACTGGAGCAGGCGGAAGCTCCCGGGCAATTTCACTCAACTTCTTCGCCGGCACTGTTACCGCCCCGGCTGCATCGACATCAGCCATCACCTCAGTGCTGACGGCAATATCGAGATCCGTTCCGGAAAGTTTTATGCCCTTATCGGTTGTCTCGAGAAGGATATTCGCAAGCACGGGAAGTGTTGTCTTTGCTGGGATACTGGCTGCAACGGCAGCCAGTCCCTCCTGCAACTTTTCCCGGGAGATCGTGAAGCGCATCCCTTCCCCTGTGGAATTCGGGTGGTGCTAGGTAGCTCTCTTTTATAAGAGAATTAAACTAGTAGCCGTAGCAGGCTTTGTTGACTTCTGTCGAGTGCGTCTAACTTATGAAATCAGTAGACCTTGCGCCATACTGGGTGATGTGTGATCGGATGTTGGTAAATAGGATAACCGCGGAGTTTGACCGGAAGGTTCAGGAAGCCTTCGGTGTTTCCACACGAAGCACCGGCCGAAAGTTGAAAGTTTCGAGAGTATTGCGTACGCGGTTGATACGTGATTTCAAATCAGAATCCTGTGCGATTGTTTGCTGAACTTTTTCGAGACTATGAATTACGGTCGAATGATCACGTCCTCCGAAAGCATTGCCGATCTCGACCAATTGAGTAGCGAGGAGCTCACGAGCCAGGTACATGGCAATCTGTCGCGGGGTGGTGAGCGTCTTGGTTCTCGTCTTCGACCGTAGACCATCGACGGTTACTCCCCATTCTTTCGCCACAACCTGCTGAATTGTGAAGATCGTAAGCGAACCATTGGCCTCCGGTTCAAGTCCTTCGATTGCGCGCAGTTTGTCCCGAAGAGCTTCCCGGGCTACATCAACAGTTATGTCCTTGTGCTTGAGGGAAGCGTAAGCAAGGAGCTTGATGATGGATCCTTCGAGTTCTCTGACGTTCGATCGGACATGTTCAGCGATGAAATGAATGACGTCATCAGGAATCGTGAGCTCCAGACGATCCAACTGCGCCTTCTGCTTGAGAATTGCAACACGGTGCTCGAAATCAGGCAGTCCAATATCGGCCACCATGCCCCACTGGAATCTGCTGATGAGCCGTGCCTCGAGGCCCGCGATTTCTGACGGAGGCCGGTCACTCGTCAGAACGATTTGTCTCCCTGCCTCGTAAAGCGCGTTGAAAGTGTGGAAGAACTCCTCCTGGGTCGTTTCCTTCCTCCCTTTCAAAAAGTGCACATCATCGATCAGGAGGAGATCGGTCTCCCGGTAACGGCGGCGGAACTCTGGTCCAGTACGATCGAGAATGGAGCTGATGAGCTCGTTCATGAACTGCTCTGTGCCGACATAGGTGATTCTGGTCTCTGGGCTCCGGAGCAAAGTTTCATGTGCTACTGCCTGCATCAGGTGGGTTTTGCCGAGCCCCGTATCACCGTAAATGAAGAGCGGGTTGTAAACCTTTCCAGGGGCCTGACTTACGGCATGAGCTGCCGCAGCAGCGAGTTCGTTCGATTTGCCGATTACGAAAAGGTCGAAGGTGTAACGTCCACTCAGTGGCGGTGAGCTGGTTCCATTCTGCTGAGGCAAGGATTTGATTGGGATCGGCGGCGGACTGACGAAAAAGTCCATCTGCGACCGTTTTTTCCGCTCCTCATGTACCTTGAACGCGACCTTGAGTGGATGTCCGAGGACTATCGGTGCGTAACTCGACAGTAGCTCTGAGTGCTTTGACTCATTCCAATCAGCTGTGAATTGGTCCGGAGCTCCTACGAAGATAGTTCCGCTATCGATCGAAAGAGCTTCTGTTGGCTCGAGCCAAGCTTGGAAGGTTTGATCGGGTAGCTCTATCTTGGCCCGATCTAGCAGGCGTTTCCAGGTTTCAGCGGGGCTCAGCGACATGACGAGCTAGCGTATCCGATTAATGTGGAAAAGTCAAACCAACGAAACGGCGAAATGCTTCAGCTGGCTTGAACTATCTTCAATGCTGGAATAGTTTTAGCGACTCTCTACTGCAGTCGTTCTTTCTGGTTTCTGGAGCAATGTAATGGGCAAGCCCACCTACCGTCCCCGTAACAAACGCCGCATCCGCACCCATGGCTTTAGGTTGCGAATGGCTACTAAATGGGGACGTGAAGTTCTTAGCCGCCGCCGCAAAAAGGGACGTAAACGGCTTACCGTTCAGTTGCCGACCAAATACGCCGGCGCCTAAATCATTCGGCTTTCCTCGCAGCTCCCGGCTGACGAGTGAAGCCGACCTGGAAGCGGTAAGGCGTACAGGGAAGCGAATGCAAACCGAGCGTCTCGAGGCTCGGGCATCTGCTTCCCTTTTGCTTCGTCCACGGGTTGGCGTAGTCGTTCCAAAGCACAGGCGGAAAATCATCGAGCGCAATCTCGTCAAGCGACGTCTTCGTGAGCTCATACGAATCAGGCTGCTACCCGATCTCGGAGACATTGACGTTCTGATTCGTGCCAAGCCCGAAGCGTACGAATCCAGCTTTGAGCAGCTTGCCGCCGACGTAACTGCGATTGGGCAGTGGGCGTCACGGATTTCCCGCTAGACAATGCGCTCGGTATTTATTTTTCTGATTCGCGGCTACCAGGTGGCACTATCACCGCTGTTTTCAGGAAGCTGCCGTTACTATCCAACATGCTCGGCGTACGCTCTCGAAGCATTCGAGCGGTACGGATCAATAAAAGGAATTCGGCTGACCATCAGCCGAATTCTCCGATGCCACCCCTTTCGGCCTGGCGGCTACGACCCGGTTCCATGAATGGATAAGCGTTTCTTCCTGGCTCTCTTTCTGTCGCTGATCGTGATCGCGGTCTCGCAGCTTTTGTTCCCGTCTGCCAAATCAGTACCGGCTAAGTCCGGGGCAGCGATCGCAGATTCAATTTCGGGCTCGACAAATACGGTGCCCTCGGCGACAGGAACAGTTGCGCAAACGCCCGCGGCGCAGGCTCCGGCTAATGCGGTGTCGCAAGATCGCTTAACGGCAGCAGCCAAAGTACCTGGCCAGGTAGCCGCCGAGACGACGATAGTGAGCACGCCGAAAGCGATATACGAATTCAGCAGCCTTGGCGCAGTTCCGGTGGCGATCGTAGCCCGGGATTACAAGAGCCACTCACTCTCTGGAAGTCTTGTCGACCTGGGTGTGCCCGGCTCCAGTCTCCTCAGCTACAGGCTCGTGACGGCGAACGACACTGTAAACCTGTCCCAGATCCCGTTCGCCGTCTCACGTGCAAAAGACCCGAACGGTGATGAGACTTTGGTCTACAACGCCGCCGTAAAAAACTACACGGTTTCGATCTCGTACAGGATTCCGCAGGATACGGCGTCGAGCTACTCGGTACACGTCAACGGGAAAGTGACAGGTGCACAGACACCGGCGTACCTCGTTACACAGCTACCGAGCACATTGCGGCCAACCGAGGCGGACACGGTCGGGGACCATCACACTTTGGCCTACAGCTTCAAGCCGCAACGCGATCACGCAGGCAGCGTTCTTTTCGGCAGCCTTGACCCCGGAGAAAAGGCGCTCAAACCGGGACCGCTCAGCTGGGCAGCCATAAAGAACAAATACTTTGTGTTTGGAATCCTGGCTCCGGTCAACGGCACGCAGTTCAGCGAGGCATCACTGACCGGCGGACCACGGACTTCAAAAGTGGCCACGACCGCATCAGCGAGCGTCGTGCAGGAAATTCGGAACGGTTCATTTTCCTTCGATATCTATGGAGGACCGCAGGAATCGCAGCGTCTCATGCGGATGGGCCGGGATTTCGACCATGTGAACCCATACGGCTGGCGTTTTTTGCAGCCGGTCGTACATCCGATCGCATCGAAGGTGATTCAGGCGCTCCTCTGGATGCACAACCGGTTGAGCCTGAGCTACGGGTGGGTGCTCGTCATACTTGGCATTCTGGTGAGGCTTGCGCTGTGGCCGCTCAATCAGAGCACCATGCGGTCGAGCCTGAAGATGCAGGAGCTGCAGCCCAAGCTTGCCGCGGCGCAGAAGAAGTACAAGGATCCGGTGCAGCAGCGTGAAGCGATCATGAAAGTCTACAGCGACGCTGGAGTAAGCCCTTTTGCGGGGTTGACCGGCTGTCTCCCCGCGCTTCTTCCGATGCCGATTCTCTTCGCGCTGTTTTTCGTTTTCCAGAATACGATCGAGTTCCGCGGAGTGCCGTTCATGTGGCTGCACGACATCTCGATCAAGGATCCCGTCTACATCCTGCCCCTTCTGATGGGCGCGTCGATGTACGTGCTGTCCTGGATTGGAATGCGGAATGCCCCTCCCAATCCGCAGGCGAAGATGATGGGCTACATGTTTCCGGTAATGATGACAGTGGTACTGCTCAACATGGCTTCCGGTCTCAACCTCTATTACACGGCGCAGAACATCGCGGCACTTCCGCAGCAGTGGCTGCTGGCGCGAGAACGAGCAAAGGCGCGTCCGAAGGGATAGGAGGGTGAATGCTGCGTGTCACGTATATTGGTCACGCAACGCTACTAATTGAGATCGGTCGGATACGAATCCTCACCGATCCCAATTTCGACGCAGCGCTTGGGGGGTTTCTGCCGCGGGTAAGCTCGCCAGGAATTGCCCTGGAGGCGCTTCCCAAGCTCGACGCGATTCTGTTGACGCACGCACACGCCGATCATTTGTCGTTCGATTCGCTTGATGCCCTCCCGGCAGACATCCCGCTTTTCGCTCCACCCTCGATCGCCAAGTGGCTAGGGAAGCAGGGTTATCGCCACGCGGTTCCAATCGCTCCGGGTACGGGGACGGACCTCGACGGTGTGAAGATCCAGGCGGCTTCGGCGACCCATAAAGGGAATCGCTACGGCGTGGACCGCTGGAGAAGCGCAAGTAATATGTATCTGATCGATACTAATAAAGTATCCTGCTTCTTTGCCGGCGACACCGCCCTTACCTCCGATACAACCCATCTCGTCGAGAATCATCTGACCGCTGGCGGGCGAAATCTTGATCTTGCTCTCCTGCCCATCGGATACGCGCCGTGGTGGAAACCGGGCTTTCGCAAAGGCCATCTGACAGGCGGCGATGCGCTCACGCTCTTTGAGCGACTGAACGCAAAGTATTTCATCCCGTATCACTGGGGGACGTTCAATCACGTGACGTCGACTGCATTCGATGCAATCGACCGACTCCGTGAGACTCTGCAAGACCATCCCCTTCACCCGGCCGTGAAGATTCTGGAACCTGGCACGACATTCATTCTGCCGACGGCAGGCGTGTGATGGTTCGGGGTACGAGTGCCGTCCACTCGGGGGATACGATTGTGGCAATCGCGACCCCGGCTGGCCGCGGGGCGATCGCGCTCGTAAGACTCAGTGGGTCGGATGCATTCGCGATTGCCGAAAAACACATTCGAGCTTTGCCGCCGGCACCTCGTGTAACACTCCTGGGCGAAATATTCGATGGCGAGCAGAAGCTCGACGAGGCGCTGATCACGCTGTTCCCGGGCCCCAACTCGTTCACGGGCGAAGACACGGTTGAGATCTCGACGCATGGCGGGCAGCTCGTTCCGGCCACGATTGTAGCGGCGCTGATATCCTCAGGTGCGAGACAGGCACTGCCAGGGGAGTTCACCCGACGGGCAGTGCTTAATGGAAAGCTCGACATCCTTCAGGCGGAGGCGATTGGGGATCTGATAGATGCCAGCTCGAGCGCGATGCAACGTACCGCGCTCAGCCAACTCGACGGAGGACTGTCACGTCGCCTGCTCGATCTGAGAAGTGAGCTCATCGGGCTCGAGGCCCTTATCGCTTACGACGTTGATTTTCCCGAGGAGGATGACGGCCCTGTGCCTCGCGAGCGGATCGAGAGGACTGCCGCAGAGATCCAAGAGTCGCTCGATGCGCTTCTTGCCACAGCACCGGCGGGCGAAGTCATTCGCGAAGGAGCGATCGTCGTCATCGCCGGGCCGCCTAATGCCGGCAAATCATCCCTCTTCAACGCGCTTTTGGGGAGATCGAGAGCGATCGTGACGGAGATTCCTGGGACGACTCGAGATGCACTCGAGGCGGTGATAGACAGTGGCAAATGGCCGCTGCGTCTCGTCGATACGGCGGGACTCAGGGAAACCGAGGACCGAATTGAACGCCTGGGGATCGAAGTCAGCGAGCGCTACCTGTCCAGCGCCCATGTGGTGCTCGCATGCGCGGAAGATTCAGGAAGTCTCGATGCGACGGTCAGGCTCGTAAGCCAGCGCGCGTCGGCTCCGATACTGGCTGTTCGGACGAAATCGGATTTAGTATCAGAACGAGACGATTCTTCGTCCGGGCAAATTCCCGTGAGTGCCGAAACCGGAACAGGCCTTCATGAGCTGCTTGCCGCCATCGACAAGGCTCTCGACGCGGAGCACGGAGAGATACTTCCAGACCTGCCGCTACTCACCAGGGCCCGTCACCGAAAGGCGCTGGCGTCTGCGCGCTCGGAAGTCGAGCAGTTCACTCGGAACTGGCGGGAACAAAAACTTCCAGCCACCGTCGCCGCCGTCCATCTCCGGACCGCAGTCTGTACGCTGGAAGAGCTGATAGGAACGGTCGACGTCGAGGATATACTCGATCGCGTCTTCAGTTCCTTCTGTGTGGGGAAGTAGCTCTAGGCTGAAGCGGCTGAGGAGCTTGCTCCAATCGAGGTGATCTCAGCTGTGCTGGCGCGAGCGGCCCATGAGAGTCCGCGGGCGTTGACGGCGGCCTCGACCATCTTAGCGCCGAGAAAGTAGCCGCTACGCTCTGGAAAAACTCGGCGGTCGACGGTGCGGGCGTCATCGCTCATTCCGCCGGAGAGATAGCGAAGTCTCAGTCCGAGGCCAGCCCGATCGAGGTCATTGCCCAATGCTTTGGCGATCATCGGCTCGAGCTCGCGTACGCTGGCGTACTCGCGCCGCGTGTAACCGTAATACTCCCACGCTGCATGACCTGGGCTGATCGCTCTCGAAGCGAGTGTGGCGAGGCCTTCATTGATCATCAGCTCGCGCAGGGGAGCACGCCGGCCTGTTTCCCAATATGAGTAGTATCCGCCCGCATCGTCGATCAATTGTTTCAGCTCGCTTCGGCTGGTGGGCGAGGTATAGCGGACGGTGTGCGCGATCTCATGGGCGAGCCAGAGTGGAATCAGCTCGGGGTCGAGGCCCAGCCCCTGTGTTTCGGGGTTGGTAACACTGGTGAAGTGCTCGAGGCACACGAAGGCGATTCCTTTTCCATCCACCACCAGCTCGCCGGCATTGGCGGCACCAACGCCTACCATGAGCACCACATCCAGATCGGAGTCGATGTCGAAAAGAGTCCGGCACTGCTCTTCCGCATTTCTGGCAAGAGAGACGACATCGATTCTCTCCAGCATAGTGCGGAGGTCTACGCGGCTCGCAAGTGCGGCAGAGCGAACGACTTCCAGAAAATGAGGCCCTGCGGGATCCAGGACGTAGTTATGCCAGTAGGCCTCTAGAAAACGGCGGTGGGTTTCGAAGTAGCGGAGATAGGCGGCGACACGGTCTGTACTGTTGTGAACTGCAAAGAAGTCAGGCAGTAGGTTGATGAGCATCAACGACCAGGTCGCGGGGTGGGGAGCCAGTCGCGGTTTTTGCGATGCGAGAAGATACAATCCACGCAAACTCTCAACAAGGCCGATCTGCTTCGAAAGAATTTCAAAATCGTGGCACAGATATTCCCTGTCTTTTTCCCCAGACGTTCGAGTGCGATTGGGGAGGTAGGTATGACGACGCTGCGTCAGATCGAGCTTTGTTGTCCCGTGTGTGGCAATGATTTCAAGTCCCAGAGCGTAGTTTCGACTAACGCGTTTGGTGGGAAACGCACTGATTTCCACGAGCGAGCTGCCGGAACTCAACCGCTCGCCTATCTCATCCATATGTGTAGCGAGTGCGGCTATTCCGGTGGAGAGTCAGACTTCACCGCCGCGACAGACATGAGCCCTGTGCTGAAACAACACGTTCTAACAGAGCTCGCTCCCGTTAAGTCGTCGCTTGTCTGCGGTTCGGAAAAGTACGAAGCCGCCGCCAAAGTCGCTCAGTGGCAAGGGTTGGACCCCCGTCATGTCGCGGACCTTCTTCTTCGTGCTGCCTGGTGCTGTGTGGACGAAGGAGATGTCGAAGCGGAGCGTTATTTCCGCCGTCATGCCGCCTGGACGTTCGAGGATGCGCTGAAGACATATGACGGCGTGCCGAGAGACGAGAGGCCGATCCTCACCTATCTGGTTGGCGAGCTGTGGAGACGCATTGGCGACACCGAGAAGGCCACCGCGTGGTTTACGAGGGTAGCCGACGAAGTCACCGACCCACAAAACCAACAATGGGTCATCGACGCAGCTGACCAGCAGCGGATGAATCCTAGAGAGTGGTTCGGCTAGGGCTCATCTGGTTCCGAACAATCTGTCTCCGGCATCACCGAGACCGGGCAGGATATAACCCTGTACGTTGAGCTCCCTGTCCAGGGCCGCGCAGTAAATCTGAACATCGGGATGCGCTTCGCTCAGATGGCGGACGCCCTCGGGGGCGGCCACGAGACAGAGGAAGCGAATTCGATTTGCCCCAGCCCTTTTTAGCGAGGCAACCGCGGCAGCAGCACTTCCTCCAGTGGCGAGCATTGGATCGAGCACGAAAAAATCGCGCTCAGCCGGATCTCCGGGCACCTTGAAGTAGTAGTCGACCGGCTTGAGGGTATTGTGGTCTCTGTACAGTCCAATGTGGCCAACCCGTGCCGATGGTACGAGGCGAAGAATTCCTTCCACCATTCCCAGCCCGGCGCGCAGAATCGGAACGATCGTCAGCTTTTTGCCGCTGATATGCCAGCCTGATGCCTTCTCCAGCGGAGTATCGACCTCCCGCGGCTCGAGACTCAGCTCACTGGTCGCCTCATAGGCCATGAGCATCGCGATCTCGTCGACAAGCTCCTTGAAGCGTTTCGTATCGGTCTGTCGGTCGCGGAGAATCGTCAGCTTGTGCTGAACAAGAGGATGCCGGATAATAGTCAGCGAGGGGAATTCCTTTACGCGCTCAATCATTCTGGTCCCAGAATTCCGGCATCAGCATTGTGGACGTTCACCGGCTCATAATCTCTAATCCCTGATGAAAGAATACCAGGCTGTGGTAGTCAAGCTGACGCGCCACACACGTGAAGACGAAGATACCCTCACCGATCTTCTGAACGAGAGAAGCAGGGGAGGTTGGGAGCCGGCGCTCATGTCGCAGGACGGGCAGCGCCTAACGATTCTGTTTCAGCGCGATGCCGTAGCGGAAGGTTAGCAGTTGGAGATAACGTTTGTCGGTGCGGCGCGAGAAGTCACGGGCTCCTGCCATCTCCTTCATGTAAACGGCCATACGGTCGCGCTGGATTGCGGGATGTTTCAGGGCAGACGGCAAGAGTCCGCCGACAAGAATCGAAAGCTGCCACTGCCGATCAAGGATCTGGACGCCGTCGTTCTCTCCCACGCCCACATCGACCATTCGGGGCGACTCCCTTACCTGGTAGCTGAGGGCTATTCGGGAACAATCTGGGCAACAGCAGCAACGCGAGACCTTTGCGCTGTGATGCTCGCCGACTCGGCACACATTCAGGAGAGAGACGCGGAATTTCTGGCGAAGCACCATAAGGAGTTCATCGAGCCGCTGTACGGGATGCGCCACGCGGTGCGCACAATGGATCTCATGGTGGGCGTGCCGTACAACAAGCCGTTCGATGTAGTTCCCGGCGTGCGTGCCACCTACATAGACGCCGGCCACATCCTCGGCTCTGCCTCCGTCCTCCTCGATTGCACCGAAGGAGGAAAAACAAAACGACTGGCCTTTTCCGGCGACATTGGCCGGACCGGGCTGGCGATCGTTCGGGATCCGACACCTCCGGAAGGAGTTGATGCCCTGATCATGGAGTCCACCTACGGAAACCGTGATCATGAGTCCGTCGAAGGCGCTCGAGCGAAGCTCGCTGAGGTCATCCGCGAAACGGCGGCACGGGGAGGACGCGTTCTCATTCCGGCGTTCGCGGTTGGAAGAACGCAGGAGATGATTTACGCGCTCCATGGCCTTGCCCGCGAAGGAGCAATTCCCGCGATCCCGATTTACGTCGATAGCCCGCTCGCAATCGATACCACTACGGTTTTCGAGATGCACCCGGAAAGCTTCGACCATTCCGAAGAGTTTGTGCAGAAGTCGAAAGATCTCTTCCGCTTCGAGCTGCTGCACTATACGCGAGATGTCGAAGAGTCGAAGGCGCTTTCCCGCGCGCACGGGCCAATGGTGATCATTGCCGCGTCGGGGATGATGGAGAACGGCCGCATCGTGCATCATCTGGCGCAGGGAGCAAGCGATCCACGAAACACGATTCTCGTAGTCGGGTTTCAGGCGGAGCATACGCTCGGGCGAAGAGTCGTCGAGAGACAGCCCGTGCTTCAGATATTTGGCGAGGACATACCGCTGAAGGCGCGTGTCGAGGTGATCGATGGCTACAGCGCTCACGCCGACCGGACTGAAATGAAGACGTGGCTCGGCCACGTCAAAGACAAGTCTCCGAGGCTCGGACCGATATGGCTGGTGCACGGCGAAGCGCAGGTCCAGGACGAATTCAGGACGGCTCTTGTTTCCAAGGGCTATTCGGTGGACTGCCCCGAGCCTAACACGAGGCGCTCGTTCTAGCGTAGCTTCCACGGGATGACGCGTGTCGCGAAGGCCAAATACGCTGTAAAAATCATTCGGCGACTGCTCACCGTCGCCGTTGTCGCCGTGTTCACCGTCTGGGTCATATCCGCGACCGCCGTTCTCGTCTGGAGCTCGCGCGATGAGGCGAGGCCTGCCCATGCAATCGTAGTCCTTGGTGCGGCGCAGTACTCTGGTAAACCGTCACCCGTTCTCAGAGCTCGGCTCAATCACGCACTCGATCTCTGGAACCGCCGCCTGGCGGCACTCCTGATACTCACGGGTGGAACCGGGTCGGGCGACACGACCAGCGAAGCGGCTGTCGGGAGAACCTACGCCAGGAAACACGGCGTTCCCGACAGCGCCATTCTGGTGGAGAACGAGGGCCGTACTACAAGCGAGTCGATGCGGGCGGTTGCCGCCATGCTGGAGGTGCGAGGCCTTCAGACCGCGCTTCTGGTGAGCGACCCCTTTCACATGCTCCGGTTGCGGATCCTTGCCCGGCGTTTCGGGTTTACACCGTACACATCGCCGACCCAGACCAGTCCGATTTCGCCGAACCGGGAAGAGCGCTGGAAGTATATTTTCAGCGAGTCGCTCAAAGCCCCAATGGCCTTCTTTTTCGAGAGGAAGTTGTGAAAACGAAGCATTCCTTGGTAACGATTTGCTATCTAATGGGAGGCGCTCTGCTGGCAGCGTCCCTGGGTGCGCAGTCGACGCCGCGGATCCAGTTCGAGAAGTACAAGCTGCCCAACGGTCTCGAGGTGATCCTGCACGAGGATCATTCGACTCCGATCGTCGCCGTGGATACGTGGTATCATGTCGGGTCGGGCGACGAGCAGGTGGGGCGAACCGGGTTTGCGCACCTCTTCGAGCACATCATGTTCATGGGTTCGCAGAACGTTCCGGTGGGCGCCTTCGATCAGCTGCTTGAAGCAGCTGGCGCCAACAACAACGGCTCGACGACTGAAGACAGGACCAACTATTACGAGACGCTGCCGTCGAACGCCCTGGCACTGGCGCTCTGGCTGGATGCGGACCGGATGGGATTCCTCCTGCCGACAATGGATCTCCCCAAGGTCGATCTTCAGCGCGACGTCGTGAAGAATGAACGGCGGCAGCGTGTAGACAACCAGCCGTATGGTAAAGCAGATGAAACGATCCTCGCCGCGCTGTACCCCAAGAATCATCCGTACTCGTGGCCCGTGATCGGATCGATGGCCGATCTCAGCGCTGCATCTCTCGGAGACGTTCAGAGCTTCTTCAGAACCTACTACGCCCCGAACAACGCGACGCTGACGATCGCAGGCGATTTTGATCCTTCAGCCGTGAAGAAAATGGTCGCGCAGTATTTTGGGAGCATTCCACGCGGACCGGAGGTGAAACGGAGGACGACGGTCCCGGCAGTTGTGATCCCGCGTGATACGTTCCTGGTGCTCGAGGATAAGGTTCAGATCCCGCAAGTCTACTACACGTGGCATTCGGTCAAGGGTTTTTCCAAGGACGACGCGGCTCTGGATATTCTGGCGCAGGTGCTCGCTGGCGACAAAAACTCGCGCCTATACAAGAAGCTCGTCTACGAACTTCAGATCGCGCAGGAAGTCAGCGCCGGCCAGAATGGGTCACGGCTCGATGGAAGATTTGAAATCGACATAACACCAAAACCGGGTCAAAAGGTTTCGGATGTCGACCGCATCGCACAGGCAGAGATCGACAACGTCATCCGCAACGGTGTGACATCGCGAGAACTGCAGCGTGCTCAGAACCTGTACAAGGCCAGCTTTCTCAACCGGCTCGCCAGCGTGTTGGGCAAAGCCGAAGTACTCAACACTTATAACTACTTCGTCGGGAACCCCGATTTCGTGCAGCAGGACGCAGCTCGCTACGAGCGGGTGACAGCGGCTGATGTACAGCGGGTGGCGAAGACATATCTGGGCCGTCCGAAAATCGTGCTTACCGTCGTGCCAGAGGGAAAAAAGGAAATGATGTTAACCGCCAGCGGAGGTGCTCGATGAAGCCGTCGGGAACTCCGCTCATGCTGGGCGTCCTCACTCTGCTCGTTGCCCAATCCGTCGCCGATGCGCAGGTAACCTTCGATCGGAGCAAGCCACCCGAGCTCGGGCCCCCTCCGAAGGTTTCTCTTCCGCCGATTACCACGAGACAGCTGCCGAATGGATTGAAGCTGTTGATTGTCGAGCAACACGAGCTACCGCTCGCCGACTTCGTTTTACTGGTTGGCAGCGGGAGTACCGCGGCTTCCGGGAACAAGGCCGGAATCGCGAATCTGGTCTCGCAAATGTTGCGGGAGGGAACGACAACCCGGAAAAGTCTCGAGATTGCAGATCAAACCGCCTTTCTTGGAATCAGACTTTTTCCCTCCAGTAGCTGGGAATCGAGCACGCTGTCGCTTCATAGTCCGACCGCGCAGCTCGACAGCGCACTCGCGCTATTTGCCGATATTGCTCTCCATCCAACGTTTCCGGCAAACGAATTCGAGCGAATACAGAAAACCCGGCTGACCGAACTGTTGCAGCAACGCGATCAAGGAGCGGTAATCGCGAGTACGGCCTTTCCGGCAATCATTTATGGAAACGCCCACCCATATGGCGCTCCTCTGGAGGGAACTGAGGCTTCGGTAAAGTCTCTGACGACCGCAGATCTTCAATCCTTCTATCAGACCAACTTCAAGCCGAACAACGCGACACTGATCATCGTAGGCGATGTAAACCCGGGTCAGATCGAGCAGAAGATCAGCGCCCTGTTCGGCGGCTGGCAGCGGGGAGATGTCCCCCAGCTCACTTATGGTGAGCCGCCGGCGGCGACTGCCACGACGATCTATCTCATAGATAAACCGGGAGCGGCTCAATCGTCGTTCCGGATCGGGTCGGTGGGCGTTCCGCGCTCAACTAAGGATTACTTCGCACTGACCGTTATGAACACGATTCTGGGAGGCTCGTTTACGAGCAGGCTGAATCAGAATCTTCGAGAGACTCGCGGATACACCTATGGTGCCGGCTCTCGATTCGACATGAGGCGTGCCGCTGGTCCATTCCTGGCATCAGCGGAAATAGTCACAGCCAAGAGCGATTCAGCGCTGATCGAGTTCATGAAAGAGCTGAACGGGATCCGGCAGCAGGTTCCTGTCGACGAGCTGTCACGTGCCAAACGTTATCTCCAGCTACAGCTTCCCGGAAATTTTGAGACAACACAACAGATTGCAGCCGCTCTCGTACCAGTGGCGCAGTACGGACTGCCGCTCGACTACTACAACAATTATGTGCAGAACGTCGAAGCGGTCACACAGGCTGACGTGGCCAGAGTCGCGCAGCATTACATCAGTCCCGGCTCGCTTGCAATTGTGATCGTCGGCGACAGAAAGACAATCGAATCAGGGCTGAAATCACTGAACGTTGGCCCCATCTCCATCAGAGACCTCTCGGGCCAGCCGATTCAGTAGGCTTCACCCATTTAAAACAAAGAGGGCATGATCCTGAGATCATGCCCTCTTTGTTTGGCTACGGATCTGTGTCAGCTGGCGGGTTGAGAGCGGCCGCAATCCAGCGCCAATACTCTCCTCCCGCGACCTCGGCGACATCGTTATGCGCGGCGTTCTCGACGACCAGCAGAGCGCCCTTTCTCTTCGCTGCGTCGTACACCTCCAGACCCATCTTGAAGGGCACGATCCGGTCGCGCTTACCGTGGGCCACGGAGACAGGCACCTCCAATTCCGAAACCACTCGACACGTGTCGAAGTGAATACGCGACACGACCCTCCAGACGACTGCCACGGGAAGCGAGATAATGCGTCTCGCCATGGCGCGCGCTGACGAAAAAGGAGACTGAAGCAGCAACGCCGTTGGCGGATGAATTTCAGCGAGCTCTGCGGCTACCGCGCTGCCAAGGGAGTGGCCGTAATAAGCAAGGCTTGCGCGATCGATGCCAAAAGCGATGCGCAGGTGATCGTAGGCGGCGCGCGCGTCGAGCTTTGTGGTCGCATAAGTAGGAGTCCCGCCGAGCGACATGTACCCGCGATACTCGGCGAGAAAAACCGCGTGTCCCGTGTGACGCTGAACGGCACGTGCCCAATCGAGCTGCCACAATGCGAGGTCGGCATTTCCATGGAAGCAAAGAAGGGTTCGCGAGGCGCGCCGCGGATCACCGACGAGGAAGCCGGCCAGCCGCTGTCCGTCGAGGGCGTCGTAGCTTACCCGCCCGGTCTCAGGGGGCGCCTCATGGAACTTCGGAGGCTGAAACAGGATTCTCTCCTGCGAACGCCAGAGCAGGAAAAGTGCGCCCAGAGCCAGCGCGAAAATGACAAATGCGGCTGTCACGCTCGGCCGCCAAGGGGGTTCCTGTGGGTTTGCATGGCGGGCAATTTACGACAATGCGAATTCCGATAGAAACGTTCCACCTCGACAACGGGCTGCTCGTAACGCTCTCGGAAGATCACACCGCCCCCATCGCGGCGGTGAATCTGTGGTACCACGTCGGCTCGGCAAACGAAAAAGCCGGTAAAACCGGGTTCGCCCACCTCTTTGAGCACATGCTCTTCCAGGGTTCGGCGCACGTTAAGTCAAACGAGCACTTCGAGCTGATTCAACGTGCGGGTGGAACACTCAACGGGTCAACGTGGCTCGAGCGGACAAACTATTTCGAAACCGTTCCGTCCAACGAGCTCGCGCTCGCCCTTTGGCTGGAAGCCGATCGAATGGGCGACCTGCTTCCGGCGATGACGC
This sequence comes from Gemmatimonadales bacterium, assembly GCA_039933915.1. Classification (GTDB taxonomy): domain Bacteria; phylum Gemmatimonadota; class Gemmatimonadetes; order Gemmatimonadales; family Gemmatimonadaceae; genus UBA4720. Next base: position 12,367 of record JBDTND010000004.1, on the reverse strand, counting down.
AGGAGAAGCTCGACAATCAGCGGGATGTCGTAAAGAACGAACGCCGCTGGGCGGTGGATAACCAGCCGTACGGGACGATGCTCGAAAAAATGCAGGAGCTGGTCTTCCCCCCTTCCCATCCTTTTCAGCATTCGCTCATCGGGTCGATGGAGGATCTCTCGTCGGCATCTCTCGCTGACGTCGCGCAGTTCTTCGCGACCTACTACACTCCCGATAACGCCGTCCTGTCGATCGCCGGCGATTTCGATTCGGCAGAGGCGCGGAGAGTAGTCAGCGAATACTTCGGACCGATTCCAAGAGGTAGAGGGAAGCCACCACTGCCTCTAATGACTCTTCCGCCCGCCTTCGGAAGCCCATTACGGGAGGTAGTCCACGACAACGTCAGTCTGCCACGGCTATTCATGGCGTTCCGGTCTCCAGTTTTCGGAAGCGACGAATACTATGCAGCGAGCGTGGCTTCGGCGGTGCTTGGGATGAGAAAGGGCAGCCGTCTCCACCGCTCGCTCGTCCGCGAGCGACAGGTCGCCGCAGATGCCGGCGCCTTCACCTTCGATCTCGCCAAAGGCACCGACATCCTGGTTGCCGACGTTACTGCACGCCCGGAGACTTCGCCTGCCAGGCTCGAGGAAGAAGTCGAGCGCGAAATCGATCTCATACATCGCGAAGGAGTCGTGGACGAGGAAGTAAACAGGGCGATTGCTCTGATTGAAACCGATCTGGTGGCGTCGCTACAGTCGGCGGGCGAAAGGGCAGACCGGCTTTCCATGTTCGCAACGTATTTCGGGAAACCAGAGCTGATCAACGAGCAAGTGGACCGATACCGCGTGGTAACAAAACGGAAGGTCAACGCGCTCATCTCGGAGCGTTTTGGCAGAGACAACAGAGCGAGCCTGGTTTACGTACCGCGCGAGGGCGTCGAATCGGAGAGCGTGCTGGCCGCTGCGGCGGGAACAGGCTGATGGTTACAGCACTCCGCCCCAAGTCCGGGCAACCGCGAAGCTACCATTTCCCCGAATTCCACGATGAGACGTTGCCGAGCGGCATTCGCCTGGTCACGGCTACGGTGACGAAACTCCCTGTGGTTACGGTGCTCGTTGTTGTTGATGCGGGATCTACGAACGATCCGCCGGGCAAGGAGGGAATCGCGGCACTCACCGCGGGAACCATTCTCGAGGGCACCGAACGACTCGATGGAGCGGAGCTAACGGAGCGTTTCGAGCTGCTAGGAACATCAATCGAATCCGGAGCAGACTGGGACAGCTCTTTCGTCAAGATCACCACGCTCTCGGACCGGATGGAGGAAGCCACACAGCTACTGGGCGAAGTCATAAGCAATCCCGTTTTCCCCGAGCGTGAAGTTGAGCGGCTCAAGGCGGAGCGCCTTGCCGAGATTCTCCAGCTGGAAACGGAACCGCGCGGGCTAGCGGATGAAAAATTCTCCGAGTTTCTGTATCAGCAAGACTCCCGTTACTCCAAGCCGGACGAAGGGAGCATGGAGAGCGTGAGCGCGTTGTCGAGAAAGGACGTCCAGGAGTTTTTTGGCACGCGGTATCGTGCGGGCGCGACGTCCGTGATCGTCGTCGGGGACATCTCAACAGAAAATGCCCGCGCGCTAATCAATCGAGCTTTCCAGAATTGGTTGCCGGGAGCAGCTCCAGACCAACCCTTGGTCGCCAAGGCCCGCTCGACTCGGAAGAGCGTTCACGTCGTGGACAAGCCTGATGCCCCTCAGTCGGAGCTGCGGGTTGGGCATGTCGGATTGCCGCGCAAACATCCCGATTTTTTTCCAGCATTGGTGATGAATGCCGTTCTGGGCGGGCTCTTCGGCTCGCGCATCAATTTGAACCTGCGTGAGGAGCATGGGTACACCTACGGCGCGTCCTCATTCTACGACTGGCGGCGCGGACCTGGGCCATTTGTTGTTTCTACCGCCGTGCAAAGCGAGGTCACGGCACCCGCACTGCGCGAGATCTTTTCCGAGATCGAGCGGATTCGTGTCGAGAAGATTTCCGAAGAAGAGCTATCACTGGCCAGGGATTATCTCGACGGCGTGTTTCCAATTCGCTACGAGACGACCGGGGCGATTGCCTCAGCTCTCGCGACACTCGTGATCTACGACCTGCCGGAGGATTACTACGATTCCTACCGGAAGAACATCCGCGGGGTGTCGGTCGATACGGTTCTCGGGGCGGCCAAGTCGCATTTGCACCCTGATGAGCTGCAGACAGTCGTAGTCGGAGACGCGCGTGTGATCCGCGACTCAGTCGCCGATCTGAAGGTTGGGGATGTGCACGTTCACACACCCTAGGGCCACCAGGTGAAAGAAGAAACAAAACCAGGCCGTATGGAATCCCGGCGGGGCTATACGGGGAAGGTCATCTCGCTCGATGTGGACACGGTGCGGTTTCCCGATGGCTCCTTCGGTGAGCTGGAGATGATCAGGCATCCTGGAGCCAGCGCGGTCGTTCCCTTTTTGAGCGATCCACGTGGGAATGACCCTCAAGTTCTGATGATCCGGCAGTACCGTTATGCGGCCGACGGATACCTCTATGAAATCCCGGCTGGAAGACTCAACCACGGAGAAAATCCGCGTGATTGTGCCGCGCGCGAGCTAAAGGAGGAGACGGGCTGTACGGCAGAGCAATTCGAGCATTTGCTCACCATGTACACGACCCCGGGCTTCACGGATGAAAAAATCCACCTCTTTATGGCAACCGGATTGGTCTCTGGTGAGACTAATCACGAGGCCGACGAATTTCTGGATCTCCATCCGATGCTGCTATCCCGAGCGTTGGAAATGGTAGAAGCAGGCGAGATCCAGGATGCCAAGACCGCGCTCGGTCTGCTCTTCGCCGCAGGGTTTCGCGCCGGGCATTAACCCTTCTGGCCAAATTGGCGTCTAATCAATGAAAAGACGCTAACGTGTCATGTAATTAGGACATTATTGGCAGAATCAGGACAAGCTCCGGGTTGGGATAAACGCCATAAGTCGTTTAATCACAAGCAGTTACTCTCATGGCCCACCGGGCACGGGGCATGCGTTAGCGTATTCTCGTAGAAAGTTCCAAAACAGGGACTGTGCACGAATCAGTGTCGCCTGGAGTCTCATAAAGTAAGGAGAAAAGATGGCTGACATCGTCCGTAAGCAAGTTGTGTCGGTCGAAGGACCGACCGTCAGGGAACGCCTGCAGGCGATGGATGACTCAGCCGTCGTAACTGCCTTCCTTGGTGGAGAAGAGCGCGCATTTTCGGAGCTCGTGACCCGCTATCAGACCCGTCTTCTGAACTTCGTCTATCGCACCATCGGCGACAGGGAAAAGGCGGAGGATCTGGTGCAGGAAGTCTTCATTCGCGTCTACCGGCACCTGCATCGGTTCGACCGCTCGAAGAAGTTTTCGACCTGGGTCTATACAATCGCCTCGAATCTGGCAAAGAACGAGCTGCGAAATCGCTCGCGGAATCCGCTGGTTCTGTTCCAGACGGTTCAGAAGAATTTCCAGGACGAGGATCGCCCTCTTCAGTTCGAGGACCCGACATCGCGCCCGGACGACATGTACCGCAAACGGCACCTTCGGGAAATAGTCGAGGAGAGCGTAGCAAAGCTTCCCGAGCACCACAGGAATGTGTTCGTCCTGAGAGAACTCGAAGGCAAGTCGTATGAGGAGATCGCCGAGATCACTGAGTGCAATCTTGGCACGGTCAAATCGCGGCTTAACCGGGCCAGAAACTCGTTCGCGGAAATCATTGCCCCGTATGTAGATTAGGTCGACGGTTTCGGGAACAGGCACCCCAGTGGTGGGTACCTGTTACCGAACCCTCAACCTATCTCAATGGATTGTCGCGACTTTTGTGATCAGCACGTCGCTTTTGTAGACGATACCCTCGCCGGTATCGAGCTGATTCGCATGCAGCGTCATATCGCTGAATGCGAGAGCTGCGCGAAGCACGATGCGAAGATCCGCCGTGCACTCCTGGTCTTCAGGAACCTCCCTTCCATAGAGCCTTCCGCTGGCTTCTCGCAGCGGCTCGAAGCGCGCCTTAAAGAGTCTCATAACGACCATCTGGCGATGACGCCGCAGAATCTCAGACGCGGAGCCATTGCCGCGGCGCTCGCCAGTGCGGTAATGCTGGGGTACATAGGGACAACGCTATATCACCACACTGATGCTCCCAGCGATGTGGTAATGGCCCCTGTGTTCGCGACCGTTCCGGCGCCCGAGCTGCTGCCCATTACAACCTCGACGCCAGCGATCGTCACATCGGTCTCGGCTGGCTTGAGCATCTGGCCAGCAGCCATGTTCGCTGAACAGGTTCCCGTTCGGTTTGCACACTCCAAGCTCGAGCTGGCGAACTACACGCGATAGGCAGCTCGACTAGCATCGGCAGCCTCCCAGAGCGGCCATATATTTCGAAGATGTCCGCATCGTCCCCCAAGACATCCTCCCTCAAGACACTTCGTGATACGATTAAGCACCGGTCCTTTGACGGCGCTTACTTCATCCATGGGGAGGACGACTACCAGAAGGACGATGCCATCAAGCAGTTAGTCGAAGCCGCTCTCGACCCTGCGGCGAAGGACTTCAACCTGGACACGAGACGAGCCGCCGAAATCGACCCAGAATCACTCGGAGTCCTCCTCTCGACTCCGCCAATGATGGCGGAGCGCCGAGTGATCGTCCTTCGCGATGTGGGTGCCCTCAAGAAGGATGCGCGGAAAGTCCTCGACGAGTACCTGAAGACTCCCGCTCCCGATCTGATGCTCGTCATGACTGGAGCGGCTGGATCCAAGCCGGATGCTGCTCTGTCGGCAGCGAGCACGGTGCTTCAGTTCGATCCACTGACAGGTGACCGGATTCCCAGGTGGATCGCACATCAGGCCACCAGCGAGCTGGGAGTGAAGATCAGCGCGCCGGCGATAGAGCTTCTTCAAGCCGCAGTCGGAAGCGACCTGCACCAACTGGCTGGTGAGCTGGACAAGCTCGCGAGCTATATGGAAGGCCAGGGCGACGAGATCAGTGAAGAAGCAGTGGCGGCCGTGGTCGGCGTGCGACGTGGCGAGACACAATCGGACCTTCTTGACGCCGTAGCTGACCGTAACGCTCCCCGCGCGCTCGAGCTGATCCCGCACGTGCTGTCCCAACCGAAAACAACTGGCGTCTCAGTCGTCATGGCATTGTCGACACAGATGCTCGCCATTTCGTGGGGACGCGCGAGGCTGGACGAAGGCCTGCCGCGAAACCGCCTGGCCCAGGAATACTTCGAATTGTTGAAGGAGACTGGGGCTTTTACAGGACGACCGTGGGGATCCGCGACCGCTATTTGGGCCCGCGCCGCCGATCGCTGGAACCGCGAATCACTCGAACGTGCGCTCGATTCGCTACTTGAGGCCGATGTCGCGCTGAAGGAGAGCAGAGTCTCGTCCGAAGAACAATTGCTGGCTACCGTAGTACTCAGTTTGTGCGCAAGCGACGAAAGAAACGCTGCCGCATGAGTCAATAGGAGAGTGGTGAGATGTTTAGATGGACAGTCCTTTCTGGCGCGCTGCTACTTTCTGCCGGCACGCTCGCCCCCGCACAGATACCGGCTCGTCCCACCGACCCGGTGTTTGTCCGTGCTCAGAATCTGGTCAGTGATGGGAACGGCATTGCCGGGAGAGCGCTAATCGACTCCGTGATTGCAGCCACGCCGCCGATGGCCAGGCTATATCCAGAAGCGCTGTTCTGGCGTGCTACACTGGCGTCAAACGCCGCGGATGCAGAGAGCGACTATAAGCACATCGTCGTCGACTATGCCCTGGCTCCACAGGCCGCGGATGCATTACTTCGGCTCGCTCAGCTAGAGCTAGCACGTGGCGACCGCGAAGGAGCGTTGATCCACCTGCAGCGCATTCCGCGCGATTACCCCGGGAGCAAGCTGCTGGCTCGATCGAGCTATTGGACGGCTCGAGTCCTTTTCGAGAAAAACGATGTTCCGAATGCATGCAAAGCCAACGTCAGCGCGCTGTCGCAGGCAGATACCACAGAGATCGAGCTGAGAAACCAGATTCAATACCAGGGTCAGCGTTGCCCGAAGCCTGCCGTTGCGTTGTCGCCGAGCGTTGTACCGGCTTCGTTTCCGCCGGGAACAGAAAAAAGCGTCGACGATACCTCGGCGGCCAAGACAGCAGCCAGCTCAATGGCACAAAAACCAGTAGCACCGGTGGAGCGTCCCGCACCGCCATCCGAAGCCACTGATTCAAGGCCGAGCATCGTCGATCCGGCCAAGGCAGGGAACCCGGCAGTGGAGAAGCCGATAACAAAAGTTGCCCCTCCAACGCCGAAGGTCGTTACGCCGGCACCAATAGCTGCAGTCCCGCCACTGGGGAGCGGATATTCCGTTCAGGTAGCTGCCTACACCCATCGCCTCGAAGCCGACAAGCTCGTGTCGACGCTCAGGACGAGTGGCTACGAGGCGCGCATCGACGGGACGGTTGCACCCTTTCGCGTAAGGATAGGACGTTACGCAACGGAGAAGGACGCCGAAGCCGCCCTCAAGAGAATCAAGGCGAAGAAAATGGAAGGATTTGTTGTGCGGGCGCCCGCACGGTGAGCCGTCCCGCATCAACGCCCTTGATGCAGCAGTATCGGGAGATCAAATCGCGACATCAGGACGCGATCCTGTTCTTCCGAATGGGCGATTTCTACGAGATGTTCTACGAGGATGCGGAATTGGCCTCGAAGACACTCGGTCTCACGCTCACATCGAGAAACAATGGTGGCGCGAGCGCGGTGCCGCTTGCCGGCGTCCCAGTCAAGGCAGCAGGCGAATATCTTCGGCGACTGGTCCAGCATGGATTTCGTGTTTCGATCTGCGAGCAAACCGAAGATCCAAAGTTTGCGAAGGGCATAGTCAAGCGCGAAGTAGTGGAGACGATCACTCCGGGCGCCGCGTTCTCCGACGATCTGCTCGACGGCACTCGCAACAACTATCTCTGCGCACTCAGTCGGGATGGTGATTCGATCGGAATTGCCGCGGCCGACCTTTCAACCGGAGAGCTCCGGCTCACCGCTGTTCGAACTCGTGATCTGGATTCCGCGCTATCGAGATTCACTCCGAGGGAAGTAATTCTCCCGCGCGGCGAGAATCTCGCTCAGGTTCTGAAGGGGCCACTCGGCGAAGAGGGCCCGATGGTGACCGAGCGTGAGGCCTGGGAGTTCGACAGCAACATGGGGCGCGACCAGCTGACGCAGCATTTTCGGGTGAGCTCGCTGGAAGCGTTCGGGATTGAGACAGGAGACGATGCGCCACTCGGCGCAGCAGGGGCGTTGCTCCGCTATCTCAACGAGCTTCAGCCGTCAGGTATGCCGCACCTCGCCCGACCAAGAATCGAGCGTGCGGGTGATACCATGCCTCTCGACGAAATGACCCGGCGGAATCTCGAGTTGGTCGAGTCGATGCGCGGCGGTGAGATATCGGGGACACTGCTCGGCGTTTTGGATCGCACCCTCACGCCGATGGGCGCCCGCCTGCTCCGCCAATGGCTTCTGGCTCCGCTTGTAGATCGCACTCAAATCGATGCGAGACTGGCCGCGGTCGATGCACTGAGCGATAGCCTCGTTCGTGGTGCGCTGCGAGATGCGCTGGACGGCGTACGCGACGTTGAGCGGCTGGCGGGCAAGGCTGCCGCGGGCCGTGCCTCTCCACGCGAGCTGCGCGCACTTGGCGATTCGATTGCGCGCCTCCCCGAGGTAGAGTTGGCACTCGGCCGGGCCCGGGATGCGGCTGCGAGTGAGGGGGAAATCGGATTCGGTAAGCATACGAGCTCGTGGGACAACTGTGGGGACATCTGCGACGAGATCATCCGGGTGCTCGTCGACAGGCCCCCAATCACGATCGGCGACGAGCCAAGCGTGCGCGCGGGTGTCGATACCAGTCTGGATGAATGGCGGGCACTGCGCGACGGCGGAAAGGATGGCATCGCGAGAATTCAGTCGGAGGAGCGCGCCAGGACCGGAATCAGCTCGCTCAAGGTCGGTTACAATAAAGTATTCGGCTACTTCATCGAGGTGACGAACAGCAACATTCATCTCGTGCCAAGCGACTACCAGCGGCGGCAGACACTGGCGGGAGCGGAGCGATATGTGACTCCGTCGCTCAAGGAATACGAGGAGCGGGTGCTAACCGCAGCTGAGCGAGTCGAGGAGCGCGAGCGCGAGCTGTTCGAAGATCTGCGTTCGCGGACGGGTGCCCAGGTGGCGCGCCTGCAATCGGTCTCGCAGATCGTCGCTGAGCTGGATGTGCTCGCATCGCTGGCCGAAGTAGCCGCGCGGGAGGGTTACGTTCGCCCGCAGCTCACGGACGATTTTCTGCTCGAGATAACAGCCGGGCGACACCCCGTGGTCGAAAGGATGATGTCCCGCGAGAAATTCATCCCGAACGACGTCACGCTCACTGAAGACGCGCGGATGATAATTCTCACCGGACCCAACATGGCGGGAAAATCGACGGTGCTCCGCCAAGTGGGTCTCATCGTGCTAATGGCGCAGGTCGGGAGCTTCGTGCCCGCGACGAAGGCGCGCATCGGCGTGGTGGATCGACTATTTACGCGAGTCGGAGCGAGCGACAACCTTGTGCGCGGCCAGTCGACGTTCATGGTGGAGATGTCGGAGACCAGCGCCATCCTTCACACCGCCACTAAACGAAGCCTGGTACTGCTGGACGAGATCGGGCGCGGCACATCGACGTATGACGGAATCTCGATTGCCTGGTCGGTGAGCGAGCATATCCACAATGCGATCGGGTGCAAGACGATTTTTGCGACGCACTACCATGAGCTGACGCAGCTGGCCGACCATTTAGTCGCAGTTCGTAACTATAATGTCCAGGTCCGCGAGGTGGGTGATGAGGTGCTGTTCCTCCACCGGTTGCAGCCTGGTGGCGCCGACAGGTCGTACGGAATCGAAGTGGGAAGGCTGGCCGGACTTCCTCCGGCGGTGCTAAAACGGGCTACCCAGCTCCTCGCGCTTCTCGAAGCGGAACAGATCGTGCCCCGCTCAGGACGCGCTTCATCCGTGAAGGCCAGTGCCGCGGATGATCAACTGGCACTGTTCGGGGTGATGACGCATCCTGTCGTGCAACAACTGAGAAAAGTGGATCCAAATACGATGACGCCGATTCAAGCACTCGAGATGCTCGAGCGACTCGTGAAAGAAGCAAAGGAAGAGAGGGGGACGGCTTGAGCATTCATGTGAGAACAAAAAGCTTTCTGGCACTGGCGTTGACGATCGCTGCAGCGTGCAGCAAGGGAGAAGGATCCGGGCTGCCCTTTCAGACAGTTGGCAAGCAGCCGGACATAGCACCGGTGATGCTCAACAAGGAACTGCCATTCCGGTATCCGCCCGCGCTCTACGCACAGAAAGTTCAGGGCAACGTCACGCTCCGCATCTTCATCGATCGGGAAGGATCGATCGTAGGTGATTCGACGAGGGTCGCGGAAACTTCCGGCTTTACCGCGCTCGACTCTGCGGCGATGAAAGGCTCACGCGAGCTGAAGTTCGAGCCAGCAAAGACCCTCGGCCAGGCAGTGCCGGTGTCCATTCTTCTGCCGGTTTTCTTCCGCCATCCCGACGCGCCTCCGCTGGCCGGCGATTCGATCATTCCGCGTGACACAGCGGCGATCAACGCCGCCGCAAGGGACAGCGCAAAGGCAGACAGTGCAAAAGCTGCCGCAGCCAAAGCGCCCGCGAAAAAACCGGCCGTGACGCCTAAACGCAAAACCACCCGCCGCTGATGAAGCACGAACGGAACCGCGAGCCATACGACAACGTTCTGGAGACGATCGGGTGGACTCCGCTAATAAGACTGAACCAGGTCACGCGCGGATTCCGAACTCCCGTCTACGCGAAGGCGGAATTCTTCAATCCCGGCGGCTCGGTCAAGGATCGGATCGGACTTCCGATCATCGAGCGCGCTGAACGAGAGGGCAAGCTCAAGCCCGGCGGGACGATTGTCGAAGGCACGAGCGGCAACACGGGCGTGGGGCTGGCAATCGCGGCGGCGCTCCGCGGCTACAAGTGCATTTTCACCATGCCCGACAAGATGTCGCAGGAGAAGGTCCGTCTTCTCAAGGCGTTTGGCGCGGAAGTAATCGTTACGCCGACGGCAGTTCCCCCCGATCATCCGGATAATTACGTGATGATGGCGAAGCGTATCGCTCAGGAAACTCCCAACGCGGTCCTCGCCGATCAGTTTTATAACGACGCAAACCCGGACGCCCATTACGCCACGACGGGTCCCGAGCTGTGGCAGCAGACCGGCGGCAAGATTACCCACTTCGTTGCATCGGCGGGAACCGGGGGCACGCTCACTGGCGCCGGACGTTACCTCAAAGAGCGGAACAAGAAGGTTAAGGTGATCGCCGGCGATCCAGCGGGCTCGATACTGGCGGAGTACTGGCGGAGCAAAGGGAAGAACAAGATAGAGGGAACGCCGTACAAAATAGAGGGCATCGGACAGGACAAGCTCCCGGGGACGCTCGACATGAGCGTCATCGATGAGTACTACACGGTCAGCGACAAAGAATCCTTCGCCATGGCGAGAAGGCTTACGCGCGAGGAAGGGTTGTTCGTTGGAGGATCATCCGGTCTCATCGCGTCTGTAGCGCTCCGGATCGCGCGTGAGCTCGACGATCCGACCGCAATGGTAGTGACGGTTCTCTGCGATACTGGCGAGCGCTATCTCTCCAAGCTTTATAGCGACGAGTGGATGCGCGAGAACCAGATGCTCGATGTCCCCAAAGTCGCGCTGCACACAGTGCTCGGGAGAAAAAACGGTGGTGCTCCCGCGGTGGTGAGCGTAGCCCCCGGAGCAACCGTACGGCAGGCGATCGGCCTGATGAGTCTGCACGATGTCTCGCAGCTGCCCGTGATGGACGGCGCGAATTGTGTCGGCTCGGTTAGCGATTGGTCGCTTTCCCAGAAGAGCCTGGAGAATCCAAAGCTTCTCGAGACGACGGTGAGCGAGATAATGGACTCACCCTTTCCGATGGTGGCATCGGACCAACCGGTCGACAACGTCGTGAAGCTGCTCTCCAAAGCCAACCCCGCCGTGCTCGTGCAGGAGCATGGCGTCGTTCAGGGAATCGTCACGCGATCCGATATGCTCCACTACATGATGTCCCGCTAACAAGGAAAATTCAGTCGAATGAAAATCACTGTGTTCATGGGTGGAACGTCTTCCGAGCGTAACGTGTCACTCGCGTCGGGAATACGAATCGTGCAGGCATTGCGTGGCCGAGGGCATGATGTGATTGCTCTCGACCCGGCGCGTGGAGCATTAAGCGAGAAAGAAGAGCGCGAGCTGAGCACCGGAAAGGTTGGAGTCGCACCGCCCTCGCTCGAATCGTTGTCCAAGGTGGCCGAAGGGACGTTTCTGCCGAACCTCACCTCGATGAAGGAAGTGAAGAACGCCGATGTCGCATTTCTCGCGCTCCACGGCGGGCAGGGTGAGGATGGAACCATTCAGGCGCTGTTGGACATGGCGCACGTGAAGTACACGGGGAGCGGGCACCTCGCGAGCGCCCTGGCCATGGACAAGGATCTATCGAAAAAACTCTTCCGAATGGCGGATGTAAAAACCGCCGACTGGCTGATGTCTCCAGTGACGATAGAACAGGTCGAGGGGATGCTCGGTCTTCCCGTTGTGGTGAAGCCATCCAAGGAAGGGTCCACCGTAGGGCTAACGCTCGTCAAAAAACGCGGCGACCTTGCTGCGGCAATCGCGGAGGCCAGCAAGTACGACACTGAGGTTATGATCGAGCGATTCGTCCCCGGCCGAGAGCTTACCGTAGGAGTTCTGGGGGACGTCGCACTGCCGGTTGGCGAGATCATCCCAAAGCACGAGATCTACGACTACGAGTGCAAATACACGGCGGGTATGGCGGTGGAGGAGTTTCCCGCCAAGCTTTCGCGTGAGGCAACCGAGAAAGTGCAGCAGCAGGCACTTGCCGCATTCAAGGCGCTCAAGCTCAGGGGATACTCCCGAATCGACTTCAGGCTCACCAGCGAGGGCGAATTCTACTGCCTCGAGGCGAATACGTTGCCCGGAATGACCGAGCTCAGTCTGATTCCACAGGGGGCGGCGGCGATGGGAATCAGCTTCCCCGAACTGTGTGAGCGGATCGTCAAACTCGCTCTAGAATAGGCTCCAGCGGAGGAACCCTTCGCGGCGCTTTGGGTTTTAGGATGTAGTTCCCTTAGTTGCAGGTCTTAATGAGCGAGCTCTACGACACTCCAGAATCTCCGCGGATGACGCGCGCTGTTCAGTGGCTGCTGGCCCTGAACATTGGCGTGTATTTCCTGCAGCTGACCCTGTTCGGGCCGGACGCGGT
>JBDTND010000003.1:0-39346 GCA_039933915.1 Gemmatimonadales bacterium | reverse complement strand
GCACTTACACCACGGGCGGCCGGGCGACAAGCCTGGTTGCTGCCCATCCAGCTGCGGGGATGAGGATGATCACCGCCGGCCACAACCATGCCGGGTGCGGAATCGCCGCCAGGTTTGCAACTGTCGCCAGCAGAACGAAGCCCGCGACGATCATCCCATGATTGACGCGCGCGTAGACCGCGAGGCGTGCAGCGACGTATGCGCCGGCGGCTCCCGCGAGAACCCAACCCGCGAGCAGAAGCATGAATGCGGTTGTCGGCAGCGCCGCGACGGCTCGACGCAGACTTTCCGGATCGCGGGTGTCGACCCCGGCGGGAAGTGGAAATATTCGGCCGGCCAGTCCGTCCATCAGCGTGACCACCACCACTGCGACGACGACGCCGGCGAGCAGCACCAGCGCACTTCGAATCATCGGATTCACGCGCTGCTCCTGCTATCGCCGCCGCGTTTTATTCCCTGCCGCGCGCGAACTGGAATCCAATCTGGACGACGTCCGCGACCGGCTTACGCTCCGGGCCACCGCGCGCCGGCTCGAAGCGCATCCCCGGGATTACTCTCGTCACCGCATTCGTCAGCAGCGGGTGCGGAGATCTGAGCACCGTTACTGTCGACATCACCGGAACCCCGTCTGCGTCGACGTTGAACTGAACGCGCACTTCGCCTTCGATATCCGACACCTGAGAGGGAACCCTCGGTATCGGCAGATCGCCGATGAGTCGCGCGCGCACAGGGCCGGTCGACTGTTCCGGGTCGGCAAACGAGGAGCGCCGATTGCCGCCTGGAATCTGCGCGGGCTGAACGGAATACACATCATTCTCGCGCGAAGCAGAAGTTGCCGTTCTCGAAGCTACGGAATCCAGGCTCGCCAAGACTCCTTTTTGAATCGTGGGAATCGCAATCGCTTTCCCCTCCGGCTTTTTCTCGGCAACCTTCTTCGACGAAGATTTTTCTTCAGCGGGGCTGGTATGCGCAATTGGTGCTTTGGTGCCACCGTTGGTTCCGGCCGCCGCGGAAAGACTCAACGCGTTGGTGGCGAGCGCCTGGGTGGGTGCTGAAACGGCCCGAGCACGTGATTCAAGCGAGGCTGCGGGCGCCGTGGCGGCTGCCTGACTGACTTCCCCGAATGCGTGCGCGCCAGTGACGACAGCGAAGCCAAGGAGCGCTATCACGACCACCACACTCGCCGCAATGACCTCCTTGCGGCCAATCGCGGCGAAGGCCGACGCAAGAAACTCGTTGGTGCGCTCAGCCAGCGAAACGCCCTCGTAGGGATTCTCGAGCTCTTCGCGAATGGTCTCGAGGATCGGGCGGTACGGCATCGCTTCCGGCGTCTGGGACGTAGCGGCTGAAGGTTGCGCGGGTTCGGTCGTCTTCGGAGCGGGAGCGGGGTATTGAGCAGCGGCGGCGATCATCGCAGCGGGCAGCTGGAATGGTGTCGCGTTCTTCGTGTCGGGGATTTGAGAGCCGACGGGCTCAGCCTGAGCTGATGCCTCCGTCACTGTGGCTGGCAGATCTGCGAATGGGTGGTCGATCACTGCCGTTGCCTTTTTCACAGCATTTGCGGGGATCTTCTCATGTGGGATCGTTACCGGTGCTTCGACAGCCGTAACGGGCGACGCGAGGGGGGCGGACTCTCCGGAAAGAAGTCTGAATCTCTCGCGAGCCGGCAGCGGCTCCTGGCTCATCGGCTCGAGCGAATCCTCGGAAGCCTGCAGCTCGAGATCTGCGATTCGTTCCTGCGCCACCCTCACGCTTGGGTGCTCGCCGCCGAGGGTGCGCTCGCGAATGATCAGCGCCCGCTGGAATGCGGCGAGCGCCTCGCGAGTCTTGCCACGAGCGGCGCACGCGTCTCCGAGGCGCTCGAGGGCAGTCGCGATCGCGAAGTGGTTCGGTGCCAGAGTGCGGTCGCGAATGTCGAGCACACGCCTCCAGAGCTGTTCAGCGGATTCGTGGTGACCGAGTGCTTGCCTGACGTTGGCGAGGCTGGCGAGAACTGTGGCAACCTCGGGGTGATCGTCACCTTTGCTCCGCTTCATCTCGAGCAGACGCAGCAGCAGTGGTTCGGCCGACGCGAACGCCGACTGCCGCAGGTACAGGCGAGTCAGGTCATTGAGCAGGAAGTTGAGCTGGGGATCCTCGGCTCCGAGAACACGGTCCCCGATCTCGAGCGCTTTGCGGAATAACTCCTCCGCGTCCGCGTCGTTTCCCGTTTCCAGGTTTTGCTTCGCGAGCTGGATCAGGGTCGCGATGTCGGCCTGGTGGCCGGCGCGCATGTCGATCGGCTGGATTGCGGCGCGGGCGGTCCGGTCGGCTGAGCCGCGGTTCCCGCCGGCGATTGGCGAATACGCGTTCGGGTCAACGCTGCGCTCGAGACCTGTTGCGGAATCGGCCATAAACCTGGAGCCTCCAGCGGTCATTTTCCGAAGGCGAGAATCAATCCCGATCGCGCCCTTCAGCGGCGCGTTGACCGTGGGTGTCGCGCCGTCCCAAACGGGGGCAAGTCGGAGACCATATCCCGTACGCTTTTACGCACGCTTACCGCAGGGGAAAGTGTGTCGCGGGCGCAACACTGCCCTGGACCGTTGCGGCGGCGCAACACCCAGAAACGGGTTTATGAGCATCCGCCGTGTATATTTGGGGTTAATGAACAAGCTTGCATATCTCCTGCTCCTTCCGCTTACAAGCGCGAGTCACGTCCCCGCTTACTCGCCGGCTGTCGCGATCCGTC
Source organism: Gemmatimonadales bacterium (assembly GCA_039933915.1). Lineage (GTDB taxonomy): Bacteria > Gemmatimonadota > Gemmatimonadetes > Gemmatimonadales > Gemmatimonadaceae > UBA4720. The sequence goes on along the minus strand of JBDTND010000003.1, from coordinate 36,618 downwards.
CGGTGAGCGGATCTACGGGCGAGCTCTCGCTTCGGCCCGTTAAATGGAGCCTCGTTGGAGGCAGTGAGCCGCGCCAGGTCGTCTCGGGCCGGACCGTGGCGATTACAGTGCAGGCCGACATCGCCAAAGGCTGGCACATCTACTCGATCAACCAGAAGCCGGGCGGCCCCATTCCGCTTCGCCTCGAGCTGATCGGGCCCGCGGACTTGTCCATCCGGGGATTGATCAAAGCTCCGAAGCCGGAACTGAAATTCGACGAGAATTTCGGCATCGAGACGGAGCTTTATTCAGGCTCTCCGCGTTTCACGATTCCTGTGGGCAGTGCCGTGCGCGGGTTGACCGGCTTTCGCCGATTCCAAGTTGGCGCCCGCTATCAGGTGTGCAGCGACAAACTCTGTCTGCCGCCACACACCGACAAGGTCGACGTGACAGTTCGCATCGCCGGCCGGAATTGAGCTCCGGCTTCCTCTGGTTAGCCGCGAGCACGGGTGTGCTTTCGCTGCTGACCCCCTGCGTGTTTCCGATGGTGCCCGTCACCATCGCGTATTTCTCCAAACCCGGGCAACGCACGTCCTCGGCAGTGCGTCGAGCGCTGCTGTTCGGCGCCGGAATCATTGGTACCTTCACGATTCTCGGACTCGCGCTGGCGGCGATCTTCGGAGCATCGGGGCTAAACCGGTTTGCGTCCGATCCGTGGGTCAACCTGACGCTCGCCGGACTCTTTCTCGTCTTCGCCGCCAACCTGTTTGGCTGGCTGGAGCTGAGCCTCCCGTGGCGTGTCGTAAACGCCGCCGATCGCGCTGCGCGCGAAGCTCCACAAGGCAGCTCGCTCGGCGCGCTGATCATGGGAGCGACGTTCACGCTCACCTCGGTTACGTGCACAGCGCCATTCGTAGGAACGTTGCTGGTACTCGCAGCCCAGGGATCGTGGGCGACTCCGGTCGTTGGGATGGTCGTCTATTCGACGGCGTTTGCTTTGCCGTTTGTGGTGCTAGCGATTGCGCCGGGCTATGTCGCCAGGTTGCCAAAATCAGGCGAGTGGATCAGGACGCTGCGAATCATGATCGGACTTCTCGAAATCGGCGCAGCGATCAAGTTCGTCTCCAACACCGACATGGTTCTCGGCTGGGGAGTCTTCACGCGCCCTGTTGTTCTCGCGCTTTGGACGGTGCTGGCGATTGCTGGTGCCGCGTATCTGGGGCGCGATTTGCGCGCGAGCCTGAGGAACCGAGGGTTGAGTCCCGCGCGGATCGTTCCGATTGCGATCGCGGTTCTGCTCGCGGCGTGGCTCGCATCCGGAATGAATGGAAAACCGCTGCCGCAGATCGATGCGTTCCTGCCTCCTTCGGCTCCCGTCGTCGCGTCGTCGACCGGCGGCGCGTCTGCGCTCACGTGGATGCTCAACGATTACCCGGGCGCGCTCACCGCCGCGAAAGCATCGGGCAAGCTAGTCTTCGTCGACTTCACTGGATACACGTGCACGAACTGCCGCTGGATGGAAGCAAACATCTTCAGCCGGCCGGATGTGAGCGCGGAGCTGGGACAATTCGTGTTGACGCGCCTGTACACCGATGGGGATGGCGAGCTCTACGAGAAACAGCAGGCGTTTCAGGAGCAGACCTTCGGAACCGTTGCTCTTCCGCTTTATGCAGTCGTCGACGGAGAAGGGAAGATTCGTGAGACGTTCGCGGGCCTGACGCGCGACCCGGCGCAATTCATCGCCTTCCTCCAGCGGGCTCGCGCTCGCCGCGTAGCAAGCCGGTAACCAGTCAAGGCTTTTTCGGCGGCGGCGCGACGCCGGCCTGGTCGGCCCGCTGGAGTACTTCTTCCGCCGTCGACAGTGGCCCTTTATGGGCGAGCTTCTCTGCCTCGATCTTTTTCGCCACCGCTTCGGTCTCCTTGTCTTTCTTGCCGCGGAATATGAATTCCGGAGCGAGGACGATGCCGAGCAGCGTCAACGGAAGAATCTGCAGGCTTTGGATGAGAAGCGAGACGGCGATTGCATCGGCGGGCGACACGCCGAACTGCTCCGCCATCAGCGCGTAGACGAACTGGAAAAAGCCGACATTTCCAGGTGTCGCGCGGATTATGAGCCCGACGTTGATGCCTAGCAGGCAGGCGAGGCTGCCTGCCAACGGGATCGACACGTGCGCCGAAGCGGCCGCCAGCTGAAACGTCCACAGCTGGAGTCCCCACGCGAAAAGCGAGAGTAGAATTGCGGCGAGAAAGCGCGGACCAGTCGCGAGGCGTCCAGCGGTCTGTCCGAAGCTCACGAAATAAGCGCGAATCTTACCCCACAGAGTTCGCGGCTTGGCGCGGCGCTCAGGTATATGCTCGGGCTTGAGTTTCCTGGTGACGTAAACGAAAAACGCGAGCAGAGCGACGATTACGACGAGAAGAATCTCCGCCGGCACTTTCCAGCGGTCGAACTGCGGCGGCAGGTCGAACGCCAGCACTCCGAACACCAGCAGGATCACGAACCCGATCGGATCGAACAGCTTCTCCAACGCCATCGACGCGAGCACGGTGGAGCTCGGAACACCGCTGACGCGCGATACGAATACGACGCGCGCCGCATCTCCGCCGCTCGCTACCAGCACGTTGTTGAGACCGGCGCCCGCGACCGTCGCTTTGATAGCGAGCGGGAGCGATGTTATTCCGATTGGACGAAGGAACAGCCACCAGCGGACGCCCTTGACGAGAACGGAGACGAGGTTCACCGCGATCGCCGCGGCAAGGAGCGGGAGGGACGCGTGCCGCATCTGATTCCATGCGGCGTGCCAGTTGATCGTGCGGGCGAACAGAATGAGGAAGACGAGAATCGCGGCGGAGATCGCCCAGCGAATCCCTTTCTTCAACGTGGGGCTCATTCAGTCGGCAGAGTCGCGAACTCGTAGCCCTGTTCTTTCAGGCGGTCAATGATTTGTGGGAGCGCGTCCGCGGTTTGCATCCGGTCACCGTCAGGATTGTATCCGTCACCGTCGTGCAGCAGCACGATCGAGCCCGGAGAAACTCCCTCGAGCGTCCGTCTCACTATTTCGTCGACTCCCGGACGGTCGCTGTCCCATACGCCGAGAGACCAACCTACGGTGCGCTCGCCATACGATAGCGCGATCGGCGTCGTCCACGGGCTCCGAAATCCATGAGGGGCGCGGAAATACCGCGGCTTCGGACCCCCGGCGCGACGGATCGCTCGAATTCCCAGACGGATGTCACGGCTGACGTAGAACGGACTCTTGAACTGCAGCTTGCGGTGAAAGTAGCCGTGATTGCCGATCTGATGGCCTTCGTGCGAGATGCGCCGCACCAGCTCAGGCCACCGCTCGGCGTGGCTGCCGAGCACAAAGAAGGTTGCGCGAACGCCCCTGTCACGAAGCGTGTCCAGGATGCGCGGAGTAGCGTCGGGATTCGGCCCGTCATCGAACGTCAGCGCGACGACCTTTCCTTCGCCTGGGATTCTTCCGAGCGATGGCCCGAAAAGCGGGCTGTTGCGATGGAAGGCGCCGTGTACGGCTCCGCCAATCACCGACACCCCCAACGCGGCGTAACCGATCATGGCGTCGCCCGCGCCAGCACAGCTGCATAAATGTCGAGCACAGCTTCAGTTACCCTTGCCCAGGAATACTTCTCCGCTTCCTGCCGCCCTCGTTTGCCAAGCCTGGCTCTCAGAGTCTCGTCGTCGAGGAGGCGCACCAGCGCATCAGCGAGAGCATCTCTGTCGCCACAGTGCACCATCAGTGCCTCCCGCTCGTGCTTCACTACGTCGCGGAAGCCATAGATATCGGAGCAGACGACCGGCGTCTCGCACGCCATCGACTCGAGCAGCGTAATGCCGAATGAAGCCTTGGTGGTCGGGCACGCGTACATCGCGCTGTGCGCGTAGTACCCGGGACGCTCGCCAAGCACGGAGCCCACGAACGTGATATCCGGATCTCCCCCGGCCGCGCGGTAGTAGTGCTTGCGAAGTGGACCGTCGCCGACAACGACCAGCTGAGCCTCGCGATTTCTGCCGCGGACTTTCTGGAATGATTCTATGAGAGTGGTGAGGCCGTTGCGGGGATCGAACCTTCCGAGGAACAGTATGACCGGAACGTCGGTGCGCAGAGCGGCGGGGCGGGGAACGTGCGGGTTGAACACATCGGTATCGATTCCGTTCGGAACGATCGTCCAGTTCGCCTCGAAGTATCGATTGAGAGCGATGGTGGTCGAGTGGGAAACGGCGATCGCCGCGTGGAGCTGATCGAGTCGCTTCTGGAAATAGCGGTTCCCGATCGCATACGCGGCGGATCTATCGAAGTAGGTGTGAAAAGTTCCGACGACCGGGCAATCGGCTTCCTCGATTGCCATGACGGGCAGAACCGGGCTGAGCGGAGAATGGACGTGGATGATGTCGTACTGGCCGAGGCTGAAGACCCGACGCAGATCTTTTCTCAGCTCGAATCCCCAGGTGAACCGGGCCTGCGATCCATTCGCGTAAATCGGCTGGCTCTTGCCGATGCGGATGACATGCTGCTCCTCGCGAGCGCCGGGCATGTTCGAGGTGATGATGTCGACCTGGTGTCCGTACCGCCGCGCTTCCCGCGCGAAAAAGTGAACGTGCTCGCAGATGCCGCCGAGGTGTGGATAGTAGTACTCGGTGACCAGTGCGATACGCAGAGGGCGCGCGTGTTGTACGCGCGCCATCGGTAGCGAGCCCGCCGGCATGAGCTCAATGCGGCGCGAATGACTGAGGCTACGCGTCAAGAGCGGCATGAGCAGCGGCTAACCGCGCGATGGGAACTCTGAAAGGTGAGCACGATACATAGTCGAGTCCGATTGAGTGACAAAAGGAAATGGAGCGGGGCTCACCGCCGTGCTCCCCGCAAATCCCAAGCTTTATAGTAGGACGAACTCGCCGCCCTTCCTCAACAGCCAGCCTTACGAGTCTACCCACCCCTTCGGTGTCAAGAACCTGAAAAGGGTCGTCCGCAAAAATACCCCGATCAATGTAAGACGGAAGGAAGCGGCCCGCATCATCGCGACTCAGCCCTAGTGTAGTCTGCGTGAGGTCATTTGTTCCAAAGGAGAAGAACTCCGCCGACTCGGCGATCCGGGCGGCAGTGAGCGCGGCGCGCGGCAGCTCGATCATCGTCCCGATCAGATACGAGATGGATTCTCCCATTGCGCCCAGGACCCGCTCCGCGACGTCGAGTATGATTGCGCGCTGATTGTCGAATTCCTTCACCGTTGAGACGAGCGGGATCATGATCTCGGGTTTTACGACTATCCCGCGGCGCATGGCTCGTACCGCGGCCTCGAGAATCGCCCGGGCCTGCATTTCTGTAATCTCCGGGTAAGAAATCCCCAGCCGGCAGCCGCGGTGCCCCAGCATCGGATTCGTCTCACGGAGGGACTCGATGACGCGATTCAGGTCAGCGCGCGGGATGTCGAGAGTGCGGGCAAGGAGCTTCGTCTCTTCGCCGCCGTGAGGGAGAAATTCGTGCAGCGGCGGGTCGAGCAGGCGGATCGTTACAGGGAGCCCGTCCATTGCCTCGAAGATCCCCTCGAAGTCCGAGCGCTGCATCGGAAGGAGCTTGTTGAGCGCGCGCCGGCGTCCGCCCTCCTCGCGGGCGACGATCATCTCGCGCATTGCGGTGATCCGGTCGCCCTCGAAAAACATGTGCTCGGTTCTGCACAGGCCGATTCCTTCAGCGCCAAAGCTTCGCGCGATACGTGCGTCGTGAGGAGTGTCCGCATTCGCGCGCACCTTGAGCGTCCGCACTTCGTCGGCCCAGCCGAGGAGCTCGGAATACGCCTGATACAGTGGGGCCTGCTGCGACGCGAGCGTTCCGCTCGTCACGCGCACGACTTCGCTCGGAATCGTCGAGAGATCGCCGGCGAACACGCGTCCCGTCGCGCCATCCAGAGTGAGCCAGTCTCCCTCCGCGATCACGGTTCCGTTCACGCTGAAGGACCGATGCTCCAGATCGACGTGAATATCCTTTGCGCCGACGATCGCACATTTGCCCATTCCGCGAGCAACCACCGCGGCGTGACTCGTCATTCCACCGCGAGCAGTGAGAACGGCGCGGGCCGCCACAATGCCGTGAAAGTCCTCTGGCGTCGTCTCGTCACGGACTAGAATCACGTTCTCCCCCGCGTGAGCTCGCTGCTCAGCGGTGTCTGGATCGAATACGGCGCGTCCGCTCGCCGCGCCGGGGCTCGCTGGAAGCCCGAGGCAGAGAGGAGTCGCCCGAATCGAGGGATCGATGATCGGATGCAGAAGCTGGTCGAGATCGCCGGCTGGAACGCGTCGGACGGCTTCGATCTTGTCGATCAACCCCTCGCTCACCATGTCGCGCGCGACTCGCACGGCCGCAGCGGCAGTGCGCTTTCCGTTGCGGGTCTGCAGGAGGAAGAGCTTGCCACGCTCGACGGTGAACTCGAGGTCCTGCATGTCGCGGTAGTGCCGCTCGAGGCGCTCCTGCGTGTCCATCAGCTCCTTGTATGCGCCGGGCAGCTTGGTCGCCATCTCGTCGATGTCGAGTGGCGTCCGCATTCCCGCTACTACGTCCTCGCCCTGCGCATTGATCAGAAACTCGCCGTAGAACCGCCTCTCGCCTGTCGACGGATTCCGTGTGAATGCGACACCTGTGCCCGAGTCGTCCCCAAGATTTCCAAACACCATTGAGACGACGCTCACGGCGGTGCCGAGATCCTCCGGGATGTTGTGGACCTTGCGATAGTCTTTCGCTTTCTTGAGCGTCCACGATCTCCAGACAGCTTCGATCGCGCCCCACAGCTGCACGATGGGATCGCGCGGGAAATCGGCGCCGGTGCGATTGCGGACGAGCGCTTTGTACTCCTCGACCAGATTCCGCAGATCCTGCTCGCTCAGATCGGAATCGGATTCAACGCCCGCCGTCATCCGCTTTGCCTTCAGCAGGTGCTCGAAGTCGTTTATCGACACGCCAAGTACGACATCGGAATACATCTGGATGAACCGTCGAAACGAATCGTACGCGAACCGCGCATTGCTGCTTTGCTCGGCGAGCCCGACCACGGCCCGGTCGTTCAGGCCGAGATTGAGAATCGTATCCATCATCCCGGGCATTGATACAGCCGCGCCGGACCTCACCGAGACGAGCAGCGGATTCTTTGGATCGCCCAGCTTCTTGCCGGTCGCCTTCTCGAGGCGGGCGACGTTGCCTTCGACCTCGGCGCGCAGGCGGTCGGAGTATTTCCCGCTACTGAGGTAGTCTATGCATTCGCTGCACGCGATCGTGAACCCCGCTGGAACGGGAACGCCGAGATTCGTCATCTCGGCGAGGTTCGCGCCCTTGCCGCCGAGGACGCTCGTCATGTCGCGCGTGCCTTCGGCGGTGCCGTTGCCGAAGAAGAAGACCGACTGCGGCATCGACGTCAGCAGCCACAGCCGAAGCGGAGCTTTTCCGGGTCGGCGGGTGGCGGGGTTGGGTAATCGCCCGAGAAGCACGCGTGGCAGAATCCTGATGGACCGCCAGGCACGGACTCGAGCATACCGTCGAGCGTGAGATATCCGAGAGTGTCAGCGCCGACATGAGTAGTGATCTCATCAATGGTCATGTTGGCGGCGATCAGCTCCTCACGTGTCGGCGTGTCGATGCCGTAATAACACGGACCGGTGACCGGCGACGAGCTCACGCGCAGATGCACCTCTCGCGCTCCGGCGGCGCGAACCATGTTCACCAGGCCGCGCGTCGTGGTTCCGCGAACAATTGAGTCGTCCACCATCACCACGCTCTTGTCGCGCAGAACTTCGCGCACCGCGTTGTACTTCACTTTGACTTTGGCGTCCCGGCCCGCCTGTGTGGGCTGCAGGAAGGTACGGCCCACATAGTGATTGCGAATCAGCGCAAGCTCGAGCGGCAGTCCTGACTCCTCCGCGAATCCAAGGGCGGCGGAGTTGGACGAATCGGGTACGCTGAAGACGAGCTGCGCGGAGGGTGCGGGGAAGTCTCGCGCGAGGCGGCGCCCCAGCTCGCGGCGCGCGCGGTCGACCGAGCCGCCAAAGACCTGGCTGTCGGGACGGGAGAAGTAGACGTACTCAAAGACGCACTTCTTCAATTCCTTCTTCTCGAAGGGGGAAATCGATCGCATCCCGCTCTCGTCGAGGGTGATGATCTCTCCGGGTTCGACTTCGCGCTCCAGCGTCGCACCAAGCAGGTCGAGCGCGCAGCTCTCCGAAGCGAAGATCGTGGAGTCGCCCAGCCGGCCGATGACGAGCGGCCGCCAGCCGCGGGGGTCGCGCGCTGCGAGCAACGTATTTCCGATCACGACCACGAGGCAGTACGCCCCTTCGACACCCTGCAATGCGTCCGCCAGCCTCTCCTCCGGTTTGACGGATGACGAGCGGGCGATGCGATGAACCAGCACTTCCGAGTCCATCGTCGAGCTGAAGATCGCGCCCTGGTCCTCGAGCTCGCGCCGAAGCTCGCTCGCGTTGGTGAGGTTGCCGTTATGCGCGAGCGCTATGTGTCCGTCGCGAAAGCGGGCGAGCACAGGCTGGGCGTTCTCGATCGTCGACGAGCCGGCGGTGCTGTAACGCGTGTGCCCGATCGCGATGTCACCACGCATACTGTTGACGTCCGGAGCAGCCAGGGCTTCCGATACGAGGCCCATTCTCTTGATTGCTCTCGCGCCGAACTCACGATCGACCGCAACGATCCCTGACGATTCCTGGCCGCGATGCTGGAGCGCGTACAGGCCCAGGTGCGTCATCGGCGCCGCGTGCTCGTTTCCGTAAATCCCGAAGATTCCGCACATATCAGTGACCCGCCACTGGAGCAAGCTCGTCGAAAGTCGCGTGCTCTGGTGTCCGAGCCATGATGCCGGGAATCGTCGCGTGGTACGCGCGGCGGAGCCTCGACAGCGGATTTCGGAACGAATGCCTCGGCAACCTGACGTCGAGCGAGTCGGACGACCGCCGAACCGTCCCGATGCGCGCGCATGGGACTCCAAGCCTCGCGGCGATTGCAAGAACACTCGCCGGGTCGGCCGTCGACACAACAATGCGTCCCTGCGTCTCGCCGAACAGAATCTCGCGATCCAAGAGAGTCGAGTACGATGAGAGGTCGATGTCAGCTCCGCTTTCGCCCTCGCGGTTGGCGATGCAGCATTCCGCGAGCGCGACCGCGAGTCCGCCGTCGCTGCAGTCGTGCGCTGAGCTCACAAGGCCGGCGCGGATGGATTCCAGCAGCGCATCGATCACCGCTTTCTCCCGCTGAACATCGCACTTGGGCGGCGCACCGACGACGGTTCCGTGAATCGTGGCGAGATACTCGCTGCCGCCCAACTCTCCCCCCATCTCGCCGAGCAGCAGGACTGCATCGCCGTCGTGGCGGAATGTTGCACGCGTGACGTGTGAGAGATCGTCAATGAGCCCCACCATGCCGATGACAGGCGTGGGGTAGACCGCGCCGGCTGGACTCTCGTTGTAAAGCGAGACGTTGCCACCGGTGACCGGTGTGCCGAGTGCCCGGCATGCTTCTCCAATTCCCGCGACGGCTTCTTTCAGTTGATAAAAGACTTCCGGACGCGTCGGGTTTCCAAAATTGAGGCAGTTCGTGATCGCCATCGGCCGTGCGCCGGTGCAGGCGACATTCCGGGCGGCTTCCGCCACAGCGATTCGTCCGCCCACGCGGGGATCCAGATAGACGTAGCGGCCGTTGCAATCCGTCTTCACCGCGATCGCCTTGTTGGTTCCGCGCACGCGCAGCACCGCGGCATCCCCGCCCGGGCCCACGACTGTGTTCGTTCTCACTGTCGAATCGTATTGCTGGTACGCCCACGCCTTGCTGGCGATGGTGGGTGCCGAGAGCAAACGCTCGAGAGTCCAGCCTGGATCCTTCTCCTCGGGGAGCTCCTTGATCGCGCGGGGGTCGGCATCGCGAAGCGCCTTGATCGCGCTGGATTCACGCGCGTCCGGCGCGTAGGTCGGGCAGTCGGTCACCAGCCGTGACCCGGGAAACTCCGCCACGATGGTCGTGCCCTCGGTGACCCTGTACACCGGCTCCGCGATGACCTCGCCGATCACCGCGGCTGTCAGGTCCCATTTCGTCAGGATCTCGCGCACCGCATCTTCGTGGCCCTTTTTCGCGACCACGAGCATCCGCTCCTGCGACTCGCTGAGGAGTATCTCGTATGGCGTCATGCCGCTTTCGCGCGTCGGAACTTTCGTGACGTCGATGGTGACACCGACGTCGCCTCGCTCCGCCATCTCGGCTGACGACGACGTCAGGCCGGCAGCGCCCATATCCTGGATTGCGACGATATGCCCGCTCTTGATCAGCTCCAGACTCGCTTCGAGGAGCAGTTTCTCGGTGAATGGATCTCCCACCTGGATTCGAGGTCTCTTCGCGTCGCTTGCCTCGGACAGATCCTCGGAGGCGAATGACGCGCCGTGAATCCCATCGCGCCCTGTCCGCGCGCCGACGGCCATGATCGGATTGCCCACCCCCTCTGCCTTGGCGCGAATCAAGTCGGTCTCGTGCATGAGGCCGACGCACATCGCGTTGACGAGCGGATTCGTTCCGTACGCGCGGTCGAAAACGATCTCGCCCGCCACCGTGGGAATGCCCACGCAATTGCCGTAGTCGCCGATACCTTTGACGACTCCGGAGAAGAGATACCTCACACGCGAATCGTCGAGGCTGCCGAATCGCAGCGAGTTGAGCATCGCGATGGGCCGTGCACCCATGGTGAATACGTCGCGCAGAATTCCGCCGACTCCTGTGGCCGCGCCCTGATACGGCTCGACTGCCGACGGATGGTTGTGCGACTCGATCTTGAACGCGACGGCGAGACCGTCGCCGATAGAGATCACGCCCGCGTTTTCGCCCGGACCCTGCAGCACGTACGGCGCCGTCGTCGGCAATGTCTTGAGAACGGGGCGCGAGTGCTTGTAAGAGCAGTGCTCGCTCCACAGAGCGCTGATGATTCCGAGCTCGGTGAAAGTCGGCGTGCGTCCGAGCATCGCGACGAGCCGTTCGTATTCGAGCTTCGTGAGTCCGTGCTCAGCGACGAGCGCCGGAGAGATTACCGGATCCCCTGGGCGTGGAGCTACCGTGGACATGTCACGCCGCCACTCGCGTGAGTATCGATTCGAGCAATCGGACGCCATCGCTTGAGCCGAGCAGGGGACTGCACGCCCGTTCCGGATGGGGCATCAGGCCGAGCACATTCCCGCCCGCGCTGACGATGCCGGCGATGTTCTGCTCGGACCCGTTGGGGTTGGCGTCAGCCGTGACCGCGCCGCTCGCGTCCACGTACCGGAAGACGACGCGCCCTTCCGACTCGAGCTCGTGGAGAACTTCCGGCGGCGCGACATAGCGGCCGTCCCCGTGGGCGATCGGAATGCGAAGAATCTCGGCGTGCTCATAGAGGTTCGTGAACATCGTGTCGGCATTCTCTACGCGGACGCGAATCTCCGCGGAGACGAACTGGAGGTGGGCGTTCCGCATCAGGGCGCCGGGAAGGAGACCCGCTTCACAGGCGATCTGAAAACCGTTGCAGATACCGATCACGGGACCACCTGCCTTGGCGTGCGCCGCGACTTCCTGCATGATCGGACTGAAGCGCGCGATCGCTCCGGCGCGCAGATAGTCGCCGTAGCTGAAGCCACCGGGCAGAATGATGACGTCGGACCCTTGAAGGTCGTGGTCCTTGTGCCAGAGATACGTCGCTTCTTCGCCGAGCACGTCGGTGACGGCGCGGAACGCGTCGTAGTCGCAGTTGGAGCCGGGAAAGGTGATGACGCCAAATTTCATGACGGCACCGCCGACTCGATCTCGAAATCTTCCGTCACCGGATTTGCGAGAAGCTTGTTGCACATGTCCGTAACCGCTTCCTCGGCGGCGATCGCATCGTGGGCGTCGGCTTCCACAATGATGTACCTGCCAACGTGCACGTCCTTGACTGCCTTGAATCCGAGCGTCTGCAGAGCCCCCTTCACAGCGTTTCCCTGTGGGTCGAGCAGGCCCTTTCGCGGAGTGATGTGAACGGCAATTCTGAATTTGGACATCAAACCGGGCCTCCACCCGGATTGCCTGGTGGCGTGAAGTTGCCCGGCCCGCCGTGCGGTGGGTCTCCTCCGTGGCCGGGCGGACGGCGTCTCCGCCGCCGGCGGTGGGAGCGCTGCCGAGCCTCTTCGCTCGCTGTCTCGGCGATACTGGCAGTGGTCAGGAGCAGCGGCTCCTCCTCGTCGTCGTCGTCGATCACGGGAGAATCACCGCGCGGACGCCGGTCGAGGAGCCCGAAGATCACGGTCTTCGCCAACCCGTACAGCACATAGCAGATGAGTGCGGGGAAGTAGAACTCCTTCCGCAGGAACAGCACGCCGATGAAAGTGGCGACGACGACCAGCGTTCCAAGTATCTCACTGATCTTCTTGAATCCAACCGTTGGAACCGCGGGATACGAGACGTTGCTGATCATCAGAAAAGCGAGGAGCATCATCAGCCCGCGCAGTCCGGTGGTCCAGTTCAGGTCGCCGACGATCGTCTCGTTGTACAGCGAGGTCTGGCTGAACCAGTAGTAGGTGGCGAGCGTCATTCCGGCGACGGGACTGGGGAGTCCGTGGAAATACTTCTTGGCGCGGCCGGCCTGTTCGACGTTGAAGCGCGCCAGCCTGATCACAGCGCAGGCGGTGAAAAGAAACGCGAAGATCCAGTCCCAGCCGTTCCGCGTGAGCACGGCGAAATACATGATCAATGCGGGCGCCAGGCCAAACGTTATCGCATCGACGAGTGAGTCGAGCTCTGATCCAAAGCGAGAACCGGTGCCGGTCGCTCGGGCGACGCGCCCGTCGAGGGCGTCGCACACACCGCCGAATACGATGTAGAGACCGGCCGTATCGAACTCGCTTCGCGAAGCGGCGACGATCGCGAACATCCCGAAGAAAAGGCTCGCGAGCGTGAAGCCGTTCGGGAGGATTATGACGCCGCGGTTCCTTGGACGTTCGTTCGCCCGAGGGGTGTGACGCCGCGCCTGCTCCGACGGAAGAATCATTTCGGCAGCTCCCCGAGAATCGTCACGCCCGCGGCCGTGACGTCGCCGAGCTTGGCGCGGACCTTTGATCCGACCGGTATGAAGACATCGACGCGCGATCCGAACCGGATGATTCCCATTCGATCGCCCTGCTTCACCGTCTCCCCGAGCTTGCTGTAGGTGACGATGCGACGCGCGATCAGGCCGGCGATCTGGCGGACGAGCACGCGATAGCGCCCGCTCTCCAGTCCCACCGACATCTGCTCGTTCTCGAGGCTCGATTTCTCGGCGGCCGCGTTGAAGAACTTGCCCTTGTTGTAGTGGATGTATTTGACGGCGCCATCCACCGGATAACGGTTCACATGGACATTGAACACGTTCATGAAGATCGACATCCGGATTGCGCGCCCATTTACGAAGGTCGGCTCGTCAACCTCGGTGATCATGATGAGCTTGCCATCGGCTGGAGATACGACGAGGGTCGCTCCGCGTTCGCCCGTGCGCTCCGGATCCCGGAAGAAGTACGCAACCCAGAGGGCAAGCAGGAGCAGCACGAACGCCAGCAGCCAGAGTCCCCATGAGCGCCGGTTGATTGCGAGCCCGAAGCCGCCGGCCGCGATAACAGCGGCGATCGCAATGAAGAGGAGCCCTTCGCGCGCGAAGTTCAATGTGAGCCGTTGAGGTCGAGTGAGTGTCCGGTCAAGCGACGGTAAATGTCGAGGTAGCGCTCGCTCGTGGCATCGATCACTTCTTTCGGAAGCCGCGGCGGCGGGTAGTTCCCGTCCCATCGTCCAGCGCGCTTCTCCGCATCCAGATAGTCGCGAAGCGGCTGCTTGTCGAAGCTGGGTTGCCCGTGCCCGGGCTCATAGCGGTCCGCCGGCCAGAACCGGGAGCTGTCGGGAGTGAGCACTTCATCCACCAATATAACCGTTCCAGCGCCCTCTCCCCCAGTGCTTGCGACGCGCCCAAACTCGAATTTCGTGTCCGCGATGATGATGCCCCGCTCAGCAGCAATCGACCGTCCCGCCTCATAGATCTCGCGCGAGAGTCGCTCCAGCTCTCGCGCCGGTGAATCCCCGATCAGGGACCGCACGCGGCCGATCGTGATGTTCTCGTCGTGCCCCTCGTCGGCCTTGGTAGCCGGGCTGAACACGGGCGGATCGAGGCGGTCAGATTCCCGGAGGTCCTTTGGGAGTGGCTCGCCGGCCAGAGTGCCATGCTCGCGGTACTCTTTCCAGGCAGACCCCGAGATATACCCGCGCACGACGCACTCGATCGGGAACACCGTCGATCGCTTGCAGAGCATCGCCCGGCCAGCCAGCTCCTGCTCGTGATCTCGAAGCTGTGGCACCTCGCGGACAATCTCGGCCGTGTTCGCGGACAGCATGTGGTGCTCCACGCTGTCTTCCAGATTTCTCAGCCACCATGCGGTTATCTGCGTCAGGATGGCGCCCTTGTGGGGAATTGTCTCGCCCATCACGACATCGAATGCGCTCACCCGGTCAGTGGCGACCAGCAGCAGACGCTCCGCGTCGACCTCGTAGACATCGCGGACCTTTCCGCGCCGGAACGGAGCCAGAGGGAGAGCGCTCGCCTGCATCAGCATCAGACTCGGAGCTCCTCTGCGTGTTCGGCCCTTACGCCTTCTCCCGCAAACAGTGGGGTGATGACATCGCGGAGAAACTCATCGACCTGTTGCGGTGCTCTTCCCACGTAGCGTTTGGGATCAACCGCGGCCTCCAGATCCTTTGGCTTCACGCCTAGCGACTTGTCCTTCGCGAGGCGCTCGAGCAGGTCGTTCGTCTCCGCGCCATCCTTCAGTGCTCGCGCCGCGGCGAGACTGTGCTTCCTGATCGTCTCGTGCGCAACCTGCCTGTCGCCGCCAGCGCGGACTGCTTTCACGATGATCTGCTCCGTCGCCATGAACGGAAGCTCCGCCGCCATCCGGCGCTCTATGACCTTGGGGTGAACCTCCAGCCCGCGGGAAATGTTCGCCATCAGCAACAGGATCGCATCAGTGGCAAGAAACATCTCCGGGATGACCAGACGCCGGTTCGCGCTGTCGTCGAGTGTCCGCTCGAAATACTGGACCGCATGCGTCTGGTTGGCGCTGCCCTCGATGGAATTCACAAAGCGGGCAAGCGATGCAATACGCTCCGCCCGCATCGGATTTCTCTTGTAGGCCATCGCCGACGAGCCCACTTGCTCGGGCTCGAACGGCTCCTCGATCTCGCCGAACGATTGGAGCATGCGCATGTCGCCGCTGAACTTGGCCGCGCTGGCGGCAACGCCCGCGACGACGCCGAGCACGAACGCATCGAGCTTGCGCGTATAAGTCTGTCCCGTCACCGGCAGTGGAGCCGCGAACGACATCTTTTCGGTCACCAGCCGGTCGAGGCGGCGGACCTTCTCGTGATCCCCCTCGAACAGCTCGAGAAAGCTCGCCTGCGTTCCCGTCGTCCCCTTTACTCCACGGAAGGGAAGCGTGCGGCGACGATAGTTGATGTCCTCGATGTCGAGCACCAGGTCCTGCATCCACAATGTCGCGCGCTTGCCAACCGTAGTCAGCTGCGCCGGCTGAAGATGGGTGTAGCCGAGCGTCGGCTGATCGCGCCATTTCTCGGCGAATTCCGCAAGCGAACGGATGACATCGAGAATGCGGCCGCGAATGATCTCGAGTCCGCGCACCATCAGCATCAGATCGGCGTTGTCGGTGACGAACGCGCTGGTCGCTCCAAGATGGATGAACGGCTTGGCAGCCGGCGCGACGTCGCCGAATGCGTGCACATGAGCCATCACATCGTGGCGGAATCGTTGTTCGTATGCCGCAACCGACTTGAAATCGATGTTGTCGAGATTCGCGCGCATCTGACCGATCGCTTCATCCGGGATCGCGATGCCCAGCTCCTGCTCGGCTTCCGCCAGCGCCAGCCAGAGACGGCGCCAGAGTCCATGCCGCGTGTCTGCGGACCACAGCTCCAGCATCGCCTTCGAAGCGTATCGTTCAGCCAGCGGCGAGCTATACTGATCAGTAGACACTATTGCAGGCTGAATTCGGTGGAATAGACCTGACCGCCGCGCTCGAAGTACATCCTGATGAGACCGCGGCCGAACGATGTGAGGATGCGGTTCACCGCCTCGGCGTTCGTGATCGGATTCCGGTTGATCTGAACGATCACATCGCCGGACTGCAGGCCAACCTGCTGCCGCACACGGTCGCTCACCCTGTTCACCAGAGCGCCCTGCCGGCTTTGAATCTGGTACTGCGCCCGGATCGGAGCCGTCAGCGTAATGAGCTCGAGCTCTTTCAACACGGTCACGCGTGGAGCATTCACGTCCGGCAAGTCGACTACGGCCACGCTGACGGGGATCTCCCGCGACCCGCGCCTGACGAGGATCGAATCATTCTCACCGACGCGAAGCTCGAGCAGCTCGGCGTACCAGTCATATGCGTTGTGAAGCGTACGGTTGCGCGAGCGTACAAGCACGTCGCCCGCTCGAATTCCGGCGCGATCGGCCGGCGACCCAGGCACCACCGAAGAGACGACGACGCCGGCGTTGGAACCGGCGACGCCCTGCGCGCGGGTCAGCTGGGGCTGCAGACCAACCCATGGGTGCCGGACCACACCGTGGGCAAGAAGATCTTCGGTCACCCTGCGAACCCTGTTGATCGGGATCGCGAATCCAATCCCCACCGATCCGCCGCTCGGCGAGAAGATGGAGCTGTTGACGCCGATCACTTCGCCGGCGGCATTTACGAGCGGGCCGCCCGAGTTGCCCGGGTTGATGGAAGCATCGGTCTGGATCATGTCGACGTAAACGCCGGGGCCCTCGTTTTCGGTCGCGAGGTTTCTGCCGGTGCCGCTCACGACTCCCACGGTCACGCTCGGATCCGAGTTGGCGAGGATGAATCCGTACGGATTGCCGATCGCGATCGACCATTCGCCTATGAGCAGGTTGGTCGACGAGCCGAGGGGCGCGACGGGAAGATTCGACGCATCGATCTTCAGAACCGCGAGATCGTTTGCCTCGTCGATTCCGATCAAACGGGCCGCGTAGGTCTTGCCGTCCGTGAGGGCCACGGAGATGCGCGACGCGCCTGCCACGACGTGCGCGTTGGTCACGATCGCGCCGTCCTGTCGCACAATAAAGCCCGAGCCAAGTCCCGCGGCCGACCGTTGTCCCGAGCGGCCACCGAAGAACTGCTCGAACACGTCGGCGGGAACTCTCTCGATCATCTCAGTCTGGACCGTGACTACCGACGGAGCTACACGCGCAACCGCTTCCGTAATCGCAGTTCGTCTCGATCCGCTCACAGCAGCGGACGATGTCTCGACCCGTGATGACTGGGCGGAAGAAGGCGCGCTGGACGCGCCCTGGCAGGCGACGATGGCGATTGCGAACAGCGAGTGTCGGAAACGAATTCTCATGCAGGTGTTCGTGTTTTTGGGCGCTTGGCGAGGTCGTTCAGGAACCGGTCAATGCCGCGGTCGCTGAGCGGATGGACGACGAGACTTCGCAGGATCTGAGGCGTGAGGCAGATGATCTCCGCCCCCGCCAGCGCACACTCCGAGAACTGGACGGAGGAGCTGACGGCGGCGGCCATGACATCGCATTCCTCTTCGGCGGCCTCGAGCACGCTCTTGATCTCGGCGAGAGTCCTGGTGCCTGGGTGGCCATAGCTCTCCAGATCGTCCAGGGTGACGCGCACCGCCGCGGCCCCAGTCTTCGCCGCCAGAAGCGCCTGCGCCGGACTGAAGATGAACGTTGCGCACACCACCACACCCTCGGCCGTGAGCTTGGCGATGGGAATGAGCGAATCTTCGACCAGGGGGATCTGAACCACCACGTGGTCGGAGACCTTGGCGAGGTCGCGGGCCGCGGCGTAGATGTCGGCGGAGGTCACCGCGCCGACCGGAACGCAAATGGGAAAGGCGAACTCCCGCGAAATCTCCTCCAGCCTCTCGCGCGTGTTGACGCCCGAGCCCACCGCCGTCGATGAGCTGTGCGAGAACGCGACGCCATTCGCCAGCCCTGCGCTCGCGGCGTTCCGTATCTCATCGAGGTTTCCGCTCTCGAGATAGATGTTCATTCAGGTCTCAGGTAAAGGTCGTCCGGGTAATCCACGCGCTCCAGGAAGAGTGCGTGCGGCGGTGCGGGCGGCGAGACCTGACCGTTGTCCTCGCGCGCAAGCAGCTCTTTCATCACCGACACTTCACGACGCCCCTCGCCGACGTCGAGCATTGTCCCGACGAGAAAGCGAACCATGTGGTGGAGAAAGCGATCGGCGGTAATGTCGAACGCAATCCCGCCTTGGCACTGGCGCCACGCCGCGTGCGACACAGTGCAGACATGATCGTCCTGTTCAGGCGCGGTTCCCTTGACGGCAAAAGCGCGGAAGCAATTCTTGCCCGCGATGGATGCCGCCGCTTGCGACAGGCGCTCGAAATCGAGCGGTTTTCTCCAGACCAGCTCCCGGGTCCGGCGAAACGGCGAGTTTGCGAAATCGTCTGTGCCTACGAAGTAACTATAGTTGCGCGCAACTGCGCTATAACGCGGGTGAAACTCATCACGCATTTCAAAAGCTGCAGCGATCCATACATCATCCGGAAGAATGGCGTTCATCGATCGTCGGAGCGCGAGCGCGCCCCACTTCTCAGGAACGCGCACTCCTGCGGCCTGGCCGCGCGCGTGAACTCCCGCATCTGTCCGCCCGGCGCCCAGGACTGTGTGAGGTGCTCCACAGAGCCTGGCAACCGCCACCTCGAGAACACCCTGGACCGTCCGCTCACCGGGCTGCCGCTGCCAGCCGGAGAAGCCCGCGCCATCGTAGTGCAACACGAGCTGCACGGAACGCGACAGCATCGCGTGAAATTATCCCCCAGCGGCTCACTGTCAAGGAACGTAACCCATTGAATATGATTGACTTTCGCCTGTCGGCGGGTCAATGTGGAGCCACCCACGGACCGCACTACCTCTCCCGCTGATTTTCAACGATGGCACCACGAACTCTTGCCGCCCTTTCAACCGTCCTCTCTTCCGCGGGAAATGTCGCGGAAGCTCTGAATGCGTTGGCCCAGGACGTCACCGAGCACGACCGCAATGGACACGTGGTGCTGTTCATATACGACGCCAAACGCGACCTATTGGCCGAGCGTCTGATACCAGCTCACGAAGGGATGCGAACGGCGCAGATAGAGATCGCGGTGGATCACCTTCCGACCGCGATTCGCCGCACGCTGGTGGCCGGACGACAGTTTGCCGACATGGGTACGGAGTCGGGCGACTATCAGAAGCTGTTGCGCGTAGGAGCAAACCCGGAGGCCGGCGTACTCCTGTTGCGCGGACTGCTGGTGGATGGAGAGCTGGCTGGAGTCCTGTCTCTGTGCGAGCCGAAAACACGCTTTGGGCAAAGGGTGTCCGAGAAAGTCGCTCCCGCGGTGGACCTGTTCGCCCTGGCATTCGCGCGACTCGCCGAGCGTCGCGCGCGCGAGGAAGCGGTGCGTGCACTCGAGGATCTCACGCGGGCGCTCAATGAGGAACACGCGAGGGCGATCGGCGAGCTTCAGCGAGAACTAAATGAGGCTCAGGCAGCGCTGAGCGGGAAGGGGACGGGGGACTCGATCCGGGTTACACAGCTCAAACGTGCGATCGAGGTGGCAGCGGTCGAGGCACGCGGAACCGCTCATAGATTGTCGGCGGTCGAGGACCAGGTTCGCGTTGCGGTCACCAAGCTGGAAAAAGCGCACGTCCAGCTCCACGCGCAGGGCGAGGCACTGCAGAACCAGAGCAACATCATCTATCGCGTCGAGCAGACGCTCCGTGAGGCGATGGCCGGACAAATCTCGGAAAAGGTGATCGAAGAGGTTCTCCAGATCGTGACGTCGAGAGAACAAGCCTCGCAGTTTTAAGTTAGAGCGATGAGCGCCCCTTCAGTGAACGCGCTCCAGGGCGCCATCCACAAACTTGCTTTCCGCGAGCCTCTCACGGCCGGAGAGGCCGAGGCCGCGTTCGATGTGATCATGCAGGGACAGGCGACGGCGGTGCAGGTCGCCGCGCTTCTGGCAGCGCTCCGCGCGATTGGAGAAAGCCCTGATGTCGTCGCGGGCGTTGTTCGCGCGCTCCGATCGGCCATGGTGTCAATTACGGCCGAAGATCCGGATGGTCTAGTGGACACCTGCGGGACGGGCGGGGGCGCGGTGTCGACTTTCAATATTTCCACTGCGGCCGCCATCGTGGCGGCAGGGGCCGGCGTCCGCATCGCCAAGCACGGCAACCGCTCCTTCACGTCGCGCTGCGGAAGCGCCGACGTTCTCGAGGCACTCGGCGTACCTATAGAAGTCTCGATCCCGGTGATGGAGGCCGCGCTCCGGGATGCTGGGATCGTCTTCATGTACGCTCCGCTCATGCACCCCGCGATGCGGCACGTCGGCCCAGTGCGGCGTGAGCTGGCGATTCCTACTGTGATGAACATCGTGGGACCGTTGGCGAATCCAGCGAGGGCGGGGAGACAGGTGGTTGGCGTCGCTGACCTCGAGCGTGCGCCGGTCCTGGCTGCGGCGCTCTCGACCCTTGGGACGGTGCACGCGCTCGTCGTTCACGGTGAGCCCGGGCTGGACGAGGTCTCGCCCCTCGGACCCACGCACGTCATCGAAGTCCGAAACGGGTCTACGAAGCGCTGGACGATCCATCCCGAGGAGCACGGATTCAGGAAGATTGCGCGCGAGGATCTTGCGGGGAGCGAACCCGGCGAAAACGCGCGGGTGATCGAAAAGATCCTGGACGGCGGCGGACCAAAGGGTGCGCGAGCCGCGATTGTGCTTAACGCGGCAGCGGCAATATATGTGAGCGGTCGCGTAAGATCGTACGAGGAAGGCGTCGGCGCGGCTTCGCAAGCCATCGACTCGGGGAAGGCGAAATCGGTTCTGGATGGCTTGAAGCGTGCTTATACAAAGCACGGTGACAAAACGGCTTAGACAGGTCCAGTTCTAGAACCTTCTCAGCACTCCGACAACTATGCCCTGGATCGAGATGTCGTTCTCGTGGACGTAAATCGGATTCATCGTTTCGTTGGCAGGCTGCAGCCGGATGCGCCCATCCCGCTCGCGAAAGAACTTCTTCACGGTAGCCGATGTCCCGTCGATGAGCGCGATGACCATCTCTCCATTGTCAGCGGTGTGCTTCTCGTTGACGATCACGAAATCGCCATCGCGGATCTGCTCGTCGATCATGGAATTGCCGCGGACGCGGAGGACGTAGTGATTGCCGCTCCGGCGAACCAGGTCCTCAGGGATGCTGATCGATTCCGGGGACTGAACAGCCTCTATCGGCACGCCTGCCGCTACGGTTCCGAGAAGCTGCAGGGAGGCCGCGCGGGGAAAAACCTCTGACGGAATCAGCTCGATTCCACGACTCTCGTTGTAGGCTCGCTTGATGTAGCCCTTGCGCTCGAGGTTCGTGAGATGCTCGTGCACAGTGGCGAGGGAGTTATAGTTAAACCGGGTCGCGATCTCCTCGAAGCTTGGCGCGTAGCCGTGCTCTTCCGAGTAGCTCGCGAGGTAGGTCAGAATTTCCCGCTGGCGTTTTGTGAGCGACATGTCCATTTCCCGCGGCTGGTTTGACAACTGGACCGGTCCGCCGATCCCACCGAACATTTGCCGAATTCATACGTTAGCCGAAGATCGACCGAACCGCAAGCGGTATCTGTCTGGTTCCCTCCGACAGGTGTGCTCGGTGCGTTGACGGACGAGGCGCGCGCTCGGGCGGCAACTCTTGCTCCCCGTACGGCTGAGCTTAAGCGCGCCGCCGGGAGCGTCTCCGGATTACCCTCCTTTCGCGATGCGCTCTGCCGGCAGGCTGTTGGAGTGATCGGCGAGGTGAAGCGTGCGTCGCCGTCGAAGGGCGCGATCAACCCGGGTCTCCAGCTTGACCAGCAGCTGAGAGCTTACGAGAGGGGCGGAGCCGCCGCGGTTTCCATACTTACTGAACCGGGCAGATTCGGGGGGTCAACGGAGGACTTGACCAACGCGCGCGACTCGGTCGCGCTGCCACTGCTCAAGAAAGATTTTCACGTCGAGGTCGTCCAGATGTTCGAGGCCCGCTCCCTGGGTGCGTCGGCTGCCCTTGTCATCGCGCGAGCGGTACCGCCTGCGCGGGTGCGAGAGCTTATGACTGCCGCCGCCGATGTAGGTCTCGAGGTGCTCCTGGAGATACGCGATGAGAGGGAGCTCGATCTAGCCTTGTCCCTCAACGCGGCAATGGTCGGCGTCAACAACAGGAATCTCGAGACTCTGGAGATCGATCCCAAGACGTCGCTCAGAATCCTCCCTCTGATACCGCGCGACGTGGTCGCGATCGCCGAAAGCGGGATCAAATCGGCGGAGGACGTGAAGCGCGTCGCTCAGGCCGGCGCCGATGCGGTGCTGGTCGGATCGGAGCTGTCGGGATCGCAGGATCCTGAATCAGCCGTAAGAACCCTGACTGGAATTCAACGGACCGGCGGTGCTCGCAAAAGTTAAATTCTGCGGCATGACGCGCCCCCAGGACGCCGCCCTCGCCGCGGAGATCGGTGCGAGCTATGTCGGCGTGATTTTCGCCGATGGGCCTCGCCGTATTTCGGCGCCGCAAGCGCGCAGAATTCTCGACGCCGCCGGGAAAGCGGTGAAGCACGTCGGCGTGTTCGGAACCAACGACCCCGAAGAGATTGGGCGCGTGTCCGAGGAGGCGCGCCTCGATGTGGTCCAGCTCCAGGCCGATCCATCGTCAGCGGACGTCAAAGCAATCCGACAGGTTTTCCGCGGCGAGATATGGGCGGCGATTCGGATCTCCGGCTCGCACATTCCTCACGACGCGGAGACGCTATTCGACAGCGCGGACGGGGTCGTGCTCGACGCGCGAAGTGAAAAGCGGCTTGGCGGAACCGGCCAGCCGTTGCCATGGAGCGATCTCGCTCTCGACCTGGCTCGCGACCGTGGCAGCTCCGCCGTGGTTCTGGCCGGCGGCCTCAAACCAACCAACGTCGAGAGCGCGATCCGCACGCTAGCTCCCGATGTCGTGGACGTCTCCTCCGGCGTCGAGACAGAGCCAGGCATGAAGGATCCGTGGCTGATGCGCGAGTTCTACCAGGCCGTCACGCACGAAAGGACACATTAGCTTGGCGACGGATACCGCGCACCGGTTCGGCGCGTTCGGCGGCCGGTATGTGCCGGAGACGTTGATTCCAGCGCTGGACGAGCTGAACGCGGCGTTCGAAGAAGCTGTTCGCGACCCTGAATTCCAGAAGGAGCTCGACGGGCTTCTCAAGGAGTACGTCGGGCGTCCATCACCCTTGAGCTCCGCTCCCCGTCTCTCCGAGCTTGTTGGGTGCGACGTGTATCTCAAGCGCGAGGACTTGAATCACACAGGTGCCCACAAGATCAATAGCGCGCTGGCGCAGGGTCTCCTCGCGCGGCGTATGGGCAAGCGCCGCATCATCGCCGAAACCGGGGCGGGCCAGCACGGAGTCGCGACCGCCACTGTCTGCGCCCGGTTTGGTCTCGACTGCACTGTGTACATGGGCGAAGAGGACATGCGGCGGCAGGAGCTCAACGTCTATCGCATGCGCCTGATGGGAGCGAAAGTCGTCCCCGTTCTCTCGGGCACGCGCACGCTCAAAGACGCCACGAGCGAAGCGATTCGCGACTGGGTGACGAACGTCGCCGACAGCTACTACATCATCGGGTCGGTCGTGGGGCCCGCGCCCTATCCGCGAATGGTTCGCGATTTTCAGTCGGTGATTGGAAGGGAAGCCAAGGCTCAAATGCTCGAGATGGCTGGGCGTCTGCCATCCAGCGTCGTCGCCTGCGTCGGCGGTGGGTCCAATGCGATGGGAATCTTCCACCCCTTCGTGCCGGATGCTTCGGTGGAGCTGATCGGCGTGGAGGCGGCGGGCAAGGGACTCGACACAGGAGAGCACTCGGCCTCACTTCAGCGTGGCGTGCCGGGGGTCCTGCACGGCTCCCTCAGCTACCTGCTTCAGGATGCGAGTGGTCAGGTTCATCCCGCTCATTCGATCTCGGCGGGGCTCGACTATCCTGGCGTGGGCCCCGAGCACTCGTACCTCAAGGAGACGGGCCGCGCGATCTACGTCTCGGTTACGGACGATGAAGCGGTGGAGGGACTGGGCATTCTGAGTCGTCTGGAGGGTATTATCCCGGCTCTCGAAACGTCACACGCCATCGCCTGGGTCGTCAAAGAGAAGGCCCGGTGGAACCAGAGCGACGCGGTGCTGCTCTGCATCAGTGGTCGTGGCGACAAGGATCTCGCGCAGATAACTGAAATGGGGCTACTTCCAGCATGACAACGTCGGTACCGCCAAAGACCGAGACAGGGACGCTCGAGGAGCCGTCGTTTCCGATCGGGCACGTCACCGACCTGCTCAAGGCGTTCGTCAAGGCTGTCCGCGCCCACCAGCTGTACCTCCCCAACAATCCAATGCACGCCCGGTCGCTCGAGGCCGTCAAGGAAACGTTCGCCACGCTCTGGAAGCACACCGACGCGATCGACCTCCAGGTCGTCGAAACGCGCCTGGAATGGGAGGGCAGGGTCGTTCTGGATGAAGGCGGCCGCACCGCCGACAACGTCGCCTGGCTCCTCTACAAGGACGGCATTCGCGAGCTCAAGCTGCTGAAGGGATTCGAGGAAGAAGAGCTCGGAGTCTTCTTCAATCTCCTTCAGCGCGTCCGGAAAGCGACCGATGATGATGACGACTTGCTCACCCTCATGTGGGAGCGTGAGTTCGAGGATCTGCAGTACCGCTATGTGGATCTGACGCAGGAAACCGGACCGGGCGTCGAGTCGATGGAGCGGGCGGAGCAGAAGGAGAAAATCCTTTCGCCGGCGCAGGCCGAGGCAGGACTCCAGTCGACACAGTCCTCGATCGCCAAGCTCGACGACTTCGACTCGACATTGTATTTCCTCGACGATCGCGAAGTGGAGTACCTGCAGCAGGAGATCAAGCGGGAGTTCTCGAGCGATTTGCGTCCGGCGGTGATTGCATCGTTGCTGGATGTCTTCGAGAACGAGAAAGATCCAACGGTCCGTGAGGAGATCTGCGGCCTCCTGGACTATTTTCTTTTGATACTTCTCTCCACTGCTCAGTACAGAAACGCGGCGTACCTGCTGCGCGAAGCGGGCGTCACGGCGAATCGCGCCACAGACGTGCTCGAGCCGCAGAAGCTGCGTCTCACGCAGCTCAACGAGGTGATGAGCGATCCCAAGCCTCTCGGACAGCTCCTCCAGGCCCTTGAGGATTCACCGCTGCGAGCTCCCCAACACGAGCTCGACGAGCTGTTCGGGATCCTCCAGCCCCGGGCTATGGAGCCGATCCTCAGCTGGATAGGACGCAGCAACAATCCGCAGCTCAAGATGCTGCTCGAGGTCGCCGCCGGTCGTCTCGCCAGCAGCAACAGCGCCGAGCTCGTTCGTCTGATCGGATCTGACGACGAAGCGGTGGTGCTCCAGGCAATCCGGCGTGCCGCCGCGCTCAAGTCGCCGGCCGCGGTGCCGGCTCTTGGAAAGATGCTGACGGTGGGAGAGGCGAACCTTCGCCTCGCCGCCGTCAATGCGCTCACCGAGATCGGGTCGACGGGTGCCATGCAGATGCTGGAGCGCGCGATACCCGATACCGATCGAGAGGTACGCATCGCTGCGGTGCGGGCGATGGGAGCCCGCTCATTTCGCGCGGCTCTCCCGCGCATCGAGGCGGCAATCAAGGGCAAGGAGGTTCGCGAGGGCAACCTGACGGAGAAGATGGCGTTCTTCGAAGCCTACGGACTCCTTTGCGGAGACGCGGGCGTCCCGCTGCTCGACAGTCTCCTCAACGCCAAGGGCTTCATGGGCAAGAAGGACGATTCCGAGATGCGGGCTTGCGCGGCCATGGCGTTGGGAAAGATCAATTCCGCGAAAGCGACCGACTCCCTTGGCCGTGCCGCGAATGAGAAGGACGTCATCGTCAGGAACGCCGTGAGTCGCGCCATTCGCGGAGGCGGAGCGTGACCGAGCCAGCGACAAACACTGTTCGCAGCGAAGGAGACAGACAGGCCGGCGCGAATGTTCGTCGCGGCGGCAGGAACTTCATGATCTCGTTCTATGCCGCCCTCCGCGCCATCAAACTGTATCCGCTCGAGCACAGCGCCGTGCAGAAGACTCTCGTCGAGCTCGCTCAGGTCGCGGAGGAGCTGCGGGCGGAGGAAGGGGAGCTCGAGTTCAGAATCTCGGGGGAGTTCATCTTCATCAACTCCACCCGCTTGCGGCTGGACCTGAGCAACTACGCCACGTTCGGCCACATCCTCACACTGTGCAAGCTCTCGGGCATTGGGGCCATCCATGTCGGCATTCAGGGAACGGCGCGCGACTGGACGCTGCTGCTGTCGCTTCTGGGGAGTGAATCGAAAACTGCCCCGGCCGAAAGGCTGAAAGAAATCCTCGAGCGCCTCAAGGATGCGAAGATCGAGCTTTTCCAGCTCGACGCGCCGACCGAGACAGAAACCGACAAGGAATTCAACGAGGAAGCAAAGGCCGCTGCCAATCGTACCTATTCCCAATCGGTGGCCGTAACGAAGGACGTCATCAACTCCGTTCGCATCGGGAAGACGCCCAGCATCAGAAAGATCAAGCGAGTGGTGCAGGGCATCGTCGATCAGGTGCTGAACGAGGAAACGTCGCTTATCGGCCTCACGGCGATCCGCGACTACGACGAATACACGTTCACGCACTCCGTCAACGTCTGCATCTTTTCGATCGCACTCGGACGCCGTCTCGGCATGAACAAGCTGCAGCTCTACGAGCTGGGTCTTGCCGCCCTCATGCACGACATCGGGAAGTCACGCGTTCCGCTGGATATTCTGCAGAAGTCCGGTGGCCTTACCGACGACGAGTGGAAATGGATGGCGGCCCACCCGTGGCTCGGTGTACTGGTACTGTTCCAATTCCGGCGACAGCAGGAAGAGCTTTCGTACCGTGCGATGACGGTGTGTCACGAGCATCACATGAAAATCGACCTGACGGGCTACCCGAAAGTCATCCGGCCACGTCAGGCGAGCCTGCTGAGCAGGATCGTCTCGATCGCCGACGGCTACGATGCTGCAACGTCGCGGAGGGTTTACAAGACGGAGCCGTTGGCGCCGTCCGCGGTGCTCGAGGAGATGCGTGACAACCCGCGCCGCGGCCTGGACCAGGTGCTGGTCAAGGCATTCATCAATCTGCTGGGTATCTATCCGGTCGGAACGCTGGTTGTGCTCGACACGTTCGAGCTCGCCGTTGTCTCGGGCGCCAATCCGAATCCTGAGGCGCTGTCGAGGCCGATCATCAAGATCATCAGCGATGCGCAGGGGAATACGATCAGTCCGCCGCTTCAGGTGGACCTGGCCGTGCCGGAGGCAGGAGGGCAATATGCCCGGACCATCATCAAGACGGCCGACCCCGATCGCTATGGCGTCACCCCTGGCGACTACCTCATCTAACTCGATCGCGCGCCGCTTCGACGCGCTCCGAAAAGAGTCTCGTCGCGCGCTGGTCTGCTACGTAACGGCGGGGCATCCCGATCTTGCTCGCTCCCTCGAGACTCTCCACGCGCTCGAGGAAGGCGGTGCGGACATCATCGAGCTCGGCGTTCCATTTTCGGACCCCATTGCCGACGGGCCGATAATTCAAAAGAGCTCGCAGCAGGCGCTCGAGCACGGCATGAACTACGACGGCGTGTTGGCGCTTATCGAGCGCGCCAAGCTGGACGTGCCCGTCATCCTGTTCAGCTACCTCAATCCGATACTGGCTGCCGGACCAGATGCGCTCACTCGAGCCGCCGGTGCGGGCGCGAGCGGGATTCTCGTTACGGACATCCCGGTGGGCGCCGATCCAGGGCGCGAGGAATGGCTCGGCAACAGCCCGCTCGCGTTCATTCGGCTCGTCGCGCCCACCACTCCGCGCGACAGAATGGCCGAGATCGCACGGCACGGAAGCGGATTCGTTTATCTTATCAGCCGGCTAGGGGTGACAGGCGTTCAGGAGAAAACGGCGACATCGCTCCCGGAAAGCATCCGTCGCCTGCGGTCGGCGACCACGCTCCCCATCTGCGTCGGGTTCGGAATATCCAATCCCGAGCAGGCGCGGGCCGTTGGTCAGATCGCCGATGGAGTCATCGTCGGCAGCGCGCTGGTGCGAGCCGCCGATGCCGGGCCAAAGGAAGTTCTGAAACTGACTCGCAGTCTGAGAGAGGCTCTTGATGGCTAACAGTGCCGCCAGGGAAACCGATGTGGTTACGCTCAAGGCGATGCGCTTTCATGCGCGCATCGGCGTGCTGCCCCACGAGGCAGAGATCGCCCAGTCGATCGAGGTCGATGCCTCGCTATGGGTTCTGCGCAGCGGGACCAGGCCGACTGCAAAGGACATCGTGGACTACCGCCGCGTCTACGACCTCGTGGCGGAAGTGGTGACCCAGGGACACACCAATTTCCTCGAGGAAGTTGGAGAGCGCATCGCCGCGCGTGCACTGGCGCTTCCGCTCGTAGAGCGGGTGCGGATTGCCGTGCGCAAGCCCAACGTGGCGCTGCCGGGGCCGCTGGCGTACGCTGAGGTCGCCCTCGAGCGAGAGCGTGCGTGAGAGATGTCGCCTACATAGCGCTCGGCTCCAATCTTGGCCAGCGTGAGGTATTTTTGGCGCAGGCCCGGCGTGCGATCTCGTCGCTCGCCCAGACTCGGGTGCTTGGTCAAACCGACGCCGAAGAGACTGCTCCCCTCGGACCAGTTTCTCAGGGCCCATTTCTCAACCAGATGATCGCCATCGAAACGGAGCTGTCGCCGCAGGATCTGCTCGAAGAGCTCAAGCGAATCGAGGTCGACGCTGGACGCATGCGCAACGAGCGCTGGGGTCCGCGCACATTGGATCTCGATATCGTTCTTTTCGAGAACCAGAGCGTGCGCCAGCCGGGGCTCACCGTGCCGCATCCGGAGCTGTCGAATCGCGACTTCTGGCTCCGAGAGCTGGCCACATTGAGGAGTGCCCGAATTGGATAAGCCAGCGGCGGAGCAGCGGCCGGTCACCGTTCGCGATTTCGCGGAGCGCAAGCGGAAGAACGAAAAGCTGGTGGTGATGACGGCCTACGACGCTCTTTTCGGCCGACTCGTCGACGAGTCGGGCGTCGACGGGATTTTGGTAGGCGATTCTGTTGGTACGGCGGTGATGGGCTACTCGTCGACGCTTCCCGTGACGCTGGATCACATGATCTATCACGCCTCGGCGGTGCGTCGCGGCGTCAAGCGCGCGTTGGTTATCATCGATATGCCTTTCCTGTCCTATCAGGCGAGCATCGAGAGCGCGGTGCTCAATTGCGGACGCGCAATCCAGGAGACCGGAGTGGGTGCCGTAAAGGTCGAAGGTGGAAGCCCTGAGATGCTGGACACCGTCCACGCCCTTGTGCGCACCGGCATACCGGTGATGGCCCACATCGGGTTCACTCCTCAGTCGGTCAACACTATTGGCGGGCCGAGAGTGCAGGGGCGTGAAGCGGAGGGAGCGGAACGCCTGATCACGGAGGCGAAAGGCCTCGAGGAAGCCGGGGCGTTCGGGATCGTACTTGAGCTTGTACCCGCCGCCGTGTCCGAAAGGATCACCGCGGCAGTAGGAATTCCGACGATTGGAATCGGAGCTGGCCCCAGGTGCGACGGTCAGGTTCTCGTTCTTCCAGACGTGCTCGGCCTGAACGACACATTTCAGCCGAAGTTCCTGAAGAAATACGCGGAAATGGCGGAGGAGGTCCGCTCAGCCATCGGCACCTGGGCGCGTGATGTGCGAACCGGGCAATATCCGGATGCCGAGCACAGTTTCTAGCATGAAGTTCGTCGAGACCATTGGGAAGATGCGGGGCGTGATCGCCACACTTCGGGAACAAGAGCGGAGCATCGCTTTCGTTCCGACGATGGGCGCTTTGCACGAAGGCCATCTCACTCTCGTCGACGAAGCCAGGCGCGTAGCCGACATCGTCGTGATGAGCGTGTTCGTCAACCAGCTCCAGTTCGGGCCAAGCGAGGATTTTGACCGCTACCCGCGCACGCTCGACGAAGACGCAAAGCTGGCGGCGGACCGGGGAGTCGATTTCATGTTCACTCCCCTGAAGGAAGAGATTTACCCGGAGCACGCCCCGGTAATCCTCGTGCATCCGGGCAGCATCGGTAAAGAGTGGGAGGGAGCAGTGAGACCTCACCACTTCGAGGGCGTGCTCACCGTCGTCGCCAAGCTGTTCAACATCGTCATGCCGGACGTCGCCGTCTTCGGGCAGAAGGACCTGCAGCAGGTGGCCGTCGTGAAGGCGATGGTTCGGGATCTCAACTTCCCCATCGGCATCCATGTCGTACCAATCGTGAGGGAGCCGGACGGGTTGGCCATGTCGAGCCGGAACCGCTACCTCTCACCGAAAGATCGTGAGCTCGGACGCATTCTCTCTAAAGCGCTGTTCGCGATGCGCGACTCTTTCGGCAAGGGCGAGCGGCGCGCGAGCGCTCTGGAGGCCATCGGGTGGCGCATGCTCGAGCGCGTGGTTGGACTTACTCCGCGTTACCTGGCGGCGGTCAACGCGGACACGTTTCAGCGTGTCAATACGGTGCGACACGGTGACGCTGCAGTCGGCTCAGTCCGCGTGGGCGAAACCAGATTGATCGACAACATCATCTTTTGATGGTCCAGCTTCAGGCCTCGGGGATGCCCGTCTGGGCGCAGGTAAGCGAGCGGCGATTTGCGCACATCCAACGCGTAACCTCGCTCTTGCGCGCGTGGGGCGCCGCGATGCGCCTCAACCCGGATGAAGCGAACGCATGGATCGACGCCGGGACCTGGCACGACGCGCTGCGCGACGCCCCGGTCGAGGAGCTGCGAAAGATCACCGGCGACCGCAGCTCGCCGGATGGGTTGCTGCACGGCCCGGCGACGGCAATCAAGCTCGAAGCAGAAGGAGAGCAGCGGCAAAACCTTCTCGACGCAGTTCGCTACCACACGGTCGGCTCCGCGAAGTGGGATCGGACCGGCCGTGCGCTTTATATGGCCGACTATCTGGAGCCCGGCCGAAAATTCCTGGCGGAGGATCGTGGCTTTCTCGCCAGTCAGGTGCCGCACAACTTCGACGGCGTATTCCGGCAGGTCGTCCGCTTCCGACTCGAGTGGTCGGTGCGCGAGGGCAACCACATATTTCCTGAAACCGTCGAGCTCTGGAATAGTCTGAGGTGAGCGAGCAGCCACCTCGCCGCCGCCGGCGTTACGGCAGAATCATCCTCGTTTTCCTGATTCTGTGCGGCATCGGCTGGATCGTGTGGCAGGTCTGGAGCTGGCGGTCGAGCGGGACGGAGAGCTATGCGCCCGATGACGCCCGTGCTCCCGACGGAGTTCGGATCAAGGTGGAAGTTCTGAACGCGACGAAGACGAAAGGTCTCGCGCGCAAAGCGACCCTTTATCTGCGCGGCCGCGGATTCGACGTTGTGGGGTCGGGGAACGTGAGCGAGCAGAGGACGGCTTCCATCGTTTACGACCGGTCATCACATCCCGAGTGGGCGCGCCTCGTCGCCAGAGCCATGAACGCTCCGGTCGTCGAGCGGCCCGACAGCTCACGCTACCTGGACGTTACCGTCATCATCGGCGCCGATTGGCGCGCGCCGCCGCTGCCGTTCCACCCGTAGCTGGCCGCACGCCGCGGCGATGTCCATCCCGCGGCTCTTTCGCACCGCGACCTCGACGCCCTCGCCGCGGAGGCGGCGCGCGAACCAATGGATCTGCTCCGGGGAGCTGGGCGTGAAGTCTCCCGCACCACCGGGATGCAGCGGAATCAGATTCACGAACGCGCGGCACTCGCGCGCCAATGCCGCCAGCTGCACGGCCTGCTCGGCCCCGTCATTGATGCCGCCGAGCATCACGTACTCGAAAGTGATGCGGCGATCGAAAACCTTGGCCGCGTCGATCACGCTCGCCAATGGGTATTTGGTGTTGATTGGCATCAGTGACTGCCGCAGCTCGTCGTTCGGCGCGTGAATCGAGATTGCGAGACGGAACTGCTCAGGCCGTTGTCCGAGAGCGACAATTCCCGGAAGCACGCCGACCGTGGATACCGTGATGTGCCGCGCGCCGATTCCGAGGCCCGCAGGCGCGTTGAGAACTGTGAGAGCCCGGTCGACCGCTTTCCAGTTCATCAACGGCTCGCCCATCCCCATGAAGACGATGTTCGTCACCGGCTTGGGCAGCGATAGCAATCGCATCTCGCGAGCCTGTCCCGCGATCTCGAACATCTGAAGATTGCGACTGAAGCCCATCGCTCCCGTAGCGCAAAACGCGCATTGGAGCGCACATCCCGCCTGGGACGAAACGCACAGCGTGAGACGCGAGCCGTCGGGGATCGCGACAGTCTCAATGTGCTCGCCGTCGTCGAGGCGGAAGAGAAACTTTTCGGTGCCGTCGCTCGACGTTTGCCGCATCGAGAGCGTGAGACGGGGCATTGTGAAATGCTCCCCGAGCAATGTGCGGAACGCGAGCGGAAGGTCCGTCATCGCGGCAAAGCCCTCGACCGGACTCTGCCAAAGATGCCGCGCGGCCTGCGTGCCGCGAAACGGCTTCTCGCCGTGGTCGACGGCAAAACGACGGAGCAGCTCCTCCGCTTCCGAAGGGAGCAGGTTCAGGAGGTTCTGTTTCGCCGAGGCAGCCTCCCGGGTTGTCTTTTCTTGCGCCATGCTCCTTCCACCAAGTCTATGCAACTACTAAATTTAACCCCTCTCGATGGCTTATTCGACCCACACGTCCCGGCGCTGACCTCCTCGCCTCCTACGTCCCGTTTCGCGACGCTCACTCGCTCCCATCTCGGGGGAGAGCTCAGACCGTCTCACGTCGGCACCAAAGTAAAGCTGGGTGGCTGGGTACACCGCACCCGAAACCTCGGTGGGATTGTCTTCCTGGACCTGCGCGATCGCGCGGGGCTTGTCCAGGTCTCGTTCGATCCGAAGTGGACATCAGTTGACGTCATCGAGCGCGCCGGCAAGCTCGGGCTCGAGACCGTCATAACCGTTGAAGGCAAGGTCGTCGCTCGGCCGCCCGAAATGCGCAATGCAGAGATGGACACCGGCGAGATCGAAGTTGGGGCGAGCGATTTCAAAATCGTCGGCCCCGCGGATACACCGGCAATACCAGTAGCGCGGGGAAGGGGCGAAAAGCTTCCCGCGGAGGAGCTGCGTCTCAAGCACCGGAACCTGGACCTGCGTCGCAGCGACTTGCAGCGGAATCTCATTCTGCGCCACAAACTTCAACAGACGACGCGCCGATTCCTCGACGAGCGTGGCTATCTGGAGATAGAGACGCCGATTCTGTCGAAGCCGGCGCCATCGGGCGCGCGCGATTATGTGGTGCCGAGCAGAGTGCATCCCGGCGAGTTCTACGCACTGCCACAGTCACCGCAGGTGTACAAGCAGCTGCTGATGATCTCGGGCTTCGACCGGTACTTCCAGATTGCACGATGTTTCCGCGATGAAGACCTGCGCGCCGACCGCCAACCCGAGTTCACGCAGATCGATATCGAAGCGTCGTTCATCACTCCCGAGGACATCTACTTACTGACAGAGGGACTCCTCGCGGCGCTGTGGAGAGACGCCGGCATCGAAATCCCCGCCACGTTCGACCGCATGCGCTACGCGGATGCGATGGAGCGTTTTGGAATCGACCGACCGGACATCCGCTATGGGCTGGAACTGTTCGACGCGACCGATGCTTTCCGCGGAACAGAATTTGGAATCGCCAACTCTGCTCTCGCCGCTGGCGGACGGATTCGAGGCATCAAGGTGCCCGGAGGCGCGGCGTTGTCGCGCAAACAGCTCGATGAGATCGAAGGCATTGCGAAATTAGCGGGTGCGGGGGGCCTCATCCGCCTTAAGCGTGGGACCGCGGGACTGGAAGGACCGGCGGCGAAGTTCCTCAACGAGAATGCGGTGCAGCGCCTTGCCATTGGAGAAGGCGAGTTGGCATTGCTCGTCGCGGGGCCCGAGAACGTCACCAACCCGGCGCTCGATCGCGTGCGGCAGGATGTCGCTCAGCGACTCTCTTTGGTGCCCGAAAACAAGCGATCGTTCCTGTGGGTGACTGATTTCCCATTATTCGGTCGCGAGGCGGACGGCACGCTCAGCTCGGTTCATCACCCGTTCACCTCGCCCCATCCGGACGACCTCAACCTGCTCGACTCGGCGCCCGAGAAAGTTCGCGCGCTCGCGTACGACGTTGTGTTGAACGGTCTGGAGCTTGGCGGCGGAAGCATCCGCATCAACGATCCGTCGCTGCAACGAAAGGTGTTGGCGTTGCTCGGGATCGATGCGGCAAATG
The DNA here is from genome assembly GCA_039933915.1 of Gemmatimonadales bacterium. Classification (GTDB taxonomy): domain Bacteria; phylum Gemmatimonadota; class Gemmatimonadetes; order Gemmatimonadales; family Gemmatimonadaceae; genus UBA4720. The sequence continues at coordinate 2,240 of JBDTND010000003.1, read as the reverse complement.
CGCAGCTTCGTTTCGGCTTTCTGCTCGACGCATTGAGCGCAGGGGCTCCGCCGCACGGAGGAATCGCATTTGGCTTCGACCGGCTCGCGATGGTGCTGGCCGGAGCGACGTCTCTCCGTGACGTGATTGCCTTTCCAAAGACCACCGCGGCGAGGGCGCTGTTCGAGGACGCGCCATCCGCCGTTCCAGAAAAAGACCTGAGGGACCTCCATCTTCAAACCATGAAGAATTGACGTGAGCGAAGAGACAACCATTCAGCGCCTATCGACCGAAGGGGCGGACATGTTGACGCTTGCCGGCGTCAACGACGAGAACCTCATCGAGCTGGCGAAGCAGACCGGAGCGAAGATCGCGCTTCGCGGAGAGACGCTGGCCATCAGCGGAAATGCGGAGTCGGTAGCGCGTGCCATGCCGATCGCGCAACGGATGATCGACACCGCCAAGCAGCAGATGCCGCTCACGGCGGACGACGTGCTTCGCATGAGCATCGAGGGCCCGCGCGAAGGGAACGGAAACGGAACTGACAACGATACACGCATTGTCCTTCCGGGCGTTCGCAAGATCATCCAGGCGAAGACCAGCGGCCAGGCCGAGTATATGAAGCTGATGGCGGAGAACGACATCGTCATCGGGATCGGGCCGGCAGGAACGGGGAAGACTTATCTCGCCGTTGCGGCAGCGGTCGATGCGCTCGCTCGGAAGAGGGTGCGCCGCATCGTTCTTGCGCGTCCGGCTGTAGAGGCGGGCGAGAGCCTCGGCTTCCTACCAGGCGACATGCAGGCCAAAGTCGATCCGTATCTGCGCCCGCTGTACGACGCGCTCGAGGACATGATGCCGAACGAGCGCGTGCAGAAAGCGCTCGAGACGCGCACGATTGAGATCGCGCCCCTCGCGTACATGCGCGGACGCACGCTCGCCGACGCGTTCGTCATCCTCGACGAAGCCCAGAATGCGACCACCGCGCAGATGAAAATGTTTCTGACCCGCCTGGGCGTTAACTCGAAGGCAGTCATCACCGGGGACAAGACGCAGATCGATCTGCCGAAGCGGGAGGATTCCGGGCTCGTGCAGATCGAGCGCATCCTGCCGGGGATCGACGGGATCGGGTTCTATTACCTGACCGATGCCGACGTAGTACGCCACCGCCTCGTGCGCGAGATCATCAAGGCTTACGCAGAGGACTCGGGAGTCTGAGCAGCAATGCGGGGGATGGGTGAATGACAGCTCCTCCGCGCGGGATAGCGATTGACGTATCGTCCAGCGTGCGACGTCTCGGCGTGTCGCGCGCACGAGTCAGGGAAACAGCAGTCGCTGCCCTCAGGGCGGAGCGCGTGAACGATGCGATGCTTTCGATCACCTTCGTGGGACGAGCCACAATGTCGCAGCTGAACCACCGTTACCTCGGCCACCACGGACCGACGGATGTGATCTCGTTCGGGCTGGGACGCGCCGGGAAAAGCAGCGCCGTAGTCGGAGACATCTACATCTGCGCGGAAGTCGCGCGCGAGAACGCGAAGCGGCAGGGAGTAGCCGCCGGAGAGGAGCTCCTCCGGCTGGTGGTTCACGGGACACTTCACGTTCTCGGTCACGAGCACCCGACCGGCCCTTCACGAACGGCGTCGCCAATGTGGCGGCGTCAGGAAAGGATACTGGCGCGTGTCCTCTAAGCGGACGATCGACGACTTCAACGCCGGGAAGCCCGCGGCGCTGGCGCGTGTGGTCAGCATCGTCGAGAACCATCGCGAAGGGTTCGAGGAGATACTCGGCGACCTGCATCCGCGGACCGGGCGCGCGCGCCGCATCGGATTGACGGGGCCGCCGGGTGCCGGGAAGAGCACGATCACGGCGCTTCTCGTGAAAGAGTATCGTGAAGCCGGGCTTCGCGTCGGGGTGATCGCCGTAGATCCGACATCGCCGTTCACGGGTGGAGCGCTCCTTGGCGACCGTGTTCGCATGGAGAGCGTGGCGCTCGATCCGGGCGTGTTCATCCGCTCGATGGCGACACGCGGCTCGCTCGGCGGATTGGCTGCGTCGACTCGCGAGGTGGCGGATGTTCTCGATGCATTTGGGTTCGACCGGTTGCTGATCGAGACCGTTGGTGTCGGCCAGTCAGAGCTCGACGTCGCGCGTACCGCCGATACTACCCTTCTCGTTTTGGTCCCGGAGTCGGGCGATTCGATTCAAACGCTCAAAGCAGGCGTGATGGAAGTCGCCGACATCTTTGTCGTCAACAAAGCGGA
>JBDTND010000002.1:0-41940 GCA_039933915.1 Gemmatimonadales bacterium | reverse complement strand
TGTAGAAAGGCTGTGCTCCCTGATAGGCGTAATTCGCGATCGTGAATGCCGCGAGTACTCCAAAGAGCGCCACGCCTGGGGATATGAGTTGAGGCGACGTTGCCGCGTTCACCCCTTCTCCGATCAGTGGGAGACCTATCTGGCCGAGCACTGCCATTAAAATGGTTGCCACGCACGCGGCGAGTGTAAAGCCGACTACCCACGGCTTGCGTCTCTGTGTCGCATCGGAAATCGCACCAAGAACCGGAATCGACACGACGACGAGAGCCGATGCGATTCCGTTTACCACTGCGTAGAGCGTGTTCGAGTGACCCAGGTCCGCGACGAGCCACGCCGCAAAGTAGAGCGTGGCAATATTCATGGAGAACACCGTATTCGCGAAATCATACAACGCCCAGCTAAGCCTCTCGCGGAATCGTGCAAGCGGAGGATTAAGGTCGCCCGAAGCCGTGACGCTGAAAGCGCCAACCGACTCTTCAGTCTTGTTGATCGAGCTCCGTGGTGCCGATTCCATTCGTTAGCCCCTCGTCCTGTGGCGTCACGCGTGTACCCTACACCGTCTCAGCCGCTGCTCAAATACGTATGGTGACGTAGCAAAGGCGTACGTACTCTCGACGCTGAGCCAAGTCGCGGTCAAATTACCTGCATGACACCTCGTGTGGCGCTGTTGTGGGTATCGCTCTCTCTTCCACTTGTTTTGACGGGGTGTCGAAACCGGGAACGTGAAGGATCCGATTCCGCTCGAGGAATATCACCCGCTCCTCCCTCTCAACCAGCAGTCAACACGAACTGGAATGCGGATGCTGGCCCAGTGATGATTGCATCCGTGCGCGGTAGCTCCGATAGCGTTGCGGTCGTACTGCCGGAAGCAACCGACAGCACGATCGCAACTCTTCAGGGTATCAGTCCGCCGATTTCGGGACTCAAGTTCGACCTGTTCGGAAGAGGAGGGAAAGTGGGGTCGGCCATCACGGCCTCGCCACTCCCAGCAGTTGATCCGAAGGAGGAATGTGATTCCTGGCCGTTGGCAAAGCTGCAGTCGCCGCACGCAAACTGGCGAGTTGGATTTGCGAGCGGTCACGTCCAGGCAATCAAGGTCGACTCGATTGAGGCAATGACGAGTAGTGATTCTGCAGCACTCGCCGCATCCCTGGCACAGGCAGCCGCAACGTTGTCCGGCGCCTCTGATCCGACGTTCAGAGGACTCCCGTTCAGAGTGCGTTCAGCCTACACATTTCGTCTTGATTCCGTCGACGTAGTGGTGGCGGATGTCGTGCGAAGCGTGAATGAAGAAGCAGCGCCGAAGCTCGAGCACATGCTCATCATCGGTGAAAGACCGGCGAGAACGAGTGGAATGTACGCGGTCGGTTATTACAACAGGACGGCTGGTCCCGAGGAGTCCGCACAGGCGACAGAAGTTCTCGCGGTAGTGCAATTGGGAATTTCAAAACTTCCAGCAATTGTCGTCAACGTCGAGTACGACGATGGTGGAAAGCTCGGGTTTATCGAACGCGTTGGGCCTGGTAGATGGCGTGCTACATGGAGGAGTGCGTACACGGATTGTTGATACGATCCTCCCGGTTCTGATATCAGCTACAATCCCGTTGGTGCATTCACAAAAGTCGAAGGGATCCGGTACTTGCCGGCGAGATGCTGCGCCAGCGCGCTGACGCCGAGTGTCTCCGTTGCATAGTGGCCGGCGTAGATGATGACCATCCCGTTTTCCTCGGCGTGGATGGCAGTCCAGTGCGGTCCTTCGCCGACAATGAGCGTGTCGATGTTCTTCTCGGCCGCCTCTTTAAGAGTATCGGCCGCCGCCCCGGCGCCGGTGCACATCGCCCATCGTCTGGTGCGCCGGTTTTTTTCAGCTGATGTCATTCGCACTTCACTACCGTACTTGCTCGCGAATCCGCGTGCCCGCTCCGCGAGTGCCGCAGTGTCGGTGTCGGTTTCTCCGCTGACTCCGATGAAGATTCCCTCGTGGCGGGCAAACGTCCCGGCCGGCTGCAACCCGAGCTCCCTGGCCAACAACGCGTTGTTGCCCAGTGACGGATGACGGTCGAGCGGCAAATGCGAGGAGTAAACGGCAATGTCGTTTTCGATCAGAAGACGTAGTCTTCCGTACGCGGGACCTCTGATTGCCTCGGCTCCGCCCCAAAACATCCCATGATGCACGATCAGGAGGTTGGCGCGAGCAGCAATTGCTCCTTTGATGGCCCGGGTTGAAAAATCCACGGCTGCGGCAATTCCGGTTATCGGCGAGCGATTCTCCAGCTGCAACCCATTCACTGCATTCGGATAATCAGGAGTCGAGGCAGTCGCCAGCAGCTCATCCGTATACTCTACCAGCTTTTGAATTGTCGTCATTTGGACGTGCACATTTGTGTGGAGAACCAGCTTCCCGCGCATGTAACTGCCTACGTGGCAACGAGTTATAGCTAAGGTTAATAACCCTGTTGATTAATCAGGAACTCCCATGCGCTCGAGCAACCTTTCGAGGTCATCCGAAGAGTAAAAATGAACCGTCAGGGTACCGCGGTTCCCTGCTCCGACCTTCAGGACTGTGTCGGTTTGCAGGAACCGCCGGAGCCGATCCTCGATCCTTCTCGCTTCTGGCGATTGCCGGTCAACGGTTCTGGGACGACCGGCTTTCTTTCCGTCGCGGGGGGTGACCATGTCGCGGAGACGTCGCTCGATATCCCGAACCGTCAGGCCTTCTTTGACGATTTCCTGTGAGAGGCTCGTAATCCTGGCTGAGTCCTCGAGGCCAAGCAGAACCTTTGCGTGCCCCATCGACAGATGCCCTTCCTGGAGGAGCGTTCTCACCGCTGCAGGCAGCTGAAGGAGACGCAGCATGTTGGCGATTGTCGTTCTGTCCTTTCCGACCGTTTCGGCGATCTGCTGCTGCGTCATCCCAAAATCCTTCGAGAGCTGGTGGTAGCCCTCCCCTTCCTCAATTGGATTGAGGTCGGCGCGCTGAAGGTTCTCGACCAGCGCGAGAGTCAGCAGCGTTCGGTCGTCGATCTCTTTGATGATTGCCGGAATCTCTTTCCAGCCAAGCATCGTCGCAGCGCGCAATCGGCGCTCCCCTGCGATTACCTCGAATCCATCTTTTCCTTGCCGCCGGCGGACGGTTATCGGCTGAAGAAGTCCGCTTGCTTTCAGACTTTCCTGAAGCTCGCCAAGTTCTTCAGCGTTGAACTCACGTCGCGGCTGAAACGGGTTGGGACCTATTTGTCCGATAGGAATGGATCTGAGGGCACCGTCATCACTCGATGACAGTCCGGTGGCGCTTCCCAGAAGAGCTTCGAGTCCTCTGCCCAGCCGGCGTGGAGTCTTCTCAGCGGCCACCGTCATCTCCTTGTGCTGTGCGTTCGATTAATTCCTTCGCGACGTTCATGTAGGCTTGTGCTCCAACCGACGCGACATCATAGAGAATGATCGGCTTTCCGAAGCTTGGTGCTTCAGCCAACCGTACATTCCTCGGCACGACGTTGGTGAATACTTTTGGCCCAAAATACTCTCTCGCATCATCGGCAACCTGCTTTGAGAGATTGAGCCGGGAATCGTACATGGTGAGCAACACCCCATCGATTCCCAGTTTTTCATTCGCGCTGTGCTGTACTCGGTGCACTGTGTTCAGGAGCTGCGAGAGTCCCTCGAGAGCGTAGTATTCGCACTGGAGAGGGATCACGAGTGCGTCGGCCGCCACCAGCATGTTGATCGTTATTAGCCCGAGCGACGGCGGGCAGTCGATGATTACGTATTCGTAATCGCTCCGCAGCGAGTCGACTGCATTCCGCATAACAAGATCGCGATCGTCCCTGTCTATCAGCTCCACTTCCGCTGCGGCCAGGTCGGGATTCGCCGCGATCACATCGAGTTTCTCAAACTGGACGGATACCTGTCGGGAAGATCTCAAATCGGAGTTTCCGCCGAGAACATCGTACAGCGAGAAAGGAAGGTCTTCCTTCCGGAGTCCGACGCCGCTGGTCGCGTTGCCCTGGGGGTCGGCGTCGACCAGAAGAGTGCGTTGTTCCGCCGCAGCCAGACTAGCGGCAAGATTTACCGCTGTCGTGGTCTTTCCGACTCCGCCCTTCTGATTCGCAATTGCGATGACTCGCGCCACTGGATCCCGGTTAAGGTTATGGCGCCTAATCTATCCCCGGGTGTAGCTGGTTTCCACGTGGAACGCTAAATCCGATGTTCCACGTGGAAATTACCCCTATTGTCCAGCTATGAACTTCCAGCGAGTGCTAACCTCAACCGAGAGAGTTTCCTCTCCAGGATTTATTGGGGTGTCAGCTTGAGCCATGCCGGCTGCTGCTCGCATCATCATTGGCTGCGGAGGCCGAGGCGAGTAGGAGCTCACGTTGATTTCGAGCAAACTGCCCAATGTTCCCCGTGCCGCTCGGGCGGCAGCGTCGGCATCGGCTCGCGCTTTCTCGATCGCAACAGCGATTGCGCTCCTTCGAGCTGCTTCAGTATTCGAGGCGTAGAACTGTAGCGATGAAATCGAATTAGCGCCGTGGGCGAGTGCTGCATCTATCACGGGGCCAACCTGGGTCAACTTCCGGACATCGACCAAGATCGTGTTCGTCACGTTATAGCCTATGATCACCGGCTCCTTTCCCTGGTCATAGCGCTGTTCGGGATAGACGTTGTAGCCAACCGTCGAGAGCTGGTCGTTCGTAAGACCCAGCGCCCGAAGGGCTGATAGGACCGCCTGCTGCTTGTTGGCGTTCTCTGCCGCGGCAGCAGCCGCGGTGGCGGCTCGTGTCTGTACGCTCACCTGAATGCTTGCTCTGTCGGGCGAGACCTTCACTTCACCCCGCCCGGTGACCACAATCTGCGGGACAGGATCATTTGGCGCCCGAGTGTCCTGTGAGTGTACGGTTAATGGCGCTAATAAGGCTATCAAACCTGAGAAATATGCTATTTTCATGCGAGATTACCGGAAAAGTGTGCTGGTTGAACAATACCTATGACGTCCTGACCGACTCGGGTTGCACATTGCTGAGCTGGAAAGAATACGCAGACTCGATCTTATGAATCCGGTCCAGATTCATGCCCATTATCTCCTACGCCCTCGTGCGCAGAAACATGTTCGCGAATTTTGCGCCCCAGACGATTTCGTCTGCCATAGGATGACCGTGAATGCACGGTCTGCGAGATGGTTTCGTTGGTCGCAATCAATAGGACCGGGAACTCCGCGTCCCCTTCCTGCAGATCTGCTCCGAAAAAATGGCCACCAATATCGGCCAAAGCTACATTCGTCCGATGAAAACCTCAGACACGTCGATCGGCCGTGCTACGCTGTTGATCGTCATCTCCGCGATCAGCTTCGGCTCGATTTCCGTACTGACCGTCCTGATCACGAGCGCCGGTGTTCCTCTCCTGACAACGATGGCCTGGCGCTATGTGCTGGCGGCGGCGCTTCTCTCCGCGGTTACCCAGGTGCGGGGCATTCGCTCGATTCCGACGCGGCGCATCGTTCAGCTGCTGCTCATAGGTGGATGCGGCCAGGCGCTGATTACGTACGTGAGCCTTCGCGCGCTCGATTTCATTCCAGTCGGCCCACTGGCTTTTCTCTTTTACACCTACCCTGCGTGGGTAGCTCTTCTCGCCGCGATTCGAAAGACTGAGAGGCTCACGCCGATTCGAATCTTCGCTCTGGTTCTGGCCCTAATGGGCGTGACCATCATGGTCGGAATGCCCACAGAAAAACTCAATCCGATCGGGGTCTTCCTCGCTATCGCATCGGCGCTCCTTTACTCGGCGTATCTGCCGGCGCTCGAACACGTGCAGGAAGGCGTGCCACCTCTACTCGCGACGTTTCTGCTGATCGCGGGCGCAGCCATTTCATTTGTCCTGGCAGCGCTGATCACAGGTGAGCTTTTTCTTCCGGTGGAAGGTGCAGCCTGGGCAAATATCTTTCTGCTTGCATTCGTGTCGACCGTAATCGCGTTCTCGACGCTCATAATGGGCCTGTCTGTGCTGGGTCCCGTCAGAACATCGATCATCGCGACTGTCGAACCATTTTTCACCGCATTACTCGGCGTAATCGTGCTGCACAATCAGTTCAGCGTTTCAACCCTCGCGGGCGGGGTTCTGATTGCGACAGCAATTCTGGTGATCGAGTGGAGCTCTACCCGGGTAACGATTACAGCGTAGCGGCGACGCGTCGTCGACGCTCGATCTCGATGACGAGATTCTGCAGATCACTGGGACTCACGCCCGGGATCCGCGAAGCCTGGGCGAGCGAATGAGGCTTGAGATTCGAAAGCTTTTGACGTGCTTCGAATGACAACGACTGCATTTCCCCGTAATCCAGAGCGGGGTCGAGCGAAAAATCTCCCATCCGGCGCATGCGGTCTGCTTGTACTCGCTCACGCTCGAAATAGCCGGCGTACTTGATTTCCAGATCTGCCGTGACGAGCGCCTCACCATCGAGCCCAGTGCCCAATCCGACTGCGCTGAAAAGTGTCTGAAGCGAAACCTCCGGACGCCGAGCCACTTCGACGATTCTCACGGAATGCGGAAGCGAAGCACTGTCAGCAGCTGAAAGAGCACCCGCTGCCTCTTCCGGCCGTATGCTGGTCGTCTCCGCGAGCTGGAGAGCGGAATCCTCGTGATCCAGCCGCCGCTGGATTGAGGCTCTCTCGAATTCCGAGTAGATCCCGAGCCCGATGCCAATCGCACCGAGACGCCTGAGAGCGTTATCCTGACGCACCGTGAGCCTGAACTCTGAGCGAGAAGTGAAGAGTCTGTATGGCTCATCTACTCCGCGCGTGATCAGATCGTCGATCAACACGCCGATATATGACGTCTCTCTACCCAGCACGAGCGGCTGTTTCTGCTGTGTCAAGAGAGCGGCGTTCATTCCCGCGACTAAACCCTGACCAGCGGCTTCCTCGTAGCCGGTAGTACCGTTGATCTGGCCGGCGAAATAGAGTCCCGGGACCGACTTCACCTGTAGCGATGCGTCGAGCTGAGTAGGCGGGTAGTAATCGTATTCGATAGCGTATCCGGCCCGATTCATTTTCGCATTTGACAACCCAGGCACCGATCGCAAAATCTCGAGCTGCACCGACGCAGGCAGGGAAGTCGACAAGCCATTGACATACAGCTCAGACGTGTCGTGTCCTTCGGGCTCGAGAAATAGCTGGTGTCGCTCCGCGGCGGGGAACTTGACGATCTTGTCCTCCACTGAAGGGCAGTACCGCGGACCGCGCGACGAGATTGCGCCGCCATACATCGCTGACCTGGCGATGTTGTCCTTGATGATTTTCTTCCCTTCAGCTTCGAGGAACGTGATCCAGCAGGGCATCTGATCTGGATGCCGAGTCGCAAAACCAGCGCGACGCTTTTCCGGCCAGAAGTGAGACCAGGAATAGTCGAATTGCTCGATTTCGCTCTCCTGAATCTCCAGCACGGAATAGTCAACGGAGCGCCCGTCGATTCGGGGAGGCGTTCCGGTCTTGAAACGAGCCACCGTCAACCCAGCGTGCTCGAGCTGTTCAGCGAGGTGCGTGGTTGCATTCTCTCCAGCTCGGCCTCCGTCGATGCGGGTTTCCGTTCCGATATGAATTCGTCCGCGCAAGAACGTGCCAGTCGTTATCACGACGCTCTTTGCCGCAAACCTCCGACCCTCCAGAGTCTCGACACCGAGTACGCGCCGTTCTTCCGGAGCCAGCACCAGGCGGCCAACGGTTCCCTGTACGGTCTGGAGGTTGGGCTGCTGCTCGAGCAGGGATCTGACAGCGCGACGGTAGAGACCCCGGTCACACTGCGCGCGTGGAGCCCAGACGGCGGGACCTTTGCTGCGATTGAGCATCCGAAACTGTATCATCGCAAGGTCCGTCGCTCGGCCCATGATTCCACCGAGCGCATCCACCTCGCGGACTACCGTCCCCTTTGCAACGCCGCCAATCGCTGGGTTGCACGACATCTGCCCAATGGTCTCGAGCGCACTGGTGATTAATCCTACTCGAGCACCAAGCCGAGCAGCAGCTGCGGCCGCTTCGGTTCCAGCGTGGCCCGCTCCTATGACCACAACGTCAAATTCAGTTTCAAAGTCCCGCGATTGCGACATACATTTAAGATAAAGGAAGCCGGGCACGTGCAGTTAGTCTCTTGTCGAACCTAATTCATGCCTCTCGAGCTGGCCCATAGTCGCGCGGTAATTCTCATCAGGCAGACCGCGTTCGAGCGTGCCGGACTGACGCGCACCGCAATCGATGAGCGATACAATCTCACTGATCAGGAGTTCCGGGTGGAAGAGGGGCTCATCGCGCTTGGGCCACTGCCCTCCGATGATCTTTTGCCGGCCTTGATCGAGGATCTCGAGGCGAGCGGTCTCACCTACTTCGACGACTTCTTCGAGCTCAGCGGAAACTGGCCTGACTGGCTTCTTCTCTATGCGCGTGGAGCGAAACGGCGAGGAGCCTAGAGGCGCTGTTCTACTACCGCCCATTCCTCCACAAACGCAACTCCACCTTCGATTCGGTCGATGACGACTTCAGCGCCGACAGTGAGCAACTTTGTGCTAAGACCACGCGCGGAGATTTTGACCTCGCCACCGAAATACTCGTACGCAATCTGTCCCGGGGCCGATTCGGATATGTCCTGAGTGACGACAGCAAGCTGCCCCTGAATCTCGTCCTCCGCACCCGAAGAGGCCGAGCTCCCACGTAGAGCCCATCGGGCGATCAGGGTGATCATACCGCTGATGGCGAGACCACCGGTAGCGACCGCGATAAGAAGGATTCCCCATGCCGGCAGTCGTGTGCGCGTGGCGAGCGGATAGCCCACCGCGCCAAAGCCGACAGCAAAAGCAGCAGCGGCTGGAAGATTGAAAAATGCGGAAGGCCGGCGAGAACGATTCCGGCGTGTGTGCTCCATACCGTTGAGCATCGCCAAAACGGCTAATACCAGTCCCGCGATGAAGGCGACGAGAAAAACTATCGGAAGGATGGTCACGGGGTTGAGGCAGTGCTCCGGGTCAAGTCAGCGAAGGCTTCGGCGAAGAATTCGCCAACTCGGTATTCCGCATAATAAAACGGTCGCCATGGCCGTGAGCCAGATACGAAGCCGGCGTGGCCACCCTTGTCTACAAACTCCAGATGAAGAGCCGGGTTTCGTTGCGCCACTTCACGAACCTCGGCGAGGACTTCTGGTGGCAGCATTGGATCATCAAACGCACTTAATAGTAGCGTGCGGAGCCTAATACCCGCGAGCCAGCCGAGCGAGCTCGATCGCTGATAATACTCCTCTGCATCCCGAAACCCATGCAACGGACCGGTGATCAGGTTGTCGAAGTCTTCCAGCGTGCGCAGCCTGGAGATTTGTTCTGCCGTGGAGAGATCGGGAAAGAGAGCTGCTTTTTCTTTCGCCTTGCGACGCAGCGAGCTGAGAAAAAAGCGCTGGTATAATTTCGAAAACCCCTGGTTGACCCTCTTCGAGGAGCGGGCCAGATCGAATGGGACCGAAATTGCCGCAGCCGCGCGCAACCGCGAGGGCAGATCATTACCCCGCTCGCCAAGGAATTTGAGCACTACGTTACCGCCGAGCGATACGCCGGCAATGCCGAGCGGAGACTCCGGAAACTCCCGCGAGATCCTCTCGAGGACAAATGACGTGTCTGTGGTTTCGCCGGAATGGTAGAAGCGGCGGGTTCGATTCAGCTCCGAGCCGCAGGAGCGGAAGATGAGAAGATCAGCGCCCCATCCGCGGCCGGCCGCTTCATTGAGTAGGCCCTGCGCGTAATGCGACCGGACGCTCCCTTCCAATCCGTGCAGGAGCAAGAGCCGAGGCTGGCCGGAAGACGCCGCCAAACGATGAACTTCTACGAAATCGCCGTCCGGGGTGTCCCAACGCTCCAAGACAGTAGCCGCCGGCTCCTGGCGCCGAAACAGCTTGCCCCACAGGGTTTGCAAATGACCACCGGGAATCCACCAGGCGGGCGAATAGATTATCTCGTCGCTCATAAAGCAGGCATTCTATCCAGCTTCATCAATTCACATTCCGAGAAATCAGGCCGACACGTTGGAAGTACAGATCTTTGGCGTAAAGAAGAGCGCGGATACGCGTAAAGCTCTTCGCTTTTTCTCCGAGCGAAGAATAAGGACTCATTTCGTCGACCTGATGGAACGGCCGGCATCCCTGGGTGAGCTTCGACGATTCGCGCAGAAATTTGGCGTTACGACGCTCGTCGATCGAGAATCGAAGCGCTTTGACGAGCTCGGACTCCGTTACGCGCAACTTTCAGACGACCGCTGGCTGGAAAAACTCTCGGAAGAACCGCTCCTGCTCCGGATTCCCCTCGTGCGCAATGCAAACAAGCTCGCTGTCGGGGCGGATGAAGCGGCCTGGAAAAGCTGGATGCAGCCGTAAGTCCTGAAATCGCTTGTGGGCGCGAGCCTGGGACAGCGATATTCCAGATTCGTCCCTCCTCTCAGCAATCGGCTCAAATAACTACACCGACAGTGACATACCGCGTTCTCGTCACCGATGAGATCGACGCCGAAGGCGTAGCACTTCTTTCAGCGGAGCCGCTCATCACAGTTGATGAAGTCCCGACGCTGCCGAAGGAGGAGCTGCTCGCGCGGATCGGCGATTATGACGCGATAGTTGGCCGAAGCGCGACACGGATCTCAGCGGATGTCCTTGGAAAAGGTCGTAAGCTCAAGGTAGTGGGACGTGCCGGAGTCGGAGTGGACAACATCGCCCTGGATACCGCGACCGCCCTCGGCGTGGCCGTCATCAATGCCCCGGCCGGCAATACCATTGCCGTCGTGGAGTTGTTCTTCGGCGCGATGATCTCGCTGCTCCGGCACCTCCCGCGCGCGGACACATCCATGCATGCTGGAAAGTGGGAGCGGTCGTCCCTGCTCGGCTCCGAGCTCAAGGGAAGAACGCTCGGAATCGTCGGGCTGGGACGGATTGGAGGAGAGGTGGCGACGCGTGCCCGGGCGTTCGGAATGAATGTCATCGCGTACGACCCGTACATCTCAAAGTCCCGATTCGAAGCACTGCGGGTTCAGGAGGTGGAGTCGCTCGATGCTCTGCTCGAGCAGTCCAACGTTCTGACTCTTCATACGCCTCTGACGGACGAAACCACCGGGATGATTGCCAAACGGGAAATCGGGCGGCTTCCCCGTCAGGCGATCGTGGTGAACATGGCGCGCGGCGGAATCGTCGATGAAAAAGCGCTGCTGGACGCACTGAACAGCAAGCGCCTGTTTGGCGCGGTCGTCGACGCGTACGAGAAAGAGCCTCTGGCGCCCGATCATCCACTGCGCACGCTTCCGAATGTCCTTCTGACTCCTCATATCGGCGCGTCGACTACGGAGGCGCAGCGCAACGTGGCCGTCGATGTCTGCATCGCCGTGCGGGACGCGCTTCTCAGCGGAGAGCTGTCGCGCTCGATCAACGTCGCCGATGTCGGTGGCCAATGGTCCGAAGTGGAGCCGGCGCTCACGCTGGCACGTCGTGCCGCGGCTGTAGGAAGGGCAATACTCGCAACCCAGGGAACGCGAGCGGTTCAGCGGATAGATCTGCGTGCCGGCTCCGCCCTCGCTGGAGCAAGGAGCGCGCTGCTGGCCTCCGCCGCTCGCGGCCTGCTCGAGGGGACGGTAGAACAGGAACGCCTCAACCTGATAAATGCCAGGGGGATAGCCGAAGCAAGAGGAATAGATCTTTCGACCACTGAAACTCCGACGCAGGAGAATCCTTTCGCGGTCGAAGTGAGACTGAGCGGTGGAATGCAGGAGATAGCAATCGCCGGCACGGCGCAGCCAGGCGGTGCAGGCCGACTCACGCGGATCGGCGCATTTCACGTCGACATACAGCCGCGTGACACCCTTCTCATTCTCACCAACAACGATGTTCCCGGTGTCATCGGCCGCGTTGGAACCCTGCTCGGCGAAGCGGGAGTGAACATCGCCGAATATCATCAGGCACGTCTGGCGCAGGGCGGCCAGGCGCTTGCCGCGGTTTCCGTCGACGGAGACGTAAGCGAAGCGATTCGACAATCGTTGCTGAGTCTTCCCGATGTATCGTCGGCTGCAGTCGTCTGCTTTCACTCAGGGTGAGTGCCGGTCTAAGCAGCGACAAGAGCGTGAGGGAAGCCTATGAAGCCGATGCGTCTGGTCTTCATATGGTTCCAGACCTGGTTGCCAGGCCCGACTCAGTCGACGAAGTGCTCGAAGTGATGCACCGCGCAACGACGGATCGCATTGCCGTCACTTGTGCGGGCGCGCAGACGAGCACAACCGCGGCCTCTATCACCGACAAGGGAATTCTGATGTCACTCCGTTCGCTCGACAGGATTTCCGCTGTCGATGAAGCCAGGAGAACGCTTACTGTCGGTCCAGGAGCACTCGTCGGTGAAATAAAGCGAACGGCTGCTGCGGCCGGCTTGCTCTTCGCGCCAGACCCGACCAGCGAAGAAGAGTCCACGATTGGAGGAGCGATCGCCTGCAATGCATCCGGAGCTCGCACGTTCAAGTATGGCGCGACGCGGAGGCATGTGCAGGCGCTCAAGGTCGTCACGGCGAATGGCGATCTCACGGAGTTCCGAAGGTCGAGCCTCGAAAAGAACACGGTAGGCTATGCCTTTGCGCATGATCCGATCGATTGGTTCATAGGGAGCGAGGGCACTCTCGGGATTGTCGTGGAGGCCGAGCTGGCCCTCCTGCCTCTTCCTGCTCACGTACTGGGGATCGCGGTCTTCTTCGGAACGGAAGAGGATGCTCTCAGATTCGTTGTCGCAACGAGGGAGTCGCGAGCTGTGGCACCCAGATGCATCGAATACTTCGACGACAAGGCTATTGAAATCGCTCGTGGTGCCATCGCTGGCCAGCTTGTGCCCAGCGGATCAGGTGCCATGGTCTACGTTGAAGAAGAGGTGGCGGATGATGCCAATTCGACGCTCGAGAGATGGAGCGAAGTGATCGAGGCAGCGGCTTCCGATTTTGAGCCGCTCGTCTTTGATGGTGAATCGAGGCTGCGAGAAGCGCGTAAGCTTCGTCACAGTGTTCCAGCCACGATGAACGAGCGGGGTGGGAAGCATCGTGCTGCCGGCGGCCGGAAGGTGTCCACCGATTGGGCCGTCCCCTACGACAAGCTGGCCGAAGCAATTCAAATCGCGCGCTCGCTGGCAAGTGAATCCGGAATCGAGCAGGCCGTGATCTACGGCCATGCCGGAAATGGTCATCCACATCAGAATTTCATCGCTCGGGATGCGCGGGAGCTCACTACTATAGAATTGGTGGTGGAACGGACGCTAAAGCGCATTCTTGCGATGGGTGGAACCGTGGCCGCGGAGCATGGAATCGGAAAGATCAAACGCAAGTGGCTCCCGCTGCAGATGAACGCGCTTCAGATCGGGATGATGACAGCCGTGAAACAAACGCTCGATCCTTTCGGAATACTCGCGCCCGGAAATATCCTGTGAGCCGCTTTAATTCCGTCGTCCTGGATGTTGATTCCACCCTGAGCGGAATTGAAGGAATCGATTGGCTTGCAGCCCTTCGTGGTGCCGAGGTCCAGGCGTATAGCAGTGCGCTGACTGAGCGAGCCATGAGGGGCGAGATTCCAATTGAAGCCGTTTATAGCGAGAGGATGAAGATCGTGAAGCCCAGCCGTGTCGAAATTGAGGAACTGGGAAGAGTGTACCTCGAGCGGATCGCGCCGCGGGCGAGAGAAACTCTTTCCGCGTTGCAAGAAAAAGGTATCGAGCTGGCGATGGTGAGCGGCGGACTGCGGCAGGCAATACTTCCGCTTGCGAGAGCACTGGCCGTCGACGAGAAGCGGGTATTTGCGGTTTCGGTATTCTTTGACGAAAAGGGAGATTACGCTGGATTCGAAGAGGGTTCTCTCATGACGCGGCAAAACGGCAAGAGAACCACGGTCGCCAACATGGGTTTGAAGGACCCGATACTTGCAGTCGGCGATGGAATTACGGATTCCGAGATCAAGCCGGTGGTGGGAGGCTTCGCCGCCTTTACCGGTTTTGCGCGACGCGAACCCGTGATCGAGCGAGCAGATTTCGTGATCGAGAATTTCGACCAACTGAGAGAACTAGTCCTGGAATGAACTCTTCAAATACTGGAACGAGCCCCACAAAAGGATTCGGCACTTTTTTCCTGCCTGGCCCCACCGAGGTTCGCGCAGAAATCATGACTGCCATGATTCAGCCGATGATCCCTCATCGCGGGCAGGAATTCGAGAACCTCTTCGAACGGCTCCAGCAGGGGCTCCGTCCGATATTCAAGACCGAGCGCCCCGTCTATGTCAGCTCATCATCCGCGACAGGACTGATGGAGGCTGCGATTCGGTGCGCGCCGCCCGGCCGCATTCTCTGTCTGGTCAACGGGGCCTTCTCGGAGCGATTCGCACACATTGCCTCAGCGTGCGACCGGGATGTCGATCGCTACGATGTCGCCTGGGGACAGATTCACACCATTCCCCAGCTGGAAGAGCGTCTGGCAATGCGGAAATACGTCGCGATCACGGTCGTTCACTCTGAAACTTCAACGGGCGCGCTGAACGACGTCCGTGCAATCTCCGATTGTGCGCACCGTCACCGTGTTCTCTGCCTGATTGATAGTGTCAGCGGGCTTGGAGGTGCGGAGCTGCGCTTCGACGAGTGGGGCCTGGACTACGTACTCACGGGATCGCAAAAAGCGCTTGCTCTTCCACCTGGCCTTTCGTTCGCTGTTGCATCAACCAGCTTCGTGGATCAGGCGAACGGAACTCATAGTCGTGGCGTCTACTTCGATCTGGTGGAGATGGATGCGTACGCGAGGCGGAATCAGACGCCCAGTACTCCGGCTCTCACGCTCCTCTACGCCGCTGAAGCCCAGACGAAGTCGATCGCCGCGGAAGGGCTCGAAGTGCGATGGGCACGTCACAGGGCCATGGCGCTGCGCACCCAGGAATGGATCGCGAAGATCAGCGACGAAACCGGAAAGATACTGAGCAACATCGCTCCTCTTGGATATCAGTCGCCGACTGTATCCGCGATCAGGCTACCCGCGGATCTCCCCGCCGAAAAATTCACCGCTTCCGTTGCCAAGCAGGGAATTGTTGTCGGAAATGGATACGGCAAGCTGAAAAGCTCCACTTTTCGGATCGGCCATATGGGGGATCACACAGTTGAAACCATCGAGCGCTGCCTGGCGGCATGCTCGAGTGTGCTGCGCTCTTGACGCAGATATCCGTCTCAAATGCCGGCGTCGAGTTCGGTGCAGCGAGGATTTTCCAGGGGATAACGTTCACCGTCGGAAAGAGCGAGCGGTGGGGAATTCTGGGGCGCAATGGCAGCGGCAAGACGACACTCTTCCGACTTATCACCGGCGTGCACCAGCCGACCGAGGGCGCGGTTTCTCGTCAGCCAGGACTTCGGTTCGCGCTTCTCGAGCAGCACCGTGACTTCGGCAGCGCCACGACTGTGTGGGAGGCGGGCGCCGGAGAGTTCGCCGACTTGCTGGCGTTGGAGCGATCCCTCGCTGAACAAGGCAATCTTCTCGCACAAGCGGGCGAGTCGGCCACGCCCCAAATGCTCGCCAAATACGACCGGGACCTCGAACGGTTTGAACGTGAAGGCGGCTACACTCTGGCTCCGCGGGTAGATGCCGTACTCCAGGGTCTGGGCTTCGACGCCGAGAAGGCTCGTACGCAGCCGCTCGCACAGCTGAGTGGCGGTGAGCGCGGACGACTCGGACTCGCGAGTCAGCTGGTGAGCGCAGCCGATGTACTGCTGCTGGACGAGCCGACAAATCACCTTGATCTGGAAACGACACGCTGGCTCGAGGAGTATCTCCGGAATTCCGACAAGACAGTTCTCCTGATCAGTCATGATCGCGCATTTCTCGCCAACGTGGTGGACCACGTCCTCCACCTGGAAGGAGGCAGCGCGGTCGCTTATACAGGCGGCTATGAGTCATTCGTTGTCCAGAGGGAAGAACGCAGACTGAGCCAGCAGCGCGCTTTTGACAAGCAGCGCAAGGTCGTAGCGGAGGAAGAGGATTACATAAGGCGCAACATTGCCGGTCAAAACTCGAAACAGGCCAAAGGGCGCAGAAAACGACTGAGCAGACTTCCACGTCTCGGTGGTCCCACCCAGGATGCGGAGAACGCGATGGGACTGAGGCTTGATTTGTCGGAGCGGGGCGGTGATCAGGTTGCGATTGCCCGCGATGTGACGCTTGGCGTCGAGGGAAGAACTCTGATTTCCAACTTTACGGCGACCATTCAGCGTGGCGATATAATCGGCTTCGTTGGTCCCAACGGAAGCGGAAAATCGACCTTTCTTCGTGCGCTCATGGGCGAACGGGCGCTCTCGAGCGGTGAGCTGAGGATCGGCGGCTCGGTTCAACCCAGCTACTATCGCCAGGATATGGCGCAGGTGCCGTTGAACAGAACTCTTTACGACGTCATAAATGAGCTTCGCCCCCAGTGGGAACGGCGGCAGGTCCAGGGACATCTCGCCCGGTTCGGATTTTCCGGTGACGAGGCCCAGCGTCGAGCGGACACGCTATCCGGTGGAGAGCGAGCCCGTGTCGCGCTCGCGATGATGGTGCTCAAGCGCGCGAACTTCCTGCTGCTCGATGAGCCGACCAATCACCTCGACATCGAATCGGTCGAGGCGCTCGAGGAGGCACTCGATGAATACGAGGGGACGATTCTTCTCGTGAGTCACGACCGGGCCATGCTCGAAGCGCTGAGCACCCGCGTGTGGGTTCTACACGAACGGCATATCACGGACTTCCCGGGATCATTCACTGAATGGGAGGAACAGAGCCGTGAACGCGAGCACGCAGCGTCGGTTGCCGCAGCGGAGCAGGAATCGCTGAGACGGGTCAAGGAGCGCAAGCAAACGAGGCGGCAGGAAGTGAAGGGAGATGACAACCGCGCAGCTCTTCGCGAGTCGAGACGATGGGTGGAAGACGCCGAGAAAGAGGTGGCGCTGCTCGAGAAGGAGGTAGTGGAGCTAACCCATCTGCTCGAGGACCCGGAGCTCTATACGACTCGCGAAGGAACCGGAAAATCACTCGTCGCCGGCAAAAAACTGGATGAAGCCCGGCGCAAGCTGGACGCCGCCATAGAGAAGTGGACGGCCGCTACCGAGCGCGCGGAGCAACTCGCAGCGACCTGATTCAATACCTGCTTCAGTTCAGCGGCGCGAGCAACACGGATTCAAGCGGACCTGAGTTGAATCAGAACTCGCCAACGAATCCTATCTCCACTTCCAGATTCTGCTCGAATTGCTTCCGCACCTTGTCCTGCGCAGTCGTGATCAGCTCCCGGACGTCTTTGGCGGTCGCTTTTCCGAGATTGACCATGATGTTCGCGTGGATGTGAGAGATCTGCGCATCGCCATTCCGGAACCCTTTCAGGCCCACCTGGTCGATCAGACGGCCGGCTCCAACGCCTTCGATCTTCTTGAAGATCGAGCCCGCGCTGGGATGGTATTCGAGCCAGGGATGCTTTCCGCCGCGCCAGCTCAGATTTTCCTGCATGATGCGGTGCATCACCGCTTTGTCGCCGCGATCCAGCTGGAACGTCACCGCCAGGGCGATGTCACGCTGCTTGTGGAGCGTACTCGTGTCGTATCCGAACTGCATATACTCCCGGTCGACGGTCTTCCGCTTGCCGTCGTGGGTGAGCAGCTCGGCCGACTCGAAAACCTCGGCAATGAACATCGTTCTCTCCCGCTCGGGAGCCGGGGAAAGGAAGTGCAGGTTCTGCCAAACCGCTCCGCCAACAGTGCTCGGGATTCCGACGTAGTGCTCCAGCCCAGACAGTCCGCGCTCAACGGCCTGGGGGATGAGCCTGGCCATCACCGCACCGCTCTCGACCCAAAGCCGTCCATCATCGAGGAACTTGAGGTGGCTCGACGTATTGCGGATAATCAGGCCGCGAAAACCCTTGTCTCCGATGAGAATGTTGGCGCCGAGTCCGAGGACGAAATACTCGATCCCGAGCTCGCGGGCGGCGGTGACCGCCCCTGCCAGATCCTCGGTCGATGTGGCATCGTAGAAGAGATCGGCTGGACCACCGATCCTGAATGTGGTGTATTGTCCAAGAGGCTCGTTGCGCTTGAGGCGCTTGGGGTCCAATCGCTTCATCAATTGCCCGTATAGATCCGGGCTGGCTTTCACAGAGTCTGACATGTCCGTAAGAAAAGGTGTCCTGCGTTACTGCGCTACTCTGGCGCTGCTCGCCTCAGCGATCGGTCCAGCAGAAGCATGGGGCCAGCGTGCAGAGCTCGAGAAGATCATACAACGCAAGGTTCTACCCAATGGCCTCGAGATCATTGTGGTCGAGAACCATGGCGTCCCATTGGCGACGGTCGAAATCGATGTAAAGAACGGCTCGTTTACACAGACGCCCGAGTATGAGGGTCTGGCACACATGTACGAGCACATGTTCTTCCGCGCGAACTCGAAGTACCCGGAACCAAATCAGTTCTGGGACCGGGCGTCGGATCTCGGGGCCGTGTTCAATGGGACGACCCAGGAAGAGCGGGTGAACTACTACATGACGGTTCCGGCTGAAAAGCTGGGAGATGCGATTCAGCTGCTGGCCACATCACTGCGCGGCCCGCTGTTCCGGCGCGATGAGCTCGAGCGTGAGCGGCAGGTCGTGATCGGGGAGTATGATCGGAACGAATCAAGTCCCTTCTTCGAGCTTTCCCGCCAGATGGACGCGAAGCTTTATCCGGGCAACTTCAGCAGAAAGGACGTCATCGGGGACAGGCAGATAGTCAGTACCACGACGCCCGAAAAAATGCGGACGATTCAGAACAAGTACTACGTTCCGAACAATTCCGTCCTGATCGTCGCCGGCGATGTGAATCCGGCGATGGTATTCGCATTGGCCGAACGTGAGCTCGGACAGTGGAGCCGCGGCGCGGACCCGTTCATCGCGGATCCGATACCGAAAATTCCTCCCATTCAGAAAAGCGAAGGAGTGGTTATCGAAGCCCCAGTTGGAGCCGTGACCGTTCAGGTCCAGTGGCAGGGACCGAGCGTCGGGCAGGATCCGAAGTCAACCTATGCGGCGGATGTATTCTCGGATGTGATGAACGATCCGGGCTCACAGTTTCAGCAAAAGCTCGTCGACAGCGGACTCTGGCAGGCCGT
The DNA here is from genome assembly GCA_039933915.1 of Gemmatimonadales bacterium. Lineage (GTDB taxonomy): Bacteria > Gemmatimonadota > Gemmatimonadetes > Gemmatimonadales > Gemmatimonadaceae > UBA4720. The sequence goes on along the minus strand of JBDTND010000002.1, from coordinate 22,786 downwards.
CGGCGTGAACTACTACACGCTCGACCATACCGGCCCCATTACCATCAGCGGACAGACATCGCCCGAACAGCTCCGCGAAGCACTCGCGGCGCTCTACGGCGAGATAGCGAAGTTCGATTCGCCGGACTACTTCACATCCGACGAGCTCGAGGCCGTCAAAGCGCACCGCGCCGTTACTTCGGCGTTCGATCGCGAACGAGCCTCGGGTTTTGCGCATACACTGGGATTCTGGTGGAGCGTCGCCAGCCTCGAGTACTACATGGGATACGTTGATTACATGGCACAACAGACAATTGGAGATCTGCGCGCATACGCGCGCCGCTACATACTCGGGAAACCGCACATCACCGGCGTGCTCATCGCGCCGGATGCCCGGCAATCACTAAAACTCGGGGCAAGCGACCTTGTGATGGTGGGAGCGCCCTGATGATTCTCGCAGTCGCGCTCGCGCTGGCTTCGGCCACCACAAGCTTTGACGTATCCGGCGTGCACGTGATCCTCCGGCAGAACAACGCGAACAACGTCGTCGCCGCGAATCTCTACCTGCTCGGCGGCTCACGGCAGGTCACGGAGGCAAACGCCGGCATCGAGCCGATCTTGCTGGATGTCTCGGAGAGGGGAACTCAGCGCTATCCCAAGAACTCGCTTCGGCGTGCCATGTCCATGCTGGGAAGCGAGATAGTGGTTGCCCCAAACGCCGACTGGACCATGTTCGGGATACGGTCCAGCACCGAAGTGTTTGATTCGACCTGGGCTATTTTCGCCAACCGGGTAATGCATCCCAATCTTGCAAAGTCCGAGATCGGCGTGGTGAAGGCGCAATACCTGTCCGGTATCAGGCAGCGCCGGGACGACCCCGATGCGTTGGCGGACTACCTGGCCGACAGCATTACCTTCGTGGGTCATCCCTATTCCGTCTCGGTGACGGGAAACGAGAAATCCATTCAGGCGCTCGATTCGGCGACGCTGCGTCAATATCACCGGACACAGTTCGTGACGTCGCGAATGCTGCTCGTCGTCGTCGGGAACGTCGACCGGGCACACATCGAGCGCCTGGTGACGCAGTCGATAGGACAGCTTCCAGCGGGCAACTACAAGTGGACGGCGCCACCCCGCGTTCCTGAGATGCAGACCGCCGTCGTCATCGAGCGCCGGCAGCTCCCAACCAACTACATCCTGGGCTATTACAGCGGCCCGCTTGCCAGTGGTGCGGACTATCGTGCCCTTCGTGTCGCGACATCGGTTTTGACCGGGCGCATGTTCGCGGAGATTCGCACTCGGCAGAATCTCACCTATGACGTGCACGCTCCATTCGTTGACCGGGCTGCGACTGCGGGAGGACTCTATGTATCCACCGCTTCGCCCGATACGACACTCAAATTGATGCGCGCGGCCGTCCTCGATCTGCAGCAGGGGATGCTCGACCCGATCGGTCTCAAACAGCTGGAGGAGCAGTTCATTACCGAGTACTTCCTCGACAATGAAACCAATGCCGCGCAAGCCGACTTTCTGGCGCGATCCCAGCTCTATGAAGGGGATTACAAAGCGGCCGACCGCTTCGTCGACGATCTCAAGTCAGTTACGCCTGAAGCCGTTCAGCGCGTCGCCAGGAAATACATGAGGGGATTTCGCTTCGCGTATGTTGGCGATCCATCGAAGCTGAACCCGCGGACGATCAGCCTGTTTTGAGGTGAGGCTGCGGAGTGTCGAGGAGAGCTGCTACTCCGAGAACTCCTCAGCCACTGCCCACGGATCCATCGCACCGCTGTAAAGCGCCATCCCGATAACGGCAGCCGCGACTCCGCGGTCTGCCAACGCGCGCAGGTCGTTCAGACTGCCGAGTCCACCCGAAGCAAAAACCGGAAAATCCGCTGCGTCTGCGACGTCCTCCATCAGCGGCAAGTCCGTGCCGTGCATCGCTTCCTCCCGATGCACTGCCGTAACCAGCACCCCGGCGAGGGGAAGCCCATTGAGGTCTTCTACCAGGTCGAGCACAAGCTTTGGGTGTGTGCGGGTCCATCCATGGGCAAGAATTTGTCGGCCACGGACGTCAGCGGCGACGACGATGCACCCTGGAAAGCTGCTGCTCATTTCCGCGAGCCAGTCGAGGTCCTCGATGGCGCGCGTTCCGATGATGACACGCTGTGCTCCACCATCGAGCGAGCTCTGAATCATGTCCCTGCTCCGGATTCCTCCTCCAACCTGCACTTCCACGTCGGTTGCCCCAAGAATGGATTGAATGGCGGGCGTGTTGTTGCCACGTCCCGCTACTCCATCCAGATCAACGACGTGAAGATGACGGAACCCATACCGTCTCCAGGCAACGGCTACTCCAACCGGATCAGGGATGCGTATGAGCTCTTCATCATAGGAGCCCGATGCGAGCTGAATGCAGGCACCACCTCGCAGGTCGAGAGCGGGGACTGCAATCACTGGGGGTGCCGCAGCAGCAGGGCACGAATCATGAGATGCGAAAGTGCAGAGTTCATTGCATGTCGGCGAGCTTGTGAATAAATTCACAATCTCTGGAAGTAAAAACTAATCTTGTAAGTGCACTACTGTACGGCTCTGGGAGGCCTCTAAAGATGCGGTTCTACGGATTCGCAGTTGCAGTTGGAGTTATAACGCTCGGCGCCTGCGCTGGCGGAGAAAAGAAGCCCGGTGACACGACGCACGTCGCTGTAGATACAACGGCAACGGCGACTACGACCACGACGACCCCAAGCACCACAGCTGGCGGCGCCGTCGCGATGGCTCCGATCACCGGCAAGACCCACGAAGTAAAGATGATTGGAGACGCAAAGGGCTATCGCTTCGAGCCAGCCAACGTCACCGTCAAGCAGGGTGATGGCATCAAGTTTGTCGTCGTGAGTGGCGGTCCCCACAACGTCGCATTCGATCCCGCAACCATTCCGGCCGACGTAAAGCCGCAGCTCGATGCCAACATGGGTACGGACAAGATGGGAGAGCTGTCGAGCAACATGAAGATGAACCCAGGCGAGTCAGTCACCGTATCGTTCGCCAGCATCAAGCCCGGCCAGTACCCCTACCATTGCACTCCGCACCTTGCGCTCAACATGAAGGGCGTTATCACCATCCAGTAAGCTGATTCGAGGATGACCAAACGGCGGGGGCGAATAGCTCCCGTCGTTTTTTCTTTTGTCATCCCCGGGCAGCCGGGCGGCGCTTAGATTGCATTGTCGACGGGATAACAAGTGTGATCCCGGTCCGTGCTGGAATCTCTTTCAGCCCGGACTCTCGCGCGCGTGCTGTCCTTGGTGAATCTTTGAGTTATGAACGTTCATAGCATCGCACGGATGAGCGGGGGCTCTGCCTACTTGTGGATGGCTGCCCGCGCCAGAAACGCACTCCGCCGAGTGGTGGTGTTCGGCATCGTTGGCGGGGTTGTATTCATCGGTGCGCTGATAGCATTTGTGGTCGTCCCCAGAAATGCTTCGAGAAAAGCGCTGGCAGTCGCATCCAGAATCGAAGCCCGCACCGATTCAATGCCGGCCGTGGCGGCCAGGGATCGATACCTGGCTGATATCGGTCGAGCCGACTCAGTGATGAATGCCACACGGCTGGCTCTGACGCCGGTCCCGACGCCTGTCATCGATACTTTTCCCCCCGCCGTTCGAGCTCAGCGTGATTCTCTGAGCGGTGAGCTTGCGACACTCAATCGCCTGATCGACAGAGCGGAGAATGCTCCCCTGCCCACCTCGTACCGGGCGCTCGCAGCATCGCCCACGGTGGCGGCCGATCCCCGGGTTCGTGTGCTTCTCGACTCGCTGGCGTACATTGAGCGCGAGCGAAACGCATTCGGCGCGGTTGGAGGAGTGGATCCCGTATACCTGTCCCTGACGTCAAGAGCGACGGCAATCGGGCGCGAGATAAAGGGGATTGCTGACATCAAGCGGGGCGAAGTCAGAGGGAAGCTGGCTCTGATTCGACCGACCTCCGCGCCGGTGCCCAAACCCGTCATAACGGTCGACACGACCAAGCTCTTGGCGCAGCGTGATGTGGCTCAACAGAACTATGCCGCTGCCGTAAAGCAGCTTAGCTTGGTCGCCCAGAAGAACTCCCGTATTGACCGCGAATCTGCGCATGCGCGCGATCTCGCGAACGTCGGCGCACCGCCATGGGCCATGCTCGCGGCTGCCGTGGTGCTCGCGCTCGCGGTTGGATTTGCGGCATCGTTCGGAACAGAGTTGAAGCGCCCACACATCGCCGATCCACGTGAGGCCGAGCAGATAAGCGGGGCGCGCGTGCTGACGGTGATCAAGCCGCCGGAAGTAGTCGTGGAGCGAAGCAGGCGGCAAGTCGACGTCGAAGCGCCTCCGCTGATCGACGTCGTCTCTGAGAGCTACAGAACTCTCTATCTGCACATCGCATCGGTGGAAGCGAGTGTGCCGATCGTTACCATCACCGGTGACGATCCTGGAATCGTGGCCACAGTCGCGGCAAATCTGGCTGCGTCGGCCGCGTATGAAGCACGCAGCACGCTCCTCGTCGACGTTGACCCGACAACGACCAGCGTCGCTAGTGTGCTGCGGATACAACCGGACCCCGGTCTATCCGGAATCATCACGGGAAGCGCGACGTGGCCCGAAGCAATCGTTCCGACGACGATCGGGCGGGATCGCCCGCTCGATGTGATTCCCAGCGGCACCCGGCGGTCCGGGCTTCCCGATGCGAACGTCGTCGAGGAAGTGCGGAAGGAGCTCGCGCGGATGCAGCGCCGGTACGACTTCATCATAATCGCTGCTCCAACCAGCTACGTTCAGCGCAGCGCGAGCAGCATTATTCCGGCTCCGGACGTGATATTCTGCGCGCGAATAGCGCACACGACGGTCTCGGGACTCAAAACCGCGGTGGACAGCCTTCGCGGAGCGGACATGCGGATCCACGGCCTGGTGCTGTGGGATGCGGAAATGCCGCAGCTTGAGACGCGGGAAGAGATCCTCGGCGCGACGAGGCAGTCAGGAGCGTACCAGGCGGAGCTCGTGGCCGCGCAATAGCGGGCAAATGGCCGAGACAATACCTGATCTGCGAGCTGTCCCAAAGGAAATTGCCTATCGAGAGCTGAATGGACACGCTGATGCAATCCTCAATGGCGTCGAGGATGAAATCACGGGCATGGCCACGATCTCGGCGCTCGTGCATCACGCGTTTGGCCATCTGTGGACGGGGTTTTACCGTGTAGTCGTCCCCGGGCAGCTTCTCCGGGTTGGTCCCTACCAGGGCAGCCTCGGCTGTCTCGAGATCGCGGTCGGGCAGGGAGTGTGCGGTAGGGCCGCGGCGGAAATGAAAACGGTAGTCGTCCCGGATGTCGACAAGTTTCCGGGACACATCAGTTGTGATGCGCGCTCTCGCTCCGAGATCGTCGTACCGGTTCTGGATGCGCGGGGTGATTTAATCGCGGTTTTCGACGTAGATTCCGCACGTCTCGACACATTCGACGCGAAAGACCAGTTGGGTCTCGAGCGGCTTCTATCCTGGTTCGCAACGACGAAGCAATGACACCCACCGGCTACTCTGACGTCATCAATCATGCTCTCGCGTTTGCGGCGAAGCATCACGACCGTCAAGTGCGCAAGGGAACCAGACTTCCCTATCTCACGCATCCCGCGAATGTGGCGATAATTCTCACCCGTTATGCTTGCGACAACGACACGGTGGTGTCGGGAATTCTGCATGATGTGATCGAGGATTGCGTGGGCGAGGGTTATACCCGGGAAATGCTCGAGCAGCGAATCGGGGACAAGTTTGGCGCGAAGGTCCTGGACACCGTTCTGGCGGTTACTTATCGCAAGCTTGATGACGACGGAGTCGAGCTTTCAGGCGACGATCGCAAGGCAGACTATCTGGAGCGGCTGGCCGGCGCGAGCGACGAAGCGCGGTGGGTTTGCGCCGCAGACAAGATCCATAACGCTTCCTCGATTGTTGCGGATTTGCGGAGAACTGTGGATCCCGACACGGTGTGGGGCCGCTTTGGACGGGGCAAAGCCGCAACGGGACTCTGGTATCGCCAGGTCTACGAAAGACTCCGTGAGCTCGGGTTCGATGCTCCCATCATGGCGGAGCTGGACAAAGCGTCAGCCGGGATCCAAAAGCTCTCCGGATAATCGAACGTTATCCGAGCGCGGCAGCCGCGCCCGCGCCGTAAGTCTTTTCGACGTAATCCTCAAGGATTTTCAGGAACTCGGGAACGATCGTCTCCCCTTTGAGCGTGAGCAGCAATTTGCCGTCGACGTAGACAGGCGCCTTGGGGTCCTCGAAGGTTCCAGGGAGAGAGATTCCGATGTTGGCGTGCTTTGATTCCCCTGGTCCGTTCACGACACATCCCATCACCGCGACTTTCATTTCAACGACGCCAGGATAGCGCTCGCGCCACATCGGCATCTGCTCGCGGAGATAGGTCTGAATGTCCTCCGCCATATGTTGGAAGAAGGTCGATGTAGTGCGGCCGCAGCCAGGGCAGGCAGTGACCTGAGGGTTGAAGCTCTGTAGCTCCAGCGATTGAAGGATTTGCTGCGCGACGCGGACCTCCTCGGTTCTGTCGCCCCCAGGCCGCGGAGTCAGCGAGACGCGAATAGTGTCTCCAATTCCTTCCGAAAGGAGGATCGAGAGCGCGGCCGTGCTGGCAATGATGCCTTTCGAGCCAAGGCCCGCCTCTGTGAGGCCAAGGTGCAGCGCGAAATCGCACCGCGCGGCCAGCTGCCTGTACACGTCGAGCAGATCCTGAACGCCGGACACCTTTGCGGAGATGATGATGCGATCGTGGGCGAGTCCCACCTCCTCGGCGATGGCGGCTGATCGGAGCGCGCTCTGGATCATCGCCTCGATGTAGACTTCCTTCGCGGCGTGTGGTTCGGCGCTGCGCGCGTTTTCATCCATCAACGCAGTGAGCAGATCCTGATCGAGCGAGCCCCAGTTGACTCCGATCCTCACCGGCTTGTCGTTGTCGAGCGCTATCTGGATGATCGTGCGAAAATTCTCATCCCGGCGCTTTCCACCCACATTGCCGGGATTGATTCGATACTTTGCGAGCGTCTTTGCGGCGGCGGGGTATTTTACGAGCAGCAGGTGCCCGTTGTAGTGGAAATCACCGATCAGCGGCACAGCAACACCCATGTCCGCCAGTCTGCTGGCGATTTCCGGGACCGCACGTGCGGCATCGTCGTTGTTGACGGTTACCCGCACAAGCTGGCTCCCGGCGCGCGCCAATTCCGCTACCTGAAGGGCGGTGCCGGAAGCATCGGCCGTATCCGTATTCGTCATGGACTGCACGACGATCGGATGTGCCGACCCGACGGGAACGCCGCCTACAAGGGTAATTGGTGTACTTCTTCGCGCTATGGTGGGCAAATGTGCTTGCGTGTGATGAATCTGAAAGCTAATTCCCTGGCCCAAGCAGTGCATGAAAACGCTTCGCGCCTTCCCTTCTCCGTCCCCCTCCACCGGCTTTTTCCGGAGCGCAGATGGCTGACGATACCACCGATGTAAAGGACACCGTCCCGGCACCACCCCTACCCAGGAAGCGGCACCGGGGACGCATTATCGTGCTGCTGATTATCATGATTCCGGTGGTGATTTTTGCGCTCTGGATCTGGGTGACGCTGGGATACGTTTATTCAACCGGTGAGCGCGCGGGATACGTGCAGAAGCTTTCCAAGAAGGGATGGCTTTGCAAAACGTGGGAGGGAGAATTGGCCATGATCAATCTCCCCGGCACCATCGTGCCCCAGATCTTCAGCTTCACGGTCCGCAGTGATTCACTTGCCGCCATTATCGAGAACGATCTGGGTAAGCGGGTATCTATGACTTATGACCAGCATGTTGGGGTCCCGGGCTCCTGTTTTGGCGAGACCGAGTACTTCGTCAAAAACGTCCGTGTAGTAGGTCCCTGAATCTCTCCTATTGTCTGCTCAGCCGGTCCTTGCTATTTTTTCCGCCAAGTCGAGCTGGGCGGGCGTAGGGTCCCCAAGACTCCGTGTCATCCCACTCAAATCCAGTGCGGGGTTTATGAGACCCGCGTATCAGATTGTCGAGGGTCGGGCGTGTTTCCGCTCCCCAAGACACAAATTTTCCAGGAGCAGGAAATGCGTACGACCGGCAAAGTGAAGTGGTTCAACGACGCGAAGGGCTTTGGATTCATCACACCTGACAACGGGCAGAAGGATTGCTTCGTTCACTACAGCGCGATCTCCGGCTCGGGATTCAAATCCCTTGCAGAAGGTGACGCGGTAGAGTTCGACATTGTCGAAGGTCAGAAGGGTCCGGCTGCCGAGAACGTGACCAAGGCTTCTTAAGCCCGAGTCTACTTCACTGGCACAATCTGGCGGGGCGTCTCAATCGAGGCGCCCCGTTTTGTTTTTGAACGGACGCCCGCGCCGGGGAGCAGGTGCAACTTCAACGGCGCTTTCCAGGCGTTCGAGCAACCTGGTTTGAAAATCATTCAGATTGAGTCGGATATGCACGCCGTCCGGAGATGTGTATTGTCCACTCGCGGTGGCAATGCGTTCAGCTATTTCTACTGTTCTGGCGAGAGGAATTCCCAGCTCTTTGTTGAGGCGTATAATCACCCCCAGGACGAGCAATCCCTCAATTGTTAGTCGTCGCGCGATCCCTTGCCTTTCCTGCCGCACCCCAGCGATTTTGTGGTGCGACAGGAGGTTGTCTAGCCACTTAAGAGGGATTTCCAGAGCAAGTGCAGCAGTAGCAATAGTATACGCTCTAGCCATTAAATATCCTACTTACCAAGGATATTTAATGTAACGGCTCTTCTCCCATATAGGACACTCCCGGTTATATTCCCCGCTCCCTAAGCGCCCTAAGCACCCACCTCCCTCCACCATCAGAATGAAGCAGGTTCTTCAAACCACAGCGCTTTCTCTCCTTCTCGCGGTTGCCATGCCTTTAGCTGCGTTCGGCCAAAAGACCTATGCGCTCGGCCTTGGCGGCGGAGCTACCATTCCCGTGGGCAAATTGAGCGACGTGCAGAAGACCGGATACAATGCCCTCGCGGTACTCGCGATCGGAGTCGCGGATCTGCCGATCGGTGTGCGGATCGACGGCATTTACCACAGTCTTCCCGCAGCAAACCAGTCGACGGCGACTGCTCCAAATAGCAGGCTGCGCGTTTCCGGAGCACTCGCGAACCTGGTATACGCATTTCCAGGAACGAGCGCGAAGCCTTACATCATCGTGGGAGGCGGTCTCTACAGCACGAAAAGCGATACGACTGGGGCAAAGGTGCAGAACAACTTTGGCATCAACGCCGGACTCGGACTCACCTTTGGCATCGGCCCGTTTGCCGCATTTCTGGAATCCCGCTACAACAGCGTTTCGCGGAACGCCAAGAAGGGCGGCGTGTTTCAGTTCGTTCCGATCACCCTCGGACTGCTTTTCTAGCGGCGCCACAGATGAAAAAAGGGGCGCATCATGCGCCCCTTCCGGTGTCCGTATTTTCGATCGCTAGATCGCGCGAAGAACGAGCTCGTTACCTCGAGCGGCATCACTCACCGGCCACAGCGCCTCTCGCGCGGCGCGCAACTGCGCACTCACAGCCGTAGGACCAGTCCCGCCGGGGACGTCACGACGCGCAACCGAGCGTGCCGGCTCGAGCCAGTCGAGAACATCATCGCCGAAAGCCGAATGCGCTGCCTTGAACGATGAAAGTGGCAGCGCATCGAGCTCACACTCGTCCTTCTCGCTCTCGCGGATGAGTGATCCGATTGCGAGATGCGCTTCCCGGAAACTTGCGCCCTTCTCCACCAGGTAGTCGGCGAGATCGGTGGCCATCATGCTGCTGGATAGCGCCGCGCGCATGCGCTTGACGTTGAAGCGAATCTCCTGGAGTGCACCAGCTACCGCCGGCAAAACGAGAAGAATCGTATCGACCGCATCGAACAACACGCGCTTGTCGTCCTGCAGATCCTTGTTGTAGCCACCCGGTAGTCCTTTCAGGGTTGCGAGGAGTGTAGTGAGATCACCGATGGCACGTGCGCCTGATCCGCGCGCGAGCTCCAGAGCGTCCGGATTCCGCTTCTGGGGCATCATGCTCGAGCCGGTCGTGAACGCGTCTCCGAACTGCACAAATCCAAACTCGCTCGACCCGTAGATGATCAGGTCCTCCGCAAGTCGCGAGAGGTGAGTCGCCATCATGGCCACTGCGAACAACAGCTCCGCGACAAAATCGCGGTCGCCTACCGCATCGATGCTGTTCTGCGAGACGGAACTGAAGCCGAGGCTTCCCTGAAGAAGCACGCGTGAGATGGGGAAAGCGCACCCTGCAATGGCTCCCGATCCAAGCGGCAGCACCGCGGCGGCGCGAGACGCCGCTGCGATTCTTGAGCGATCCCGCTCGAGTGGCCAGAAATGCGACAACATCCAGTGTGCCGCTGAAACGGGCTGGGCGCGCTGCATATGCGTGTAGGACGGCATGAGAACATCCTCGACCGTAGCCGCTTGATCGACCATCACTTGCTGGAGAGCACGGGCTGACGCATCGAGTTTCGTGCAAGCGTCCATCGACCAGAGACGGGCGGCCGTCGCAACCTGATCATTGCGGCTCCGACCGGTGTGGAGCTTCGACGCGACGTCACCGATCTCATCATGGAGCATCCGGTCGATGAGCGTGTGAACGTCCTCATCAGAAGGGATTGGTTGCGCGCCGGCAGCAAGCTTCTGACCGACTGCGCTCAACCCTCGCTCGATCTTCTTGCTTTCTTCCAGCGTAAGCACGCCGGCCCCCCAGAGAGCGACTGCCCATGCCTGAGATAGATTGATATCGAACGGCCAGAGGCGATAATCCGTTCCGATGGAGCGATTTAGCGCCTCGAGTGCAGCGGCCGTGGGTGTGGAGAATCTTCCTCCCCACAGCCGGTGCGTCGTATGGTCGGACATCATGACCTCCGGGCTGGTCAAGCTATAGCTAAGGTCGCGGGCTTTTTAACTTCGGCCTTGGTCTGACTGTCGCGCTGCGCGGCGGCGGCCATCTCCTGATCGCGGATGGCTCGAACGCGAGCGGACAACCCGTAGAGGCGTATGAAGCCCGCGGCGTCGCTTTGCTGATACACATCGTCTTCACCGAACGTGACGAAGCGCTCATCGTAGAGGGCGTATTGGCTCTCGCGACCGACCACTGAGGCTGAGCCCTTGAAGAGCTTGAGCGTGACCGATCCGGTGACACGTTCCTGCGTCACGTTGACGAAGGCATCGTAGCTTTCCCGTTCGGTCGTCCACCAACGACCTTCATATACCAGGTCGGCGTAACGGGGCGCAATCAGATCCTTGGCGGCAAGAGTGCGCCGATCGAGCACGAGCTGCTCGAGCTCACTGTGAGCCGAGTAGAGCAGGGTGCCGCCGGGGGTTTCATACACGCCCCGCGATTTCATTCCGACGAGACGATCTTCGACGAGGTCGATCCGTCCAACGCCATGGCGGCCCCCGATCTTGTTGAGCGCGACGACCAGGTCGACGGCATCGAGCTCCGCCCCGTTCACCGACACCGGTGTTCCGTTGAGGAATCCGATCGTGACTTCTTCTGGCTCATCGGGCGCGTTTTCCGGAGCAGTCGTCAGCATGAACAGGTCATCAGGCGGCGCGGCCGACGGCTGCTCGAGTACCCCGCCTTCGTGCGAGATGTGCCAGACGTTGCGGTCGCGGGAATAGATCTTCTCCCTCGTCGCGGCGATTGGGATCCGGCGAGACTCGGCGTAGGCAATCGCGTCCTCGCGGCTTCGAATGTCCCACTCCCGCCAAGGGGCGATGACCGGGAGGTCCGGGGCGAAAGCGGCGTAGGTGAGCTCGAAGCGAACCTGGTCGTTACCCTTGCCGGTGCAGCCGTGCGCGAGCGCATCTGCTCCGACCTGGCGCGCGATCTCGACCTGCCGACGCGCGATGAGAGGACGTCCCATCGAGGTGCCGAGGAGATACTTGCGACCGTAGACAGCACCAGCGCGGAGGGTGGGCCACACGAACTTTTCCACGAATTCCTGGCGCAAATCTTCGATGTAGCACTCATCGGCACCCGATGCGATCGCTTTCGCGCGGACGCCTTCCAGCTCGTCTCCCTGACCGATATCCGCGGCGACGCAGATTACGCGAGCGCCGTAACGTTCCTTGAGCCAGGGGACAATTATGGATGTATCAAGCCCGCCGGAATAGGCAAGGGCGATTGTGCGGATCACGGGCGCCTCAATAAGTATTCAGTATGACTGCATATTTAATCTATTTTGCCATACCCGTCAATACCTCTTACGGTTCCCCGGCGAGGCTCCTGAGGCGGCGCATTACCCGGTCCCGGGCGGCCACCGAGCGGCAAATGATTAGGATGGTGTCGTCACCGCCAACGGTGCCGAGGACATCCGACCATCCCTCGCCGTCGAGAGCGGCCGCGATGGGTTGGGCACCGCCCGGAACCGTGCGGAGAACCAGCATCTCGCTGACGCCGTCGATGCGAAGAAAAAGCTGGGGCAAAAGGGTGTCGAGCGCGGCCCTGCTTTCCTCGATGCTGCCGTCGGTGATTGCATAGCGGGCGCCTTCCGGTGTGGGTACCCGCGCCAGGCGCAGCTCCCTCAAGTCCCGTGAGAGCGTGGCTTGCGTCACATCCCATCCTCGCTGGAGGAGGAGCTTGCGGAGATCCTCCTGGCTGCTCACGACGCGAGCGCCAATGATCTCCAGTATCGTGTCGTGTCGTTCGCGCTTGTTAGCCACGAAGCTGAGTTTAGCATGGCAGGAACAATTGCGCGAGCGGACCCATACGGATCATTGACGGTAAGCCAGTGTAATGTTATGCATTCCTTATGCATAAAGTTCCAGTAGGAGTCCTCGGCGCCAGCGGTTATGCCGGCAGGGAGCTGTGCGGTCTGATCGCGCGGCACCCGCGGCTCGAGCTTGCCTTTGCCTCTGCCAATGAACAGCGGGGGCAACGCGTGCGCATCGGGTCTGCCGAGGTGACCTACGTCGCCACAGAGGACGCACAGCTGGACAAGGCGGAGATCGTATTCACCGCACTTCCGCACGGCGCGTCGGCAAAGTGGGTCGGAAATGCGCGAGCCACCGGGGCACGCGTCGTAGACCTGTCCTCCGATTTCAGGCCCGGGGCGAGCGGAGCGGGCGAAATGCGAGCGCCGTATGGCCTGACCGAGCTAATGCGCGCAAAGATCCCAGGGGCGGAAATAGTAGCGAATCCAGGCTGCTATCCGACCGCGATTCTGCTCGCGATCGCGCCGCTCTTGAGAGAGGGTTGGGTCGTGCCCAGTGCCACCATCAACGTATCCGCGGCAAGTGGTGTTACCGGCGCTGGTTACTCCGCTCGGCCCGATCTGCTTTTTGCCGAAGTCGCGGAGGATTTCCGCGCATACTCCGTCGGTAACGAGCACAGGCACATCGCCGAGATGCAGGCGGTGACGAAGGAATTGGGTGGAAAGGACAACGACATCCTGTTCACGCCGCATCTCCTTCCAGTCGCCCGCGGAATTCTCGCGACGATCACGGTTCCGGTAAAAGAATATACGGAGGACCCTTCCGCTCTTTGGCGCGAATTCTACCGCGGCGAGGCCTTCATCGAGATCGCGGACCAGCCGCCGTCGCTGCGCGACGTAGTGCGGCGGAATGTCGTTCGGCTGAGTGTGGCCAAGGCCGCCAACGTGCGCCAGCCAACGCTCATCATCATCTCTGCGATCGACAATCTCATGAAGGGCGCCGCGGGACAGGCGCTGCAGAACGCGAACATCCTTCTGGGCATGAGCGAACAAGCGGGGCTACCGGTCTGATGCGGATCGTAAAAATCGGAGGACGGGCACAATCCGATCCTCAGCTGACGTCAGCGCTTCGAGACGCCTGGAAAAAAACGCCCGGGTCGCTCTGCGTGGTACACGGGGGCGGTGACGATATCTCCGCAATGCAGCGCGCGCTGGGACGTGAAGCAACCTTCATAGGCGGGCGCCGCGTTACATCCAGGGAAGACCTCGAGCTTTTGCGCATGGTGCTGTCGGGCACGGTCAACAAGCGTCTGGTTAACGCACTTGTCGCTGCCGGCTTGCCCGCGGTTGGAATCTCGGGAGAAGATGGCGCCCTGCTAGGCGCGGACCTGATCGACGCGGCTACTCTCGGATTTGCCGGCAGACCAGTAGCGGTGAACGCGGACATCCTTCGGATTCTCATGAAGGCTGGATATCTGCCCGTCATCTCACCGGTCGGGTTCGACGCCACGAGCGCTGAAGGTGGAGCGCTCAACATAAATGGTGACGACGCGGCCGCCGCGATAGCGGTTGCGCTCGAGGCTGACGAGCTCCTGCTCATCGCGGATGTCGAAGGCGTGCGTGACCACCAACGCGAAGTCATTTCAAACCTGAGCGGCGAAAGCGCCCAGGAGCTGATAGCAACCGGAGTTGCCGCAGACGGAATGGCGGCCAAGCTGGAGTCGGCTTACACCGCACTACTTGCGGGCGTTTCGTCCGTTCGGATCTGCGACCTTGCAGGTCTCAGCGACAGCAAGCGCGGTACCCGCATAACCCAATCGCAGAGCGTTGTCCTATGAATGCCGTCACGTTACCGGTCGAAGAGGAAGTCATGACCACTACATCCTCGGACGATTCCTCCCTTCTCACCACCTACAAGCGCGCTCCAATGGAGCTCGTGAGCGGCAAGGGAGTAGAGCTCACCGATTCCGACGGGAAACGATATCTCGATTTCGCCAGCGGGATTGCCGTAAACGCGCTCGGTTATGGTGACGCGGGAATTGCCCGCGCGATGAACGAAGCGCTCAGCACCGGACTCATTCATACATCCAATCTTTACCGGACGTTTCCCGGCGAGCAGCTCGCCGCAAAACTGGTCGCGCACTCGTTTGCCTCGAAGGTGTTTTTCTGCAACTCAGGAGCGGAGGCGAATGAAGGAGCGTTCAAGTTCGCTCGCCGGTGGGCGCGCAAAACGGGATCCGACTCGAAGGTCGAGATTGTCGCTCTGCGTGGAGCGTTTCACGGCAGGCTGTTCGCTTCTCTCGCGGCGACCGACCGTCCATCGTATCGGGCACCATTCCGTCCGCTCGCAGGCGCGATTTCCATTTGTGAGCGCGACATAGCGGACCTGGACACCGCGCTCGATGAGGAAACGGTGGCGGCACTGATCGTCGAGCCAATCCAAGGCGAGGGAGGAGTGCGGGTACTCGACTCGGAATTTCTGCACCGTCTCAGGGATTTGACCGCCAAGCGAGAGATCGCTCTCATATTCGATGAAATCCAATGTGGGCTTGGCCGGACGGGACATTTTTTCGCCTACGAGAGAGTTGGAGTTGTTCCCGACATGCTCACGCTCGCCAAACCGCTGGCCGGCGGCCTGCCGATGGGTGCGATCCTCGTGTCGCAGGAAATCGCGGCGGCGATCGAACCCGGCGATCACGGGACAACTTTCGGCGGGGGTCCTCTCGTCGCCGCTGTTGCGGGGCACGTTGTCGACCGTTTATCGGATCCAAATCTCCTCAAAGCCGTCCGTGAAAATGGAGAATGGCTGGGCGAGCAGCTCGGCGCGATGGCGCGTCGCTCGGGAAAAGTGCGCGCGATTCGTGGCGCAGGCTTTATCTGGGGCCTCGACGTCGTGGGCCTGGCAAACGATATCGTCAAGCGCGGATGGGATGAGGGTCTGCTGTTGCTGACCGCCGGCGATCACACGATTCGCATCCTTCCCCCATTAATCATGGGTCGCGAAGATCTGATGCGTGGCGTGTCCATTCTCGAAAAGGTCATCAGCGAATAGCGGAACAGATTCGCCAATCCCCGCGAGGCCGGTTAAACTTTGCGGGGACATTTTCCGCAGGGACGTATGGCACCGCTGAGATTTTTGTGCGCCCGGCTCGTCGCCCTGTCTATTGTGTCAGGGTGTGCTCCTATCGCGGTCAACCCGGGAGGGGAAGCATCGACACCGGCGTCGGTCACGGCTGATACGATCGAAGCGCGGCGCCTGTTCGAGCAGAACATCGACGCGATACACAAGCGCGATCGCGCGCGGTACCTCGCGACCTATCTTCACACGAGTGAGCTCGGGCGCAACGGACCGGCCGGGCTCGAGCTCGGCTACGACAACTGGAGCGCGCGCCGCGACTCGACCTGGCCCGACACTCTGATCGCGAGAAATCTGCGGGTCCTGCCGATTTCGCCCGGGGTCGTTTACGGGACTTACTGTTACACCGTGACGCAGAGGGACACGACATCCAGCGGCGTGTCCGAGCGGGTCTTCGTGAAGACAGCTGAAGGGTGGAGGATAGCCGTCACGACTGCATTCGGTCTCGCCGCGGGCGTGCCAGCTCAGTGTAAGTAGTGCAGAATGCGATCAGGTAAAATCTCCCTCCACCCCGTCTGGAAGGCATTCGACGAGGCCGAGTTCGGTGTCAAGAACATTCTGAACTTGCGAGAGTCGCTGCCAACGGGCGCCGACGCGCGCTTTCGAGCCGAGGCGTGGCTGCGGGAGCGACAGGTTGGCGGTGCGAAAGAGGTTTTGGTAATCACCGGCCGAGGCAATCAGAGTCCAGGCGGTGTTTCGGCTGTTCGAGCGGCGATTGTCGGACTATTGCCGGCGCTGCGCCGGCGCGGCGTCGTGGCCGAATGGCGAGAACATACCCCCGGATCGTTTGTGATAAAAATGGGGGCGATATCGGATCTCCTCGAAGCACCAAGGCGGAAGCGGGACCGTGGGGCGAAAGCGGCGCTGCCTGATCCGAAAGCACTCGCGGCCTTGGATGCTTCTACCTTGTCGCTGCTGCGGCGTCTGGCGATTCGCTCGCTGGAATCCCTCGGGGTGAGGGACGGCGAAAAGTACGTGGAAGCAGAGATGTTATCGAAATTCGATTCGCTCGCGGGCGGCATAGCGGCGGGAGCGGATGGCGAGGCACGCCTGCGAGAGGCTATCTCTCTCGCGCTCGAACAGCTGGACGAATGAGAAGCGCCATTTCAACTGAACGAAGCCAACCCAAGGACTGTCGCTGGTGATGAAAAAACTATCGATGTTCGCGCTCCTGCTCGCGCTACCGCTGCGTGCGCAGACGACTCCCGGATACTCGGCCGAGGCAGCAACCGCGGAACGCGTTACGGAAGCCGATGTCATCGGCCGGCCCTCGCCGTCGTCGGCGTCCGCGCATTCGAGATTTCTCTCTCTCCAGCCTCACATGGCTGGAACCCCGGCGCAGGCCCGGACGCGCGATTATGTGCTGGCGCAGATGAAGTCCTGGGGACTGGAAACAGAGATGCGCGCCTATCGCATTTGGATGCCGCATCCGGTGAGCACGAGAGTCTGGCGAATCGCGCCCAATCCGATCGAGCTGAACCTCGCCGAGGGTCCGATTGCCGAGGACACTACATCGGTTGCGTTTCCGCAGGTGATGCCGTTCAACGGCTATGGCGCGGCGGGTGATGTGCGTGGCGAACTCGTTTACGTGAACTACGGCCTCATCGAGGACTATGCGCAGCTGGATTCGATGAATGTCACGGTCAAGGGCAAAATTGTGATTGCGCGCTATGGCCGCTCGTTTCGCGGCATCAAAGCGCGCGAGGCTGAAAAGCACGGAGCGCTGGGACTGCTCATCTACAGTGATCCCGCCGACGATGGCTACGTGCGGGGAGACGCATATCCCGTGGGTCCGATGCGGCCGTCGCAGGGGATCCAGCGGGGAAGCGTGATGAATCCGAACGGTGACCCGAGCACGCCGGGATATCCGAGCTCGGCGAACGCGAAGCGGATCCCTCTGTCGCAGATGGATGTCCCAAAGATTCCAGTGCTTCCCATTTCATATGGAAATGCCGCCGAGCTGCTGCGTGGACTTGCCGGTAATTCGATTCCGCAGGCGTGGCAGGGAGGTCTTCCATTCAGGTATCACGTCGGGCCCGGGCCCGTGCAGGCACGAATCGCAGTCACCACCGACGCGACGACAAATCCCTACAAGGAAATCTGGGACACCTTCGGGATCATACGCGGAAGCGAATTCCCGGATGAGATCGTGATGATTGGCGGACACCGCGATGCCTGGGGTCCGGGAGCGGCGGACAACGTCAGTGGAACCGTGAGCGTGCTCGAGGCCGCGCGCGCAATCGCCGAGCAGGTGAAGGCGGGCAAGCGACCGAAGCGAACGATAGTGTTCGCGACGTGGGATGCCGAAGAGTGGGGACTGATCGGATCGACGGAGTATGTCGAGGAAGATTCGCTGCGGCTTAGAAGGAGCGCCGTTGCGTATCTGAACCAGGATGACGTAGCACAGGGGCCGAACTTCAGTGCCGGCGGCGCGCCATCGCTTCGGGCGCTGCTGCGCGATGTCGCGAAACAGGTTCCTGATCCGAGTAAGCAGGGCAGCGTGTACGATGTCTGGAGGAAGCGCTCCAACCTGGCCGCGGATTCCTTGGAGCCGCAGATGGGCGATCCCGGCGGCGGCTCGGACTTCGCCGGCTTCTACAATCACCTCGGAATTCCGATTATCGACTGGGGATTCGGCGGACCGCAGGGCGTCTATCATTCCGCTTACGATTCGTACCATTGGATGTCGAAGTTCGGCGATCCCAACTTCGAGTTTCACGCGACAGCTGGAAGTATCGGTGCGGCGACTTTGCTGCGAATCGCGAATGCTGAGATCCTCCCGTACGACTACGTTGAATTCGCCAAGACGATGCGACGATTTGGATCTCAAGCAGATCGCGCGATCGCTGACAAGCACTGGAGAGTGTCCGCCGCCGGATTGACAGCAGCGATAGAAAGGATGGAGAATGGAGCGGTAGCGTTCACTTCCGCGCGGGATCGCGCGCTCGGCGGCCGGCTCTCTTCGGCAACGGCGAAGCAGGTCAATGCAAGCCTGCTCGAAGTTGAACGCCAGCTTACAAGACCACAGGGACTGGTGACGCGGCCATGGTTCCGAAACCTTATCTATGCTTCAGACGAGAACAACGGCTACGCCACTATGGTTTTACCCTCTGTAAATGAAGCGATCCGGCTCGGGGATGAGGCAGCAGTCGAACGCGAGTTGGCGGACCTTGCTCAGCGTTTCGATGCGGCGACGCGCGCGTTGCAGATGGCAACAGGCTTGCTGAACAGAATGTAAGAAATGCGCAATTCATCGCTCGTGAGACAGGCCCGGACATTGCGATGCACCTCGGTCGACGACAACTGAAATGACAGAACTCAAGATGAGAACCGGAGCAGCAGGAGTGCGGCGCTCATGTCTCACTTCGGAAGAAATGGCGTCCATTGGCGCCTACGGTGCCAAGGCGCACTGGCCCTCGGGATTTCAGCTCTATCAGCGTGGAGCATCCGCTGACGGCGTATTCATTGTTCTGGATGGCCACGTCGTTCTGCGCAACAAGATCAAAGTCGGACGCGGGTTCGTGCCTGTCATTGCTACAGAAGGACAGACATTCGGAAGCGAAGGACTTTCTCCGAACAGTCGCTACGTCACTGATGCCAGCGCGTCGGAAGAGACGACCACAATGTTCTTGAGCGGAGCTCAGTTCCGCGCGTTCGTAAGAGAACGCTCCGCGCAAACGATACCTTTGTTGTCGCAGATAATGTCGGAGCGCGCTTATCTTCTCGAGAAGCTTCACGAGCTCGCCGCGCTGAATGTCGATCAGCGTCTCATGTCCACGCTGTCGCACCTCAGTACCGATCGAAGCCTCACTGCCGCAGATGGCCGGCTCAAGCTCGAGAACAGTCATCATCGGCTCCTCTGCGAAATGGTCGGTGCGACGAGAGAATCAATCGCGTTGGCGCTGAGCCGGCTCGTATCGGCGGGAGTCGCGGAGAGAAACGGCATGACGTTTCTCGTCGAACCTGGTTTGCTGGCGGCGGCGCTTCGCGAGAGTAGCGAGACGGAGTCGAGCATACCGGTGGTGAGAGAGCTGTCCCGATCCCTGGGATGAATGGGCGATCGGCGAGACGCTTACGCAGCCGCAATTCTGGCCGGGGCTGACACGATCGATCTGCAGGAGGAGGGCTCACAGGGAGTCCTCCTCCTGCATGGTTTTGGAGATACGCCTCAAACGCTCTCGGTGCTCGCGCGGAGATTGGCCAAGTCCGGATACAGCGTGTTGGTGCCGCTGCTGCCCGGTCACGGCCGCACCATGGATGCGTTCACAAAATCACGAGCAGACGACTGGATCAACGAAGCGAGACGCGCTCTGATGGGAATGCGCGAGCGCCACCAGACGGTCAGCATCGTGGGGCTCTCCATGGGCGGGGCGCTGGGCGTGCTGGTGGCGGCAGAGTTCCGGGACATCTCTTCGCTGGTCCTTATCGCTCCCTACGTCGGCATGCCTTTGCAGCTCCGCGTGGCTGCAACGACGCATTGGCTGTGGGGAAGGTTGGCCGGCCAGATAAATGCGCGGAACCCTCGATCGATTCGCGATCCGATAGAGCGGGAAAAAAATATCGCTTACGGTGCGGTCACCGGACGCGCGCTGTTTGAATTGTCGAGAATCGTAAAGCGCGCCAGAAAAGCACTGCACGATGTGACCGCCCCGACCCTGATCGTGCAATCACGCGAAGATCCGCGCATCGCTCCAGACGTTGCCGAGTTTGCGCTGAGAGAGCTGGGGGCGCGAGAGAAAAAACTGATCTGGACCGAAGGCGCGGGACACATCATCACCGTCGACTATGGGCGCGAGCGCGTGTTCAGCGAAGTGGAGAAGTGGCTACAGATGTACGGCGGGCGTGGCGCGACAGCCGCTACTCGCTAGCAGAGCGGCTGTCGACGCTCGCGGCTAGAAGCGATCCTGTACGAACTCAGTAACTGTGTCGACGGCGCGCTCGCCCAGGTCGGCGGCCTGATGAACAACTCCCGTCGCAACGCGCCTCACGCGAGCCACTGGAGACTGTGATTTACGACGAGACCGGCTGCTCTTCCGCGCCGTCTTCTTGCGTCCTGAGCTGCGACTGCTCGATTTCCGCGACGAAGCTTTGCGGCCAGCGCTCTTGCGGCGGGATGAAGACTTCCGTCCGCCGGCCCGGCGTGACGATTTGCGCGCGCTCGCGCCGCGCTTGGTCGCGCGCTTCTTCGCACCTCCGCTCTTGCGTCCGGAGGATCCGGACCGCGACCGCTTTCTACCACCTCTTGAACGACTGGACTTCTTGGCTGCAGCCATTGGAATGCTCCGTGAAGGAGGGTTTGCTAGGGACGGATAGCAAGATTCGCGCACAATGATGAGACGAGGCCGCATCCAGTTTGAACCACAGGCAGTCGTGCGGCGTAATTATGCGATCATTCTCGTCTCTCCGTGGCGCATGATCCAGAGATCGTTGCTGTCGAGACCCCCTTCTCGCCATAACTCACGCATTCGGGCCGGGGGTTCGTCCATTGGCTCGTCGGTCAGCTTGAACGTGCCCCAGTGGGCGGCAGCCATTCTCAGGCGTCGACCAGGCTGGGCTGCGGCCAGCTGGGTAAACGCCTTGATACAGTCCTCAGGATTCATATGAACGGAACCCATGAACCACCGGGGCTCATAGGCTCCGATCGGGAGAATCGCCAGATCGAAGGGACCGAGGCGTGAGGAGATGGCGCCGAACTCGGGATGAAGCGCCGTATCGCCGGCGAACAAGAGCGAATGATCGGGGGACCGAAGCGTCCATCCGCTCCAGAGTGTTTTGTTGCGGGTTCCGAGCGTCCTTCCCGAAAAATGCTGAGCGGGAACAGACGCCAGTTGCAGACTCCCTATCGAGCTTTCCTCCCACCAATCCCGCTCAATGACTTCCCGTGCTCCGCGGTGCCGCAGAAACAGGCCGACGCCGAGAGGCGCGAACCATAGTGCGGCGGGGTACCGGTGGGCGATGTGAGAAATGGTCGGAGCATCGAGATGATCGTAGTGATCGTGCGACAGGACCACGGCGTCGATCGGCGGCAGGCGGTCGAATTCAATGGCAGGCTGTACCCAGCGCTTTGGCCCGACGAACTGCAATGGTGACGCGCGCATGCTCCAAACAGGATCGAGGAGAACATTCAGTCCCGCGATCTGGATGAGAAAGCTCGTATGCCCGACCCACGTCACAGTGAGCCGGTCAGGAGCAGACCGAGGCACGGCGAAGGCTGGGTCAGCCCGAGTGAACACGCTTGGGTCGGGATCGGGGCGTCGCGGATTTCGCCGCCGCTCCACCAGCGACCATTTGAGAAAATCCAGAAATCCGTGCATCTGGGCTGCCGGCCATGGATTTCTGAATCCACCTTCCGGACGGTGGTGGGTGGGAAGTCGCGTTTCTTCCGGAATCATTCCGGTAGCGCGAGGTTCTCGTCGAGATGCCCCGCTGATTTCATTCCTACCAGCGCAACGGCAACCGGAAGCGACTGTGCAAAGGCAATCGCGCGTCTCGCATCGGTCTTGAATCCGGGGAAGGCGGCGTGCAGCTGTTCCGGGAGGGACCGCGTCAGCTGCGACTGCATCAGCGTAGCGCTCCCCACGACCGAGATGCCAAGGAGGTGAGCCGCCTCTAACAGCGGCATTCTCTTGTCGCCCACGCACTGAGTCGGCGCCCGCACGGCTTCAGTCATGACCAGATTGATCGGAAGCTGGATGACTTTGAAATGGTGCCCGGATCCGCCGACCTCCCGCGCAACGGAGACCAGCGCTTCCAGGCTCAGGTGGTTCCTCGATTCGGGCGGAACTCTGAATCCGTTCCATGTTGCGCATCCATAACTGCCGATCACACCTTGGCCCACCTGCTGCTCGAGAGCAGTGAACGCAGCTCGCAGCATCGATAGAAACTCGGGCCGGGGAAGAACATCCAGCTGCTGCTCGGGATTGTGCAGATAATAGATATC
>JBDTND010000001.1:0-78192 GCA_039933915.1 Gemmatimonadales bacterium | reverse complement strand
AGCATCGTCTGCCGGCGCTGCTCGATCGCCTGAATCATCCAGTTGGCGGAATTCAGCTTGTTGGAGATGAACTCTTTGTTCTCGCCGTCAAACTTCTTCTTGTCCCTCGCGATCTCCTGGTACGCCCGGCTCAGCTTGAGGCGCGGGAGATTGGCGTCGTTGAGGAAGACGTGGTAGCGGTCGTCGATCTTCTCGACGATGAGATCGGGGATGATGTAGTTGTCGTCCCGCGATCCGTACTGGAGGCCGGGCTTGGGATCCAGCTTGGCGATCTCGTCTGCGGCCTTCTGCACATCGGTGGCACTGATGCCGAACCGCTTCGAGATCTCGCTCCACCGGTGATTGATCAGCTCCTCGAAGCAGTCTCTCACGAGCCGGTAAGGAACTGATTGCTCGAGGCCGGCTTCCTTGAGCTGCAAGAGCAGGCATTCGCGGAGATCCCGAGCACCGACTCCCGGCGGGTCCAGACTCTGGACCGTCACCAGCATCTTCTGTCCTTCCTCGAGCGTATAGAGCGGAAGATCGTCCGTCTCGCGGTCCGCTTCCTCGGCGGCCTTGGTCACGACGTCATTGAGAATGCCGACGATATCTTCAACCCCACAAGCCAGATAGCCGTCGTCGTTCACGTTGCCTATGAACTCGTCGGCCAGTAGAGTCTCCCGCGGAGTCAGCTCGAGGAGGCTCACCTGATCGCGAAGATGATCGCTTAGATCTCTCGAGGCGACGGTGACCGGCTCGAAGTATTCGCGCTCCTCGTGCTCTTCGCGTCTGCCCCCGGCGGTATCGAAACCATCGAGAAGAATCTCCTCCCAATCGATCTCGCCCGTGCGCTCGTCCTCTGTCTCGGACTGAGCCGGCTCCTCGGCCTCGGCTTCCTGCTCCTCCTCTTCGTCCTCCTCCGCCTCCACCAGGTCGAGAAATGGATTGTTCAGCAGCTCCTGTTTGAGGTGCTGCTGGAGGTCGAGCAGCGGCATGTAGAGAAGGTCCATCGCCTGATACAGGCGTGGATTTATCTTGAGCTCCTGGCGGAGCTGAGTCGACTGATTGAGTCCCGGCTTCAAGAGGCGGTTACCTCGCCTCTGTCGCGAGAGAATCGCTCACGCAACCGCGCCGTGAGTGTCGGTCCAAGGTAGATGTTTGCCACAGTGTCGTCAAAAACGAGGTCCCGGACGGTTCCAGAAACGTTTACCTGTCCATCGAACATAATGTAAGCCCGATCAACGATGTCGAGCGTCTGTTCCACGTTGTGATCGCTGATCAGCACCCCGATGCCCCGATGACGGAGCCCCGCCACGATGGTCTGAATATCGTGAACCGCGATCGGATCGACTCCCGCGAAGGGTTCGTCGAGCATCATGAACTTTGGAGCCGTTACGAGAGCCCGGGTTATCTCGAGCCGCCGGCGCTCGCCACCCGATAATGCGTATGCCTTGCTCTTGCGGAGCCGCTTGATGCTCAGCTCGTCGAGCAGCTTCTCGAGCCTGGCCGACCGCTCCGCGGAAGTGAGCGGAAGGGTCTCGAGAATTGCGAGGATGTTGTCTTCGACCGATAGCTTTCGGAAGATCGAAGGCTCTTGCGAAAGATAACCAATACCGCGCCGAGCACGCTCATACATGGGGAGCTTGGTGATGTCCTCTCCATCGAGCACTATCCTGCCCGACAGAGGCTGGATAAGCCCCACAATCATGTAAAACGTCGTGGTCTTCCCTGCTCCGTTCGGGCCTAGAAGTCCGACTATCTCGCCTTGCTGGAGCCGAAGGGCAACGTTGTTCACGACCTTCCTTCCGCGGTAAATCTTGGTCAGTCCTTCCGCTTCCAGAACACTTCCGCCGACGAGCGCGGGGCGCGGCGGGGTGGAGAGGAGGAGTCGTGAATGCTCGCCGGTCTCTCGCAACCTCTCGGCAACTTCCACGCGATTAGGAGCGATGTCTTTCCACAACGACGGAGAAATGCGAATCGTAGCGACATCGCGCTCGAGATCGGGAGCCAGGGGGAGAATCACGCCAAGCTCGGCAAGGCGCGGCAGAATCGACGCGATCAGATAATCGAGGACTTCGTCCTGGGCCAGCCTCCCCGCCTCGTGCTCGGCGTCCGCACCTTTCGCGCGCAACGCGCGGAGGTAGTCGTCCCTGTAGAGCGCGGCCACATCGCGCACGCGGGCGATGCCACTGTCGTCGGCGGCTCGCACGATCGCGTCGAGTGCCAGGCCGTCCAGCTGCGCGTTAGGAGAAGTGGTGCCGAGCAGCGCGCGAACGCTTTCGGGCAGCTGACTGTTATCGCTCATCGTCGAATCACGGGTTTCGGCGGAGTGGTCGGTTTAGGCTGTGTCGAAGCTGCTCCCGGCTTCTTCTCGGGGGCGGGCCCAGCGGGCTCTGCCATCACTCCGGTCGCCTGGCCTCTCACGGTGACTGTCGCGACTTTCCGGTCCTCAAAGAGGATGTCGATAATCCTGCCCCGCACGTAGTTCACTGAGGGCTCGCCGGCCGGCGCTTTAGAATTCTTCATCTGATAGAATGATCTGGCGTTGCCTGTGGAGACGATCTCGCGAATCCTCGGCTTACTCGAAGTATCCGGACCGGCCAAAGAATCGAAGTGCGCGACGATCGTATCGCCGCTCATCCAGTCTCGCTTGGTGGAGACGACACCGGAATCGGGATTACTTTCGGCGTACGCATTACGCAATGCCCGGACCTCGCGAACGCGCTGGCCGGGCATTATGGCGTCAATCGAGTCGGCTCTTATCGTGCGGTCGGGCGACACGGCGACCGCTCTGCTCTTCCCCCAGGCGATCGCGCGAACGAGCTGATTGTTGTGCATCCGCAGGTCGATGGAGTCAGCTACGAGCTCCAAATCCTGGCTTAGTGCGTGCCCCTTGGGGGTCGAGACAACACGCTCGACCAGTCGGTTGTGGGAGTAGACATCGATCACTCCACCGGTGAGTGTAAACGCACGTGTTCCTTGCCCCTTCACCGAAGGCTGGCGCATCAGCCGTGCGAAGTCGCGCCCGCTGTCCATGAAGGCCGAGTCCCCGCTGGCGAGAAGGTCGGGCCGCGTGATGCGAACCTGACCGCCCGCATATACGAGGCTATCACCCTGCATTGTGATCTGGTCAGCGACCACGAACGTCGAATCGGGCGGTCTGCCCCGCCCGGTGGTGTCTTTCTGAACGAGGGTGACTGTCGGACGCCCGGGGGCGAACATACGCGCGATTGTCCGCTGCGGCGTGCTACGGAAGTAGTCTGCGGCCGGACCTCGCAGAGTGCTGCCGTTGGACATCACGGCTACGACGTTGCCTTCCGCGTGGAGGTGATCGTCGTTCTGGTAGTAGGTCATCGTCCGCGAAGTAACGGTGGCGCGGGGCTCAGTGTAGTGGACGTTGCCGACCAGAAAAAGCCTTCCCTGGCCTTCGTAATATTCGGCGCTGTCGGCTGTGAGGGTGTTGCCCTGTCCGATGCAGTGGGCGATGACGCCGCCGCTCAGATATGTCGTGTGCTTACCGCTGGCATCCACGAGGATGTTGATCGGCCCATTCTTGTTGCTGTAGTCCAGGTCGCAGCTGCGAGGAATGTCCTGCGCAAGAGCCTTGTCGAAGGTGAAAAAGAAGACGACTACGCCCAGCGCCAGCCGTATGACTGTCAACGCCTGGGGATGGTGGGCGGCGTGGAGCTCGCGTTTGGCTTGGGGCTTGTGGGCGGCGTTGTGCTTGTGTTCCCCGCGGCAGGTTCGGTTGAGATTGCCCGAACGACGCCAGTTGCACCCTTCAGGATTTTTATGTTCTGCATGTTCGGATCAGACCGGAAGCCGATTCCGGAGAGAGTGCGGTTCGGCTCCGTCATGACGAACGAGCTGTCGCTCGAGATTTCGTTCCGCTGCTGATTGTAGATCAGCTCGGGTGTCGTCAGGCGCCGGCCATCCTCCGACACGACGACTACGTTCCGCCGGGCAATCATGTTGTTCGTGCGATTGTTGAATGTGCCGCGCTGGGAGGTGAGCACGGCGTCTTTCGCGCCCGTGGCCGTAAAGAACGTCGTATGAACCTTCTCCAGCTCGATTCGGGTGTTGTCGTCGAAGAAGTAGGCCGTGTCAGCATCAAGGTGCGCCCGCTGCAGACCATCGGAAGTCAGATTGAATCGGGCGCCGTACATCACCTGGTCGGCCGAATCAGCCAGCGGTGAGTGAGTCGCTACGGGCGGCTCCTTCTTGGTGCTGCAGGCCGTGGCAACCGCGCTCACGAGAAAGGAGCCAACGAGGATCAAAGATCGCACTAGACGACACCCGCGCGCATGAGATCGTGCAGGTGGATCACGCCCACGATCCTGTCGTCGCCATTCAGCACCGGCATCGCGACGATGCCGTGCGTCTCCATCCGATAGACAACGGCGCTTCCGAGCTCGTCGGCGCGCGCGACCTTCGGAGTCCTATTCATGACTTTCGAGACCGGGATCGGAAAGACGTTCTCTTCGTGCTCCATCAATCGCGAGAGATCTCCGGTGGTGATCACGCCCGCCACAATGCCCTTTTCGTCGGCTACGATTGCAATGCCGCGGCGCTCGGCCAGTTGCACGACTGCCTGGCGCATCGTTGCCGATTCCTGAAGAATGGGAAGGCTCTCGGTTATCATCACGTCGGACACTCTCGTCAGAAGCCGTCTGCCGATCGCGCCTCCGGGATGCAATCTGGCGAAATCAGCCGCGTCAAACCCTTTCTCCTCGAGCAGCGCGATTGCCAGCGCATCGCCCAGGGCAAGTGCAACCGTGGTACTGGTAGTAGGCGCGAGATCGTGCGGGCACGCCTCCTCCTTCACCCACCCATCGAGCGCTACGTCGCTGTATCGCGCGAGTGTGGACTGCGCGTTGCCAGTAAGCGCAATTGTAGATACACCAAGGCGCTTCAAATGATCGAGCAGGCCAAGGACTTCGTCCGATTCTCCGCTCTTCGAGATCAGAATCGCGACATCCGATTTACCGACGATGCCGAGGTCTCCATGGACGCTGTCGGCGGGGTGAAGGAATGTCGCGGGAGTCCCCGTGGATGTCAGGGTCGCCGCGATCTTGCGACCGACGAGACCCGACTTCCCCACGCCTGACACGATTACGCGCCCCTCAGAGCGGGCAATGGTTTCCACGGCACGCGCGAAATCCTCACCAATCCGGCGCTCGGTCTCGCCGAGCGCTTCGGTCTCCATCCGGAGAACGCGGCGACCGCGCTCGACGATCTCCTTGTGGGTCATCGGTTGATGCGGGCCCAGATATCTACAGCGCGGCTCATAAGCGGGCCGATCTCCGACAAGGGCAGCATGTTCGGACCGTCGCTGGGAGCGCGGTCGGGATCAGGATGTGTCTCGAGAAAAAGTGCCTGCGCTCCCGCGGCGATCGCTGACAGCGCAAGCACCGGGACGAATTCACGCGCTCCGCCGCTCGCGCCGTCCGGGCCTTGTCCAGGTCTCTGAACGCTGTGCGTCGCGTCAAAAATCACGGGCGTGCCGCAGGCTTCGCGCAGCCGCGTGAAGGAGCGCATGTCTACGACGAGGTCGCCATATCCAAAGAACGTCCCACGCTCCGTCACAGCGAGATCGCGCGTGCGTCCGGTCGGATTGGCCGCACCACGTACCTTCTGCACAGCGCCGCGCATGCCTTCGGGCTGCAGCCATTGACCTTTCTTCACGTTGACGGGCTTGCCGGTCGCGCCGGCTGCTTCCAGCAGGTCTGTTTGCCTGCAAAGGAAGGCCGGGATCTGCAGCACGTCGACGACGCTCGCCGCCGGGGCGCACTGCTCCGGCGTGTGTACATCAGTCAGTATAGGAAGTCCAGTCGCCTTTCGTACCCTCTCGAGCGCTTCGAGGCCCGCATCCAGCCCCGGACCCCGCGCCGCGTCACGATTGGATCTGTTAGCCTTGTCGAAGCTCGCCTTGTAGATGATTCCGCCAGGAATCTTTTCCGCGAGCTTCGCCAGCGCCTCGCCGACGCGGAGGTTCAGATCATCGCTTTCCAGCACGCATGGGCCAGCGATCAGAAAGAGCTTGTCTGCCGGAAAGAATTCCGCCACGCTATTCAGTCGCTTCGAGTGGCGCGCGTTTGCGGCTGCTCTTCGTGGGTGCCTTGGCCTGGGCGGCGGCTCCGATGAAGCTCGCGAACAGAGGATGTGGACGAGTGGGACGGGATTGAAGCTCGGGATGGAACTGGCAGCCGATAAACCATGGGTGGGTCTGGAGCTCCACCATCTCGACGAGGGATCCGTCGGGGGAGAGGCCGCTCAGGTTGAGTCCGTGCTCGATGAACTGGTCTCGATACTTGTTGTTCACCTCGTAACGGTGGCGGTGTCGCTCGCTCACTTGTGGCGCTCCGTAGATAGCAGCAGCCTGAGTTCCCACTCCGAGCCGGCATGGATAGGCGCCCAACCTCATCGTACCGCCCATGTCGGTGACATGCTGCTGGTCTTCCATCAACGAGATGACGGCGTTGTCGCAGTCAGGAGCGAACTCGCTGGAATGACTGTCGGACAAGCCGATGACGTCGCGGGCGAACTCGATGATCGCCGTCTGCATTCCAAGACAGATTCCAAAGAACGGCAAACCGGATTCACGCGCGTAGCGAATCGCCTCGAGCATCCCCTCGACCCCGCGCACGCCAAAACCACCGGGTATCAGGATGCCGTTGAAATCGGCGAGCAGCTCGCGTGTCTTTTCGCGATTTGTGAAGAGATCGCTCGCCAGCCACGACACATCCACTCCGACGTCATTTGCAATCCCGCCGTGGATGAGCGCTTCCTGCACGCTCTTGTAGCTGTCGATCAGGCCGGTGTACTTCCCGATCACGGCGATTTTCACTCGGCCGTGCGGCTGGAGGACCCGCTCCACCATCGTCCGCCACTTGGAAAGGTCAGGCGCGCGCCGTCCAAGCAGGCCGAGCTTGTGCATGACGCGCTCGTCGAGCCCCTGCTCGTGAAAGAGCAGCGGAATCTGGTAGATCGTTGGAACATCTCTGCTCTCGATCACCGCGCCGAATTCGACGTTGCAGAACAGCGCGATTTTGCGCTTCACTTCTTCCGAGAGCGCGCGCTCCGTCCTGCATATCAGGATATCGGGCTGGATTCCGATTTCCATCAGCTCGCGCACCGAGTGCTGCGTCGGCTTGGTTTTCACTTCGCCAGCCGCGGCGATGTACGGCACGAGCGTCAAATGGATGAAGATCGCGTTCTCGCGTCCGATCTCGTGGCGGAACTGTCTTATTGCCTCGAGGAACGGCAGCGACTCGATGTCGCCGACCGTGCCGCCAATCTCGACGATCACGACGTCGCTGTCGGGAGCCAGTCGCTTCATCGCGCCCTTGATCTCGTCGGTCACGTGCGGAATCACCTGGACAGTCGAGCCCAGGTATTCGCCGCGGCGCTCCTTGGTGATCACGCTCAGATAAATGCGGCCAGTCGTGATGTTGTTCGCCTGTGCAAGCGACCGGTCGATGAACCTCTCGTAATGTCCGAGATCCAGATCCGTCTCCGCCCCATCGTCGGTGACGAAGACTTCACCATGCTGAAACGGCGACATCGTCCCCGGATCCACATTCAGATAAGGGTCGAACTTCATGATCGTGACGCGCATTCCGCGCTCGACGAGAAGTCGTCCCAGGGAGGCCGCTGCGATCCCCTTTCCGAGCGATGAAACGACGCCGCCCGTGACGAAGATGTAGCGTGTCTGTTGAGAGCTACCTTCCATTGATCAACGCTCCTGCAATAAAGGCGTCCCAGCGCGCATTGGCGCGTGCCAGGTCTTCTTCAGTATCAATTCCGCTTGCCGGCGCTTCGCCAGTGATGGCCACGCCAATGGGCAGCCCAGCAGCCAGGGGCCTGAGCTGCTCGAGCCGTTCGATTTCTTCCAGGGGATGAGGGGGCAGGGATACCCATTCTCGAAGCGCCTCCCGCGAATATGCGTATACCCCGATGTGCTGCAGCGTCCGCTCGGCCAGCTTTGGCGCGTCTGCCCTGTCGCGTAAAAAGGGTATCGGTGCACGCGAGAAGTACATCGCCCGTCCGTCGTCTGCGACCACCACCTTCACCAGACTCGGCGTATCCAGAATCTCCAGGCTGGCGCGCGAGGCCGCCGTGCCGAGGGGGAATCTGGCGGTGGCAACAAGCTGAGCAGCACCACGCACCGCTTCTGGACCGATAAACGGCTCGTCACCCTGGACGTTCACGATCGTGCTGAAGCGCTCAAATCGCGGTTGGGCCGCAACTTCGGCAACGCGCTCTGTTCCGGACGTGTGCTCGCTGCTGGTCATCACACATTCTGCCCCGGCCGTCTCTACGGCGGATCTGACCGCGTCGTCGTCAGTTGCCACGACGACGGCGTCAGCCACGTTCATTTGGGAGATTCTTTGCCAGACCCGGACGATGAGGGGGAGTCCGGACAGAAGACGAAGGGGTTTTCGGGGGAGGCGCATGGCGCCGAGGCGCGCTGGAATTACCACTAGCGTCCCCATTACCCGCCCGTTTTAGCGCGACACGATGTAAAAGTCACGCTCAGTAATATACCACGGGGGTGGACCGGAGCAAACTCATTTCTCTTGTCAGAGCGATAGCGAAACTCCGGCTGAGAATGCCGATTTCCGGGAGAACGGAGAGCGATTGCTCGCTGGATCGATGCTGTAGTCGACCCGGAAGAAGCTGACACCCGCTCCGACGCCAAAGTTCTGGATTAGGGCCGGCAGCTGCCCGACGCCGGCGTTGCCCGCGGCGTACCTGAGCGCGACGAACGGAGCGCCAAGGTAGGGGAGCTGAATCCGCTCAATCGGCACCATATAGTCTCCCTGGACGAACAGGAGGCGGTCCCCGCCGAGCGCAAGCTGATTGACCGTCGCAAGGGTTCCGCTGCCCCCGAGATACCCGAATCGCTGAGCCGGTGCGGCCGATCCGCTGGTCAGAATCGCGTGACCCTTGAACGAGAATGTCTGGCTACCAAAGGTCGGAAACGTGACTTTGGCGTCCAGCGTGAGCTGCGTGAATGAGTCGTCGGGCACCGGCTCGACGCAGAGTCCAAGTGGTGGGACACCGGCACAGTCAGGCTTGAGGGCAGTACGGACCGACTGCTCCAACTGGGTATCCAGATTCCCTTCCAGCCCCCCGCGCACCAGCTGAATGCCGGTTCCGCCAATTACGGATGTAATGCTTCCCTTCGCGACGCGCGGATTCGGCCTTCTCATTTTGAGATTGCCCTTACGGCCATAGAAGCTCCATGGCGACTTGGTCGGGGCTAAAGACCCGGTCGACCAGTCGCGCTCGATGTTTCCGCCGATGAATGGCGTTACCGTGAACGCAGTGCCATTGAATGTGTGCGTGATGCGCGCGGTCCCGCGGTTTGCGCGGTACCAGTTCCGGGCATCGCTACCGACGAAAAAGGCCGCGACTGAATTTGCGAGGTCTCCACGGATCCAGGCGTCATTTGTAAAGGTGCCGGTTCCCGCGAAGAAGCTGAATTCATCATTATCGCTCGGCCGAATCGAGCCTTGGAGCGCAGGATCCCACTTCCCGAGATTGGAGCGATAGCTGACGATGGCGTCGAGGTCGACCCTGCCGTCCCCAAACTCGATCTTGGGACCCCATGGCATCGTGAGTCCATTGACGCGATCGTAGCTGGGCATCCGCAGGCCCACGCCTAAAGGCAGCGAGATCGGCGACTCGTGGTACTCGACATATCCCGTGTCGGGCGCAGGAGGTGTCTCCTGCGCACCGAGCCCGCGGGTGAAAGGCGTGACGGCGACAGCGAGAAGAACAAGATTGAGAGCCTTCATCGTCCGATCGTTAGAAAGTTTCGAAGAATCTCCTTACCGCTTTCGGTAAGAATCGATTCAGGATGAAATTGCACACCCCAGACAGGATGCGCACGGTGCCGGATTCCGTGAATCTCGGTGGGGTCGTCCCTCGCACGGGCTACAATCTCGAGCTCAGGCGGGAGCGAGTCCGTTTCCACCACGAGTGAATGGTAGCGCATCACCTCGAGCGGATTGGGGATGTTTTTGAAGATTCCCTTTCCGTCGTGTGAGATTCGCGAAGTCTTTCCGTGCATCAGGGTTTTGGCGCGCACAACCCTGCCTCCATACGCCTCGCCAATCGCCTGGTGGCCGAGACAGACCCCGAGAGTCGGAATGGTTTTGCCCCAGCGCTTGATCGCGGCAACACTTATTCCCGCCTCAGCGGGTGTGCACGGCCCCGGTGAGATCACTATGCGCTTCACCCCCATCGCACCGATGTCCTCGACGGTGATCTCATCGTTGCGCTTCACGATCGGATTCTCCCCAAGCTCGCCGAGGTACTGCACGAGGTTGTAGGTGAAGGAGTCGTAGTTGTCGAGGACGAGGAGCATCTAGAAACCTGGAGCTGGAATGGCGCGCGCAGAGTCTGGCGAAGGGACTGCAACTGCAACAAAAGGTAGGAGGTGCCACTCACCTTTTTTGCTGTTCTTAAATGAAGAAGGCATCAGGCTTCAGGCGCGCGGATGGAATTGCTTATGAACGGAACGCAGGTACTCTCTATCTACGTGCGTGTATATCTGGGTCGTCGAAATGTCCACGTGGCCAAGCATCTCCTGGACCGCTCTCAGGTCCGCGCCTCCTTCCAGCAGGTGTGTGGCGAAAGAGTGCCGCAGAGTGTGCGGGGATACGGGTTTGGTGATGCCGGCCTGGTCCACATATTTGCGAAGGATTTTCCAGGCGCCCATGCGCGAGAGCGGCTGGCCGCGCGCATTGAGGAACAGAATGCCCTTCCCTTCGCCTTTCTCGAGGGTAGGACGAAGCTCCCGCATATAAATCGCGAGCGCCCCAATCGCCCGGCGGCCAATCGGAACCAGCCGCTCCTTCGCCCCCTTCCCGAATACGCGCACGAGATGATCCTGGAGCAGCACGTCGCGGACAGCGAGCGAGATCCATTCCGACACGCGCAATCCCGCGCCGTACGCGACCTCCAGCATCGCGCGATCCCGGAACGCCAGCGGCTCATCCAGCGATGGCGCGGAGAGGAGTTTTTCGATCTCATCCACGCCCAGCACGTCGGGCAGCGTTCGCCACTTCTTTGGTGTCTCCAGACGCTCGCTCGGGTCGCGCACCACGTGACCTTCGCCAAGGAGGAACTTGAAGTACGTCCGAACCGCGGAGATGTTGCGCCGAATAGACGCCGGAGCGAGGCCGAGATCCTTGAGGTGATAGACAAACTCACGAAGCACGCGGGCGCCGACGTCGGTTGGAGACTTTGCGCCTTTGACGTTTGCGTAGGTCACGAACCTGGCGATGTCGAGCTTGTATGCGCTGCTGGTCTGGACGGAGGCGCCCTGCTCGAGGGCGAGAAAATCGTCGAACCGTTCGACGTAGAATGCTCGCCCCACGGCGTCGTCCAGCTCTCCCTTATTCACGCTTTCTCAGGTGGCGCTTCCACAGCCAGATCCCGAAAGCCAGGACCACGATACCGATCGCGATTGCTCCGGCGACTTTACCCGAGCGCACGAGGTAGTGCTGGACGAGATCCCAGTTGTCTCCGGCGCGGAACGCCAGAAACGTAATCAGCGCGAACCAGACTCCGCTGGCGCTGGCGACGGAGAGCATCACCTTGAGGGCGGGCAGCTTCATTGCTCCGGCAAACGGCGGAACTATCGCTCGCACGCCCGGCAGAAACCGACTCACGAACAGACCCATGAACCCGTATTTCTTGTGGAGCTTTCTGATTCTGTCTTCGGCATCCGGGCCGGCGTACTTCTCGATCCGGCGCAGGAAGGCCTTTGACCCGAATCTCCGCCCGAGAAAATAGGTGACGCCAGCGCCGGCAACGTTGCCGAGCCAGCCCAGCAGAAAAACGGTAACGGCAGACCCGTGTGCTCTGTCCGCGAGAAAACTGCCGAATGCGATTACGGCGTCGGACGGAAAAGGCGGAAAGAAGTTCTCGAACGCCGATAATGCTGCTATCGCAATGTAGAGAGATCCGAGAGGCAGAGCGCCAAGCCATCCGGTTATTGTCTCGATCATCCGCTAGCGAATTCCATTCAGGGTGGCGACGGCGATGCAGGCGAGGCCCTCTTTTCGCCCAATCCAACCCATGCCTTCGTTGGTCTTCCCTTTGACGCTCACGCTCGCCGAATCGATACCGAGCGCGGCGGCCAATCTCCCCCGGATTCTCTCCCGGTGGGGTGCAAGTCTGGGCATCTCGGTGATGACCGTTATGTCGACCTGATTAACGCGATAGCCCGCGGCGGAGATCCGTCGGACGGCGGCCTCGAGCATTTCGACCGAATCGCGGTCCTTGTTGGCCGGATCGGCGTTGGGAAACATCTCTCCGATGTCACCGAGACCGGCGGCGCCCAGCACTGCATCCGTAACGGCGTGGCAGATCGCATCTGCGTCGGAATGGCCAAGGAGACCAACTTCCGATGGTATTACAACCCCGCCGAGGGTTAGGGGGCGGCCGGCGGCGAACCGGTGGGAGTCGTAGCCGACACCGACACGGGTATTTGGCTCGGAGTCACGCGGCATCCGCGTGGACTGCTGTCACCGGATCGATGAGGGTGTAGTCCTGCTTTCTCCGGGCGGGAGTAAATCCGGCGTCCCGAATCAATCGTTCCATCTCGTCGGTCGAAGTGCGGTGTGTGGTATTCGCCGCCGATACCACGTTTTCCTCGATCATGAGAGAGCCGAAGTCATTGCACCCGAAGCGCAATGCTATCTGGCCGATTTTCATTCCCATTGTGACCCAGCTCGACTGCAGATTCGGAACGTTGTCGAGCACCACGCGCGCGAATGCAACAGTCCGGAGATACTCCGTCGCACCGGTCTTCGGCTGGTTCGACATGGTCGGAGTGTTCTCTGGCTGTAGGGGCCAGCAGATGAACGCCGTGAATCCGCCCGTGCGCGACTGCACGTCCCTCACCCGCTGAAGGTGTTCGAGACGCTCGCCCAGCGTTTCTCCGAGGCCATACATCATCGTGACCGAAGTTTTCATCCCTTCGTTGTGGGCGAGCTCCATGATCTCGAGCCAGCGGTCGGCGCCCGCTTTCTTGGGCGCCACGATGTCACGCACGCGCTGCACGAGGATTTCGCCACCGCCGCCCGGAATGGAATCGAGGCCCGCTTTCCGGAGCTCACGTATAACATCAACGGCTTCCATCCGGAAAAGCTTGGCGAAGAAATCGATCTCGCTCGGGCTGAAGCCGTGGATGTGGATGGGATGATTGCGCTTGATGTATCGCATGAGGTCCAGATACCACTCGAACGGGATATACGGATTGTGCCCGCCCTGAATCAGAATCTGGACTCCGCCCAGTGCTTTGAGCTCGTCGATCTTGGCGCCGATCTGCTCGAAGGAGAGAGTGTACCCTTCCCCGTGCTTGGGACGACGCGCGAACGCGCAGAATCCGCAATCCGCCACGCAGACGTTCGTGTAGTTGATGTTGCGGTCGATGATGTACGTGACCGTGTTTCCGGGATGCTTTTCCTGGCGCACGCGATCCGCCGCCGCTCCCAGCTCGAGGAGCGGAGCGTTCGTGTAGAAGTCGAGAAGCTCTTGGGTTTCGCTCATGCCGCGGGGAGAAAAGTTAGAGTTCCGTTTGGAATTCTGCCGCGCTCGACGAGCCGCCGATAGAACTCGGTGAGGCCGGCGAGGTGTGGGTACGACAATCCGTAATCAAGGCCTGAAAGATACTCCGCACAAACGGCGAGGCTCACACCGGTTGCCTGGTGCGCCTGTTCCGCCAGCTCGGGCAAATGCCTGAGACCCCAGTCGCGCGAAGCTATCAGTCCCGCGTGTGCGATGAGCGCTTCCTTGACGTTGGACGAGCGCTGCGCGACCCAGACGGCGAATACAAAGGGCTGCCCCGTCCACTCTTTCCACATCTGGCCCAGATCGTAGACGTACGGGTAGCGCTCTCGCTGGTTGGAGGCGAGCACAAGCGCAGCGTCACCTATCACGAGTCTGGCATCGGCCGCGCCGTCATTCGCTTCGACCACATCGCGGATCTCCGCATCGCCGGCGACGAAGCGGGGCTTGGCGCGCCACACGTTCTCGAACAGCAGCTCGAGCAATGCGACGCTGGTCATCGAGCTCTTGCTCACGATGAGGTTTCGCGCAGTGAGCTCGCCCGCCGGACGCTTCGAGAAAAGCATCACGCTTCGCACAGGGCCGTCGCATGAGATTGCCAGGTCGGGCAGCAGCAGATACCGCTCGGAGTCGCGCGCGTACTCGACGGCGGACACCACACTGATGTCGAGGTCGCCAGCGCTCATCCTTCGATTCAGATCGGTGGGAACTCCGTCGACGAGCTCAGCATCGAGACGAACGACTCCCCGATCGATCGCGCCATAGACCGGATAGCAGTTGATGTAGGGAATCCGCCCGATTCTCATCAGGCCGCAACCGCCGCCGAGCGATCGAACACTCGCAGGATGTTGTAGAAGGAGTCGCGCTCAGCCGGGATCTTGCCGGCCGATCTGATCAGATCGAGAATCTCGTCGAGGCTCAATCCCTGAGCGGTGTGCGCGCCCGCTTCGTGGTAGATCTTCTCGCGAACCACCGTTCCTTCCAGATCGTTGACGCCAAAGGCGAGAGACGTCTGCGACAGAAATGGCGTGACCATGATCCAGTGTGTCTTGATATGGTCGAAGTTGTCGAGGAAGAGGCGGCCGACGGCGAGATTGCGGAGGTCGTCGAAGCCGGTGGTGGCAGTGCCCTCGCGGCCAAGCTCGATTCCCAGCTCGTTGTGGTCGGGGTGATACGCGAGCGGGATGTAGGCGAGAAATCCGTGGGACTCGTCCTGCAGGTCGCGAAGCATGGCAAGATGCTCGACGCGGTCCGTGATCGATTCCACGTGGCCGTACAGCATCGTGCAGTTTGAGCGGATACCCAACCGGTGCGCCGTGCGGTGGACGTCGATCCAGTCCTCGGCCGCGAGCTTTTTGTCGGCGATCGTCATCCGCACGCCTCTTCCGAACACTTCAGCGCCGCCGCCGGGCAGCGTGTCGAGGCCGGCTTCGCGCAGCGCGATGAGAACGTCCTCAATCGACATCTTGTCGATGCGGGAGATATGCGCGATCTCGACCGCCGTGAGTGCCTTGATGTGCACGTGCGGATAGCGTGACTTGAGCCCGCGGAACATATCGCTGTAGTACTGGAGGCCCGCCTTCATGTCGAGCCCGCCGACGATATGGAACTCCTTCGTCAGCCCATTGGCGGCGGTCTCCGCCTCGGCGAACACCTGGTCGAGCGTGTAGTGGTACGCTCCCTCTTCCTTCGGCAGTCGCGCAAAGGAGCAGAAGACACAGGTCTTGCGCAGATAGCAGACATTCGTCGGATTGATATGCTGATTGGCCGCGAACGTCACGACGTCACCGTGCATCCGACGATTCGCGAAGTCGGCGAGCATCCCGACCCCGAGTAGATCGGGCGAGGTGAAGAGCAGCTCCGCATCGGCATTAGAGAGACGAGTGTGGGAAGCCACCTTCTCCCCCACCGCTCTCAGGTCGCGATCCGTGATCTTCCGGAGGTCCAGCGAGATCTCGGAGGTCATGTGTCTAACTCCGGTAGCGTCTGATGGCGAGGGTGGTGTTGTGCC
This sequence comes from Gemmatimonadales bacterium, assembly GCA_039933915.1. Lineage (GTDB taxonomy): Bacteria > Gemmatimonadota > Gemmatimonadetes > Gemmatimonadales > Gemmatimonadaceae > UBA4720. The sequence continues at coordinate 62,615 of JBDTND010000001.1, read as the reverse complement.
CACCAAAGCCAAAGCTGTTGCTGAGTACCGCGTCGACGTCCCGCTTGACGCTCTTGTTGGGTGTGTAGTTGAGGTCGAGCTCGGGATCGGGATTGTGGTAGTTGATCGTCGGAGGAATGATCCCGTGGCCGACGACCATCGCGCTGACGACAGCCTCTACCGCTCCGGCCGCGCCGAGCATGTGGCCGGTTGCCGACTTGGTCGAGCTGACGTTTACGGTCTTGGCATGCTCGCCGAAGACAGCCTTGATCGCCCGCGTCTCGTTGAAGTCGTTCGCCGGAGTCGATGTGCCGTGAGCATTGATGTACTGAATGTCCTTCGGCTCGAGGCCGGCATCCTTCAATGCCCGCTTCATGGCTCTCTGTGCGCCCTCACCATCCGGAGCCGGCGCTGTCAGGTGGTAAGCATCGCCCGTCGCGCCATACCCGACGATCTCGGCGTAAATCTTCGCTCCACGCTTGAGCGCGTGCTCCAGCTCTTCGAGGATCAGGATTCCCGCCCCCTCGCCCATGACGAAGCCATCCCGTGTCGCGTCGAATGGGCGCGAAGCAGTTTCAGGGCTGTCGTTCCGCTCCGACAAGGCTTTCATGTTGGCGAATCCGCCAATCGCCATTGGGGTTACGGTGGCCTCGGCTCCGCCCGTTATCATGACATCCGCATCGCCATACTGGATCGTGCGGTAGGCATCACCTATTGCATGAGCACTAGTCGCGCAAGCTGAGACAGTGGCGTAGTTTGGACCCTTGGCGTTGAACTGCATGGAGACAATACCGGCCGCGATATCCGCGATGAACATCGGGATGAAGAACGGAGAAATCTTTCCGACCCCGCGTTCTCGATAGACGTCGTGCTGTTCCTCAAAGCTCTTGAGTCCGCCGATGCCGCTGCCGATGATGACCCCGATACGGTCGGGGTCCATGCCGTTGCGCTCGACGAGGTTTGCATCGGTCATCGCCTGGCGTGCGCCCGCGACCGCGTACTGCGTATATGGATCCGCGCGTTTGGCTTCCTTGCGATCCATGTAGTCGAGCGGGTTGAAGCCTTTCACTTCGGCCGCAAAGCGAACCGGGAAGTTCGACGCGTCGAACTTCGTGATCGGGGCGGTGCCTGACTTCCCGTCGATCAGGGCCTGCCAGGTCGTCGCCACATCGTTGCCCACGGGGGTAATCGCCCCCATGCCAGTGACGACGACTCTTCTCTTCATTACGCTCCGACCTTCTGGTTCAGATAGCCAAGCGCATCACCCACGGTGCGCAGCTTCTCGGCGTCTTCATCAGGAATGTCGATGTTGAACTCTTTCTCGAACTCCATCACGAGCTCGACGATATCAAGGCTGTCGGCACCGAGATCCTCGATGAAGCTCGCCTCGTTGGTCAGCTTTTCCCGCTCAACACCGAGCTCTTTCTCGATGATGTCTTTGACCTTATTCGAATTGTCGGCCATTGGATGGATTTCCTCGCGTTTGTGGTGGTGTCGACAAATATACCTAAGCGAATATCTGATACAAAGTTACATCACCATCCCCCCGTCCACGACGAAGACCTGCCCAGTGATGTATGAGGCAAGATCGGAGGCGAGGAAGGCTACCATAGAGGCGACGTCCTGGGCCGAACCCAGGCGTTCAAGTGCAATCTGTTTGCCCAGAGCCTCGCGGGCCTCAGGAGTCATCGCGGCGGTCATTTCGGTCTCGATGAACCCTGGAGCCACCGCGTTGACAAGGATATTGCGCGAACCGAGCTCCTTCGCGACCGATTTGGTGAGGGCGATGAGTCCGGCTTTGCTGGCGGCGTAGTTCGCCTGCCCCTTGTTGCCGATGATTCCCACGATGCTCGCGATGTTGATGATTCGGCCGCCGCGCTTCTTCATCATCCCTCGCGATACCGCCCGGATTGAAGCAAACGCGCCCCGGAGGTTGGCGTTCTGGACCGCATCCCAATCGTCGTCCTTGAGCCGCATCACGAGATTGTCCCGCGTGATGCCGGCGTTGTTGACGAGAATGTCGATCGAGCCGAAGGCCTTCTCCACTTGGTCGACGAGCTTCGTCACTGCGGCCGTGTCGCTGACATCGGCAGCGAACCCCATGGCGTTTTTCCCGATCGCGGCCGCGGCTTCGTTGGCACGGGCCTGATCGCGTCCCACGACTGCTACGCGTGCTCCCGATTCGGCGAAAGCCTCTGCGATCGCTCGCCCGATTCCGCGGGTGCTCCCCGTGACCAGGGCGTTCTTTCCCGTCAGGTCGATCTTCATCAGGCTGCCATCTGGAGAAGTTTTTCCACTTCCGCGCCCGTTCCGCAGGAGACCGTGCGAGCGCCTTTGACCAGCCGGCCCATCAGGCCGGTGAGCACGTTGCCTGGTCCCATCTCCACGTAGAGCGCGTCCGGAAACCGCGCGGCGATGTTTCGCATCTCTGTCGACCACCGGACGGGCGACGTAAGCTGACGCAGCAGGAGATCCTTTGCGTCGACCGCCGTGGTAGATGCTTCGGCGGTCACGTTGGAGAAAACCGGAAAAACCGGATCTGTGAACGCGGATGTCGCAATTGCGTCCGTGAGTCCGACTACGGCAGGCTCCATCAGGGGCGAGTGAAAGGCTCCGCTTACCGGAAGCTTGACTGCGCGCTTGGCGCCGGCCTCCTTCGCGAGCTCCATCGCTCTCTCAACGCCGGCAATCTCTCCCGAGATCACGACCTGTTCATCGGTGTTGAAATTCGCGGGCACCACCAGGCCTGCCTCCCTGCTCGCCTGCCTGCACAATTCCTCGACGGGAGTAGTGGTGGTGCCGAGAATCGCCGCCATGGTGCCGGGTCGCGACTTGCCGGTGTCGAACATCAGCTCTCCACGCCGTCTCACCAGCCGCGCTGCGCCGGGGAGACTCACGGCGTCGGCGGCATGATACGCGGTGAATTCGCCGAGTGAGTGTCCGGCAGCAGCGCGCACATGGGGACGCAGGGCATCTTTGGTCAACGCCCAGACAGCAGCGCCGTGCGCAAAGAGCGCTGGTTGCGCGTTGCGGGTTGCGGTGAGCTCGTCGGCGGGCCCCTCGAAGCAAAGGCGGCTCAAATCCGTGCCGAGCGCGGCATCGACTTCGCCGAACACTCCTCGCGCGACAGGAAACGCGTCGGCGAGGTCCTTACCCATGCCTGGCTTTTGCGAGCCCTGGCCGGGAAAGAGGAGTACGATATCCACTGCCCTAGAAGCGGATGATCATCGACGCCCAGGTGAATCCGGCGCCGAATGCGACCATCATCACGGTCGTGCCCTCTTTGACTCTTCCCGACTGAACGCATTCGTCGAGAGCGATGGGAATCGACGCGGACGACGTGTTGCCAAAGCGATCGACGTTCACGTAGACCTTTTCCATCGGAATTCCGGCGTGCTTGGCGGTCGCCTCGATAATGCGGACGTTTGCCTGGTGCGGAATCAGGAGATCGATGTCGGATCCCGTGAGTTTTGCCCCGTCGAGCGCGCGGTCGGCGGCATCGGCCATCGAGCGTACTGCGTGCTTGAAGACTTCGCGACCGGCCATCCTCACGAGGTGTGAGCGTTTCTCGAGCACATCGGCCGACATCGGCGTAGTTGCGCCCCCTTCGGGGCGATAGAGCAGGTCCGCCAGCTTGCCATCGCTGCGCATATAGGACGAAAGAATTCCCTTGTCGTGGGAGCGGGTACGTCTGAGGACGACCGCGCCTGCCCCGTCTCCGAAGAGAACGCAAGTGGAGCGATCCTTCCAGTCGACGATCGCGCTCATCTTCTCCGACCCAATGACGAGCGCCGTCTCCGCGCCGCCGGACATGATCAATCCTTCGGCGGTGGCCATTCCGTACAACCACCCCGTGCATGCGGCGCACACATCGAACGCGGCCGCGCGCGTGGCACCGAGCTCCGCCTGGATATCGACAGCCGTCGATGGCAGCAGCCTGTCCGGGGTAGCAGTGCTGAGTACGATAAGGTCGATCTCGCCCGATTGGACGTTGGCGGCTGTCATCGCCTTGCGGGCCGCATCCGACGCCATGGAACAGGTGGTCTCACCGTCCCTCGCAATCCGACGCTCTACGATGCCGCTCCGCTCGAAGATCCATTCGTGCGACGTCTCGATTCCGATGGCCGCAAAGTCGTGATTCGTCATCACGTGCGCGGGCACTCCGCGTCCGGTGCCGACGACGGCGGCGACTGGTCTCTTCATGCGGTCGCCGCGACGGGGTTGATCATGGGCTCAGCCGCTTCGAGCTTCCTTCCGATCTCGTCGTTCATCCGTGTCTCCACTGCGCGCACAGCGACGCTGATCGCATTCTTGATCGCGCGCGGCGGCGAGTTGCCGTGACAGATGATGCTGACGCCGCGCACACCGAGGAGCGGCGCGCCGCCGTAGTTGGTGGAATCGAACGGTTTGAGTGCTGCCTTCACATGCTCAGCGTCGATGCCTGGATGCTCGCTGAGCATCTTGACTATCATCGGCGCCACTGCTTCATAGAACTTCAGCACCACGTTCCCGACGAAGCCGTCGCAGATGACGACGTCGAAAGGTCCGCGCTCGCTCGCGCCAGCGGGAAGATCCCGGCCTTCGAGGTTCCCATGGAAGTTGAATCCGGCTTTCTGGAAAAGCACGTGTGCTTCCTTCACCACTGCGTTTCCCTTCTCCGGCTCCTCTCCAATTGAGAGGAGCCCGATCGAAGGATTATGGCGGCCGAAAACGCATTCAGCGTAAACCGCCCCAAGCCACGCGAACTGCACGAGCTCTCTGGTCGAGCAGTCTACGTTGGCGCCCGAATCCAGGACGATAACCGGATTGCGGGCTGTCGGGAATACGGTCGCGATAGCGGGACGCGTGAGGCCCGGTTGAAGCTTGAGCAGCATTGCGGACGCGGCCATCTGCGCACCGGTGTTGCCCGCCGAAACGAACGCGTCGGATTTTCCATCGCCCTGAAGCTTGAGGCCGACGATCATAGAGCTGTTCGGCTTTTTCCGAAGTGCCGCGGTCGGCTTCTCCGACATCGCGACGATGTCGGGCGCCTCGACGATCTCGATCCGGGCGCGGGCCTTCGCGGCAGCCGCGAGCTCACCAGTGAGCAGGCTCTTGAGCTGGGACTCGATTACCGAAGTTTGCCCGACCAGCTGTACGGTGTGCGCGCCGTCGAGCTCCATCAGGGCGAGTAAAGCGCCGGCAATTGTCGCTGTGGGAGCGAAATCCCCCCCCATAGCGTCCAATGCTATTCGCGCCAAACTACGCTTCCTTCGGTTCTACTCGCTGTTCGCCATCATAGTATCCGCATTCCGCGCACACGTGATGCGGACGCCTCATGCTCTGACAGCGTGGACACTTCTGGATGACGATCGCAGGCGCGATTTTGTGCGTGTTGCGTGCGCGCTTTTTTCTCTTGGAGGTGCGTCGCTTCGGGACGGCCATGGTTCAGTTCGTTGGAGGTGTATGAGGAGCTAGTGGGCTTTGCCTTGATGTTTGAGCAACGCGTCCCAGCGCGACTCGGTCTTTGTCGGCGTACAGTTGCAGCTGCTTTCATTGAGATTCGTACCACATGTTGCGCACAGCCCTTTGCAATCTTCCCGGCATTGAACGTAAGCCGGAGCCGTGAGCAGCCATGTCTCTCTCACCGCTCCCCGGAGATCGAGCATCCTGGCGTTCGGATCGTAGAGATACACGTCCGGATCATCAGCTTCGTCTGCTCCGATCTCGGCCAACAGGAAGTGTACCTCTTCGTCGACTTCGACGCTCACTTCTTCCAGACAGAGGCGGCAAGGAAGCACGATCCCACCGTCGATGCGGCCCGCGAAGTAGAATCTTCCTTCACCCGCATGCGACAGTCTTCCGGTGACCGTGATAGCGCCTTCCGGACGAACATCGGCTTCTTCCCAGACAGGATCGTCCGGCGGAAGCTCACCGTCCACCTGGGCGGCTTTTGTCTCCAGTGAGCGTATGTCAAAGGACAGCATAAGCCCTTTAACCTAGCGGGTTTATGACCGGCCTTCCAGTGCGGCGAACGGCTTTTTTTCTCTGACTTTTTAACTCAAGAGTACCCGCTAGCGGCTGTCGGCGGAACGGCCTGCGGCTGCGGGCTACAAAGCAACTAAATGGGCGAGCTAGACCAGCTCTGCCTCGGGGAAGAAGAATCTCGATTCGCGATCCGCGTTCTCGTCCGAATCAGAGGCGTGGATCGCGTTTCGCTCCTTCGACTCGGCGTAGAGCTTTCGGACCGTGCCCGCTTCCGCCTCCGCTGGATCGGTCGCGCCAATGACCTTTCTCAGCGTTGCGACGGCGTCAGCGCGCTCGAGCACCATGGGCATGCACTTGCCCGACGTCATGAAGCGAACGAGTGGGGCGAAGAAGGGGCGTTCCCGATGGACCGCGTAGAACGCCTGCGCCTGCTGCTCCGTGAGTCGCATCACGCGCGTGGCGATGACCTTGAAGCCCGCTTTCTCCAGGTGAGCGATGATCTGTCCGCCCTTCACTGAGTTGAAGGCGTCGGGCTTGACGATTGTGAGGGTTCTGTTGCCGGCCATTTATCTGTTCTGTCCTAGCGCATTGCGCGTTTGAGTAAATCCACGACGTCGATGGGACGCTTGGCCACGCCCACACCGTTTTCTTCGAATGCCTGCATTTTCTCCGCAGCCGTGCCAGCGGAACCGGAGATGATCGCACCAGCGTGACCCATTCGGCGTCCCGGCGGAGCCGTCTGTCCGGCGATGAAGCCGACAACGGGCTTTTTCATCTTCTCGCGAACGAAGCGAGCTGCTTCCTGTTCATCCGTGCCGCCAATCTCGCCGATCATGACGACCGCCATCGTCGCCGGATCCTTCTCGAACGCGTCGAGGCAATCGATGAAGTTGGTTCCATTGATCGGGTCACCTCCGATCCCGACGCAGCTCGTCTGACCGATCTTCGCCCGCGTCATCTGGAACACGACCTCATAGGTGAGGGTCCCTGACCGACTCACCAGTCCCACCGGGCCCGGCGTGCAGATGCTCCCGGGGATGATCCCGACTTTCGATGCGCCCGGCGAGATGAGTCCGGGACAGTTGGGTCCCAGCAGTCGCGAGCCTCGCTCCTTTACGTAGGGATACACCCTCGTCATATCGAGGACCGAAACGCCTTCCGTGATGCAGACGATGAAGGGAATTCCAGCGTCGGCGGCTTCCATCATCGCGTCGGCCGCGAACGCCGGGGGCACGTAAATCACAGTCGCGTTGACGCCGGCGTTCTTCATTGCGTCGGCGACGGTGTTGAAGATGGGAACTTTGCCCTCGAACTTCTGGCCGCCCTTGCCGGGCGTGACGCCGGCGACCACCTGGGTTCCATACTCCATCATCTGCTTGGTGTGGAAGGACCCGTCGCGGCCGGTGATGCCCTGAACGAGAAGGCGAGTATTCTTGTCGATGAAGATGCTCACGCGGCCTTTCCTCCAGTCGCGAGAGCCACCGCCTTCTTGACGGCTTCGTCCATATCGGTCATCGCGGAGAGACCGTTCTCCTTCAGGATCTTGACGGCGATCTCTTCGTTGGTCCCGGTGAGCCTGATCACGAGGGGAACCTTGAGCGGACGCTGTTTGATCGCGGTAACGATTCCGTTGGCGACGTCGTCGGTGCGCGTGATGCCGCCGAAGATGTTGAAGAGAATGGTCTTGACGCTGGGATCGCGCGTGATGATGCGAAGTGCAGCGACGACCTTCTCCGGATTCGATGATCCGCCGATGTCGAGGAAGTTGGCCGGCTCGCCGCCGTAATACTTGACGAGATCCATCGTCGCCATCGCGAGTCCGGCTCCGTTGACGACGCAGCCGACATTACCCTCGAGCTTGATGAAGGTGAGGCTCGCTTTTCGCGCCTCGACCTCGCTTGGGTCCTCGGAGGATTCGTCTCGCAAGGCCGCGAGATCCGGACGTCGATCCAGCTCATTGTCGTCGATGACCATCTTGGCGTCGAGCGCCACCACATCCCCGGCGGGCGTCGTGACGAGCGGGTTTATCTCGGCGAGCGACCCACCGTTGTCGGAGAACGCCTTGTACAGCTGCTGAAGAATCTTTGCGGCCGGCCGGACCTGTCTCATGTCCGAGTAGAGGAAAAACGCCACCTGCATCGCTTCGAACATCTGAAGGCCGTAGCGCGGATCGACCGCATGCCGAAGAATCTTGTCCGGCGTCTTGGCCGCCACCTCCTCGATGTCAATGCCGCCGGCGGGACTCGCCATCAAAACCGCGCGCTTGGAAGCACGATCGATGATCACGCCGACGTACGCCTCGCTCGCGATGTCCGCCGCGGGCGTGACAAGGACCTTCTGCACGGGAAGACCTTTGATGATCAACTTGAGTATCTGAGCCGCGACGGCCTTCGCTTCCTGTGGCGTCTTCGCCAGCTTGACGCCGCCTGCCTTGCCGCGACCTCCGGCATGAACCTGCGCTTTGACTACGACCGTCGTCCCGAATTTTCGCGCGATCGCTTCGGCTTCCTCCGGGGTGCTTGCAACCTCACCCGGCGGGATCGGGATGCCGTACTTCCGGAAAATCTCCTTTGCCTGGTACTCGTGGATGTTCACTCTTGCTCCAAACGCGTGCGTAGACGCGGATCGTCGGATTTGAAAGTTGCCGTTACGGAATGATTTCAGTACCGCCAACGCCCTGCACTGCCGCCCTTCCCTTGCTGAGCTCAGTAATAATGGCACGCCCCTGTGTTCGACGCACGTAGTCCGCGGCCGCCGCAACTTTGGGTGCCATGCTTCCCTCGCCAAACGCGCCTTCGCTCGCAAGCCGGCCCGCTTCAGCGACGCTCATCGAGCTGATCGCGCGCTGCTGTTCCGTGCCCCACCCAGTATAAACTGCATCGACGTCCGTGAGAATCAGGAACAATCCGGCGCCAAGCTCTCTGGCCAGAACCGCGGCGGCGAGATCCTTGTCGACGACGGCGTCCACGCCCTCCAATCCAAGAACCGCGTCGCGGTATATCGGAATCCCGCCTCCTCCGCACGCGATGACCACCGTGTCCCGCTCGAGCAGTGCGCGGATCGAGGGAAGCTCGTGTATTGCGAGAGGCTTCGGGCTCCCCACAACGCGTCTCAAATTGCCCTTCGCGTCTTTCTTCACGGGATGCCCTTCCGCCCTCAGCTCACGAGAGCGAGCGGCGGAGAGACCGTGACCGATGAATTTCTTGGGATCCCTGAGGGCCGGATCATCGGACGCGACTTCGACCTGCGTGAGCACCGTGACGACGTCCCTCGAGTTACCCGCTTTCCGCAACGCGTTCTCGAGCGATTGCTGAAGCATGTAGCCGATCCAGCCCGCAGTCCCTGCGACGAGCACGCCGAGTGGAAGGGGGGCCACCTCGCTTCGCGCCTTCTCGTTTCTGACGAGCTCGTCGCCGACCTGAGGCCCGTTTCCATGTACCACAACGACCCGCCAGCCCTCGAGCGCAAAGTCGACGATCGGCCCCAGGCTCTCACGCGTGTGTCGGAACTGATCGGCGATGGTAGAATGCTCTCCCGGTGGCGAGAGAGCGTTGCCGCCGACTGCTATTACCGCGGTTCGTTTTTCCGTCATCAGCGCGAAGGGGAGATGAGGGCGCCAAGCGAGTCGTATGCGTTCCCGAAGGCCTTGAGGTCAGCTGCCGCCAGGGCCGCCCGCATGCGGTTGTACAGGCGGGTCACGGCGGCTCTGAAGGTTGAATCGTCTGCTGCCGGCGACGGCTCCGGTGCAACGGGAGACCAGGGAGTAGTCGTCAGCTCTCGGACGATTCCAGGCGCCCGGTAATCGGCGGAATTTGGAAAGGCTGTCATCCACGCCTGAGCGATCGGATCGGGTGAGGCATCTGCCGCAAACATCACCCGCGCCGTCCGCGCGTTGACCAGCGCCGTCGAGGCATGCCTGAAATAGCTGCGATCCTCTCCGCCGAATACATAGTGCCGGCTGAGGGGGTAGTCCGATGAAGCGGAATACAATTCGAGTTTCCAGTAGAGAGTGTCGGCGTGAAACATCGGCTCGATCCTGCTTCCCTGCGCGAAGGCGGGCGCGAGCGCACGCACTCTGTTTCGCACATCTCTCACGGTCACGAGTCTGGCGCGCCGCGGAACCGAATCTGAGAGCAGATCGAAGGATTGATACGCCCACGCGTTTGCCAGGCGCGTCAGTCCATCTCCCAGCCGTTGTCCTGCGACATCGAGCTGTGGATCTGTTACGACGACCAGTCCCCGGGCGCCCGGATATGCGAGGGAGTCCTGTCGCAGGAGCTGCTGGCCAGCCGAGCTGGTGACCACGCTGTCGAGCGCCGCGGAGACCGCGGAATTGCGAAGCGCTTCAGCCGATGTGGGGCTCACCGTATACGCGCGTCGCGTGAATTCAGCGCGAGTTGCCATATAGGGCCGCTCCTGCAGCATCTGAATCTCCCGCGGCGTGAACCTGCGGACGAGCAGCGGGACGAATTCCTGGATCGTTGCGGATAGAATGACGATCGCGGTGACGGCGACGAAGCTCGTACGGAGCTGGCCGGTCCAGCCGCTCAGCAGAACCGTGATCGCTACAGCGGCAGTAGCAATCGAAAGAAGCAGCAACCCCGGGAGCAGCCATTGGTGATCCACGTACGAGAAGACTCCCTGCTCCCCGCTACCGTGAGTGAGAAGATCGTACGATTCCAGGCGGTAGCTCCACACCGTGATCAGCAGCAGCAGAGCAGCGAGCACGCTGAGGTGGCGCCTCACGCGGGCGCTCATTTGCAGCCCGGCGCGCTCCCATCGCAAACTCGGAGTGAGCGAATAGAGAATCACTACCACGATCGACACGCCGACTGTAAGCAGCATTGCCCATGTGTACACAGCCTTCTCGAATGGAAGCCATGTCGTGTAAAAAGAGAGATCGTGCTGGTAGTAGGGATCGCTTTCCCGGAACTTGACGCCGAGCTTCGCGAGGGCGAGTGAGGTCCACGACGGAAGTGCCGGGGTCACCGCCCCGGCGATCCCTACCGAAAGGAGAAGCGCGAACCTGTCGATGTACTTGCGGGGGACCGCTTCGCCGAACTCGACGTTGGCGAGCCGCCTCGGCAATGTCAGCACACCAATGCTTCTGCCCAGCACGGAGAGATTCAGGAAGGCAACCAGCACCGCGATGACGAACCCGATGCCGTAGATGAGCAGGATGTCTCCCGAGCGCTCGCTCCACAGAGGCGTCGCCCCGAGTGCCGCATACCACGCGTAGTCGGCATAGAAAGCGGACGCCGCGCGTCCGCCGACGAGCAGTGCAGCCGCGATGACGACTCCGATGAGGAGACGCCTGCGGGTAGCGGTCATCACATCAAACCTTGACGCCTTTGGCGCGAAGCCAGCCCTGCATTTCGGACTGAATCCGCTCGAGCTGCTCCTTTGTGCGGGCTTCGAATCGCATAACCAGAACCGGCTGAGTATTGGAGGCGCGGATCAGGCCCCACCCATCCCCGAACAGAACACGCACGCCGTCGACAGTCAGGACCTCGTACTTCGACCCGAAGTACTTCTTCGCTTCTTCGACAACGCCGAACTTGATGGCATCGGGACACTCGACGCGAATCTCGGGTGTCGAGACGAAGCGGGGGACATCCGCCAGCAGATCTCTAAGCGACTTGCCCGAATCGGCAATGATGTGGAGAAGCCGCGCGGCTCCGTAGAGCGCATCGTCGAAGCCATAGTATCCTTCCGCGAAGAACATGTGCCCGGACATCTCTCCACCGACCGGAGCGTGCGTCTCGTGCATCTTCCGTTCAATCAGCGAGTGGCCTGTCTTCGACATCACCGGTATTCCGCCAGCCTTCTCGACGGCCTCCGGAAGCGCCTGCGAGGCCTTTACGTCGAACACGATCGACTGCCCTTTTCCCGTCCGCGCCAGAGCGTCGCGCGCATAGATGATGAGAAGGTAGTCGCCCCAGATGATCTCCCCGGCGTTGTCGATCACGCCGATGCGATCGGCGTCGCCGTCGAACGCGATTCCGACATCGGCTCGATCCTCTTTGACGGCGGCAATGAGATCCTCGAGGTTTTTGGGAACTGTGGGATCCGGATGGTGATTCGGGAAAGTTCCGTCGCTCTCGCAGAAGAGGCACCGTGGCTCGATTCCCAGCCTGGGAAAAAGCTTCGGCGCCACAAGTGCGCCCGCACCATTGCCGCAATCGATGACCACCTTCAGGTCGCGCGTGAGCTTGCCGACGCGTCCGGCGATGTCGTCGATGTACCGGTCGATGACGTCTTCCTTCCGAAGCGTGCCCTTACCCGCCGGAAACTTGCCCGCCACCGCGAGCTCGTAGATGTGCTGGATGTCGGCGCCATAAACTGAGCCTGTTCCGAGCCCCAGCTTGAAGCCGTTGTATTCGGGCGGGTTGTGGGAGCCCGTGATCTGGATCCCGCCAACGACGTCGAGCTTGTGCTGCGACCAATACTCGAGGGGTGTCGGAACGATGCCGATGTCCACCACGTCGACGCCGCTCGAAAGAAGCCCAGCCACCAGCGCGCGGTGCAGGTGCTCGCCGCTTGGACGGTTGTCGCGTCCGATTGCGAGCGCCCCCTTTACGCCTTTCTCGCGCATGAACTGGGCGTAGGCGCCCGCTACCGCGGACGCGACTTCCTCAGTGAGATCCTTTCCGGCGATGCCCCGGATGTCGTACTCGCGAAAAATCTCGCGCGACAGTGCCATGGAAATCGCTACCGCGATCTCTGTGCGACCTCTCTGCTCACCGCCGGAGTGGCCTGGCGCGTGAGGGAGACGATGGCGTCAGGGAAAAGTCCGAAAATGAGTATGACAGCCGCGGACCCCCACACCACGATCCGCGTCCAGCCGCCAGTGCGGTCTGGCAACACGGCCGTGCTCGCTCGGGGCTTCATGAACATCACCATGACGACGTAGAGATAGTACCCCGCGCTCACCAGGCTGGTCACCACGAGAAGCACGGCAAGCCTGGTCTGCGGAAATGGCGCCTGCAGTGCAGCCTGAAGGACATACCATTTCGCGAAGAACCCGATGCCTCCGAAAATCGGAAAACCGAGGAGGGCCAGCATGAAGACCGCCATCGCCACGGCGAGTCCTGGCCTGACGCTCCAAAGTCCGGCGTATTCCTCGACGCTCATGTTGTCCTCGCCGGAGGAGCCAAGAGCGACGATCACACCGAACGCGCCAAGCGTAGCCATCGTATAGGCGAACAGGTAGAACATGAACGCGGAGCTGCCCAGCGTCGTGCCGACCACCAGCGCGACCAGGATGTATCCGGCGTGCGCGATGCTCGAGTACGCGAGGAGACGCTTGATGTTCTTCTGTTGGAGAGCGACGAGATTGCCGACGATCATGGTGAGAGCCGCCAGCCACCACACCGCTTCATGCCAGGTGGAAAGCAAGGTCGGAAACGCTTCCAGCCAGAGCCTGAAGAACGCCGCGAAGGCGGCACCTTTGACGGCCGCGGCCATGTAGGCCGTGACAGGAGTCGGGGCGCCCTCATAGACGTCCGGCGCCCACATGTGGAACGGCGCAGCCGCGACCTTGAACCCGAAGCCCACGAGCAGCAATGCGATGCCGACGAGCAAGAGCCCGCTGTGAGCCAGATCGAAGCGGATGATATTCGCCCTGATCGCCTCGAAGTTGGTCGCACCGGTTGCCCCGTATACGAGCGCAATACCGTAAACGAGGAACGCGGTCGAGAATGCCCCGAGCAGGAAGTACTTGATCGCTCCCTCGGCAGACCGCTCGCGCCGGCGATTCATCCCGACCAGAACGTAAATCGCGATCGACATCATCTCGATGCCGAGGAAGACGATGATGAGATCGCGGGCCGCGGCGAGCATCATCATTCCCGACGTCGACAACAGGAGCAGCACGTGCGTCTCGCCCGGAGTAATTCCTTCGCGCCTGTTGTAGTCGAGCGACATCGCAATGGTGCCGAGCGTGGCGATCAGCAAAATCTCGTCAGCCGCCCAGCGGAAATTATCGACGGCGATGACGCCGTTGGTCGCGGTGTACCCGCGGTACGCGTAATATCCGACCGCGATCATCGTGAGCACGCACAGCGCCATGCTGAGAATTCCGACGCTCCGCTGGTGTGCGTCGCTCTCCCGCCGCCATCCGGACCAGAGGAGCAATACCATCGCGCCGCCCATCAAAAGCAGATCGGGGCCGAGCGCGCTTGAAAGCTGTGCCGGCATGCTGAGGTCGAATTGCATCAGCGCCCTGCCTCCGTCACGCGAGAAACACTCGATCCGCTTTCGACACGATTCACGAGCTGCTGGGCCGAAGTCTCCATCCGGCGCAGCACGGGCGCGGGATAGATGCCGAGCCAGATGATCGCCGCGATGAGAGGCGCCATCAGCGCGAGCTCGCGCCTGCTGAGATCCGTCAGCGTTGCGTTCTCAGGCTTATCGAGCGGATTGAAGAGAATCCGCTGAATCGCCCAGAGGAGGTACGCGGCGGCGAAAATCACTCCGGTGGTCGAGATGACCGCCAGAACAGGATAGGTCCGGAACGCTCCGAGCAGGACAAGGAATTCTCCGACGAATCCATTCGTGCCGGGAAGCCCAATACTGCTGAGCGAGACAAATGTGAGGATTGCGGCGAACATTGGCACCACGCGCGCAATTCCCCCATAGGAGTCGATCATGCGTGAGTGCTTGCGCTCATAGATGATGCCGACGAGGAGGAACAAGGCTCCCGTCGATATTCCGTGGTTGATCATGACCATCAGCGCGCCCTGCACGCTCTGAAGCGTGAGCGCGAAGATCCCGAGCATGACGAACCCGAGGTGACTGACCGACGAATACGCCACCAGCTTCTTGAAGTCCGGCTGGACCATTGCCACCAGCGCCCCATAGATGATTCCGATCACCGCCAGGATCAGAATGATCATCCTGATGGTCGGGTTCATCGCCGCGCCTGGGAATAGCGGCAGCGCGAACCTCAGGAATCCGAACGTTCCCATCTTCAGCATGATGCCGGCGAGGATCACTGAGCCGGCTGTCGGTGCCTCGACGTGCGCATCGGGAAGCCACGTATGAAACGGGAACATCGGCACCTTCACGGCGAACGCGAGGAAAAATGCCGCGAACAGCCAGAGAGTAGTGCGTTCCGGCAAACTACTACCCACCGCGAGCAGACGATCGTAGCTGAAGTCCGGCGTGCCGCCCGCGGTTCGCGCGTGCAATCCAAGGTAGATGATCGCCACGAGCATTAGCAGCCCGGGGAGCATCGTATAGATAAGGAACTTGAGGCTCGCGTAGATGCGTCGTTCCCCGCCCCATATTCCGATGATGAAGTACATCGGTATGAGCATCATGTCCCACATGACATAGAAGAGGAAGAGATCGCGCGCGAGGAAGACGCCGAGCATTCCAGTCGTGAGGATGAGCAGCAGAGCGTAGTAGCTCCGGGTCTTCGTGCGGATGCTGGTCCAGCTCCCGAGAACCGTAAGAGGCATGATGAAGGTCGTAAGCAGCACCATCATCAGCGCAATCCCGTCGAGTCCCAGAGTGAATCGCACTCCCCACGTCGGGATCCATCCGATGTCGAAAGGCGCCTGCCAGCCAGCGAGCGATGGATTGAACGACCACCAGAGACCGAGCGAGACGACGAATTCGAGCATGAAGATCCAGAATGCCGCCTGGCGCGCCGCGGGCGTTTCGACATGGGCAGCCGGGTCCGTCGGAAGGCGAACGGGCAGCAGCATCAGAACCACCGCGCCGGCGAGCGGGATCAGAAGCAGCGCGAGCAGCACCCAGTCGTTGTAACCGATCGAATCGAGAAAGCTTGTCATTTGATCAGATTACCGTAGGGTGAGCGCGCCGAGCATCGCGAGAACTCCAACCACCAGAACCCAGGCGTAGATTCCGACGTTGCCGGTTTGCAGCCTCGATCCCATCCAGCCGAAGCCTCGCGCCAGAGCGGCGCTTCCATTGACGAGGAGCCCGTCAATCAGGCCGGTGTCGATGAAACGCCAGAGGAAGTTGCGCGAGATCGCGTAAGTCGGAGTGACGATGGTGCGGTCGATGGCTTCATCGACGTAGTACTTGTTGGCGACGACGCCCTCGAACCCGCTCTCAGCAACCGCGTCACGCTTGCGCGGCAGACCAGCGGGCTTGAGACGCACGAAAGCGAACACCATGCCCGCCACCGCGATCGCTACCGCGATGCCAATCAACATTTCTTCGGTCGTGGCCGGAACGTGTGACGCACCCGCTGTGATTCGCGCGGTCGCTCCGCCGACGACCGGGTCGAGCCAGTGCTCCAGAACCTGCGTTGGCCCAATCGGAAGGATGCCGGTGATCACTTCGGGCAAATTGAGCCAGCCACCCGCCACCGTCAGTATCCCAAGGATTACAAGCGGCCCGGTCATCATCCACGGCACTTCGTGAAGACTCTTCTCTTCTTCCGTTCCAGTGCGATTGGGTCCATGGAAGGTGTAGAGCATCATGCGCGTCATGTAGATGGCAGTGAGAAAGGCTGCCGCGAGTCCGACGCCGTAGATGATGTAGAGAACCGCGCTGCCCGGAATTCCCAGCCAGCTCGCCGAAGCCAATGTTGAGCCCTGCGCGCGCGCGAACACGGATCCCAGGATTTCATCCTTGGAGAAGAATCCCGACAGCGGGGGAATTCCCGAGATGGCGAGGGTCGCGATCCACATCAGAACGCAGGTGACCGGAAGATACCGCTTCAACCCGCCCATGTTGCGCATGTCCTGCGCGTCCTCGCCGCTATGGGTGTGATGATACGCGGCGTGCATCGCGTGGATCACCGAGCCTGAGGCGAGGAACAGAATCGCCTTGAAGAACGCGTGAGTGACCAGGTGAAACATCCCGGACACATAGGCGCCCACTCCAACGCCGACGAACATGTATCCGAGCTGAGAGATCGTCGAGTACGCCAGAACCTTCTTGATGTCCCACTGCTTGAGGCCAATCGTGGCGGCGAAGATTGCCGTCACCGCCCCCACTACCGCGACCGTGAGCGACGCCACCGGAGAGAGAGAGAAGAGCACCGCACTGCGCGCGATGAGATAGACGCCGGCGGTGACCATCGTCGCCGCATGGATCAGGGCCGAGACCGGAGCCGGACCGGCCATGGCATCGGGCAGCCAGATGTAGAGCGGGATCTGCGCACTCTTTCCGGTGCAAGCGAGGAACATGAAAAGACAGATCGCCGTTATCAGCGGGCCACCCGTCGCGAGCTCGCCGGCCTTCGCACTCACACCGATGAAATCGAGCACGCCGATGTTCGCGAACAGCATGAACATCGCGACGAGCAAACCGAAGTCTCCAATGCGGTTGACGATGAACGCCTTCTTCCCGGCGTCCGCGTTCGCCTTGTCGTTGAACCAGAAGCCGATCAGGAGATAGGAGCAGAGCCCGACACCCTCCCAGCCGACGAACAACACCGGATAGTTCGCGCCCAGCACCAGCATCAACATGAAGAACACGAACAGATTGAGGTACGAGAAGTACCTCGGATATCCGGGGTCCTCTCGCATGTAGCCGACGCTGAAGACGTGGATCAGCGCGCTCACCCCCGTGACCACGAGGATCATCACCATCGACAGCTGGTCGAGCTGGATCGCGGCATCGATCTGGAGATCGCCTACGGGCATCCAGCTGAACCAACGCTGGATGAATGGTGCCTCAGGATGCGCCGTGGCCATCGCCTGCCAGATTCCAAGCGCTAGCAGGAACGACAGTATGACGACGCCAGGGCCGACGACGCTGACGACGCCGGCCCAGCGATGACGCTTCACCTCATGATGATCGTCTCCGGATGCACCGGCATTGTCGGAATGCGAGATCGCCGAATCGTCTGCCACACCGTCGGAATGCGCATCGTGTCCGGCAGCGGTCGGGTCAGGCGGGCCGAAGTGGCCCCCGCTCAGCGACAGCAATCCGTTGATTACGAACCCGGCGAGCGGCAACGCCGGCAGCAGCCACACCCACTCGGCCAGGGTCCCTGAGAGCGGGTGAACTTCTGAAGCTGCGGATACGGCGGTCTGGAGAAGCATCAGCCTCTGAGAAGGTTGATGTCTTTGAGATTGATCGTCTGCCGGTGGCGGAAGATCGCGATGATGATTGCAAGGCCAACCGCGGCTTCAGCGGCCGATACCGTCATGACGAACACGACGAATACCTGTCCTGCCGCCCCGTAGTAGCGCGAGAAAGCGACAAACGTCAGGTTGACCGCCGTCAGCATCAGCTCGACGCACATGAAGATGATGATCGCGTTCCTGTGAATCAGGACGCCGACGACGCCGATGATGAACAGCGCTGCCGTGAGCGCGAGAGATTCAGCGAGCACCTGCAGCCCTCCCGCGCCCCAGCACGACGGCGCCCGCGATCGCGACGAGCAGGAGAACACTCGTGAGCTCGAACGCAAGCAGATAGTCCTTGAAGAGCGGCTCCGCGATCACTCCGACCGCGTTCAGCTTCTGAAGCTGCTGCTCGCCGAAATCGCGCGGGACTATGAGCTGCTCTGGAAGCTTGGTGCGGGCAATGATCATGATCTCGCTCAGCAGCCCGAGCCCGATGAGGCCTGCCGCGAGTTTCCATCCAAGCCCGCGCGCGTCCGCGAGCTCCGAGGGATCTCCGAGGTTCAGAAGCATCACGACAAACAGGAAGACGACCATGATCGCGCCGGCGTATACCAGGACCTGCATCACGCCGATGAACTGCGCGTCGAGCATGACAAAGAGCGCGGCAAGGCTGAACATCGTGTTCACCAGCCAGAGCGCCGCCGCGACCGGGCTTTTCCGGGTCACGAACGCGATCGCGGATGCGAGAGCGATGACCCCAAAGAGATAGAAGTTGAAAACGTAAAACAGCGGGTAGTGCGGATCCATCACTCGCCCTTCGGGTCTTCGGGATCCCACATCTCGCAGACCGGATGAGTCTGGTCCATCAGGCGCTGCAGATCGTAGACGAAGCCCTCTCGGCTGTATTCGGAGTTCTCGTAGTGGCGCCCGACGTGGATCGCCTCTTCCGGGCAGACCTCCTGGCAGAAGCCGCAGAAGATGCAGCGGAACTCGTCGATCTCGAAGACGAGAGGATAGCGGTTCCCCTCCTCGTCTTCTCCCGGCACCAGCTTGATGCAGTTGGCGGGACACACTGTCGGGCAGAGTCCGCAGGCGACGCAGCGGGCTTTTCCCGTCTCCGTCGTCAACATTCGATGAGTGCCGCGCCACCGGGGAGAGATTGGAGATTTCTCTTCCGGATACTGTGTCGTGACCCTGCCATTGACGTCGAAGAGATGCTTCGCCGTGAGCGCCATGCCGCGAAGCGTCGCGCGGATGTAGCTGACGTCCTCGATCGGCCGGTCGACCACTTTCACTTTGATTGCCATTACGTGCCTGCCTGTGGGGCGATTGAACGAGGCTTGTCCAAGCGCTGAAGACGCGCGACTTCCCGTGGATTCATTCTGCCGTACGCGGGGCTGATAATGCGCCCCCGATCGAGGATGGCGAACAGGACGATGATAAGTGCCAGGTTCACTGAGCCGAGTATGGCCGGATAGATCTTCTGATCCTGGCTGATGCCTGCCGCGCTCAGGCCCAGCATGACCGCTGCGATCAGGACTATGTAAAAGAGCGCGAGCGGAAGCATGAATTTCCAGCCGAGTGACATCAGCTGGTCATAGCGGAAGCGCGGAACCGTCCAGCGCACCCACATGAACACGAAGAGGAAGAACAGGATCTTGGCGAGGAAGATTCCGATGGAGAGGATCGACAGCCATTTGCTGTAGGGCCCGATGTTGTCGTGCGCCGTGAACGGCACGTCCCAACCGCCAAAGAACAGCGTCGCCATCAGGGCGCTCGCCGTCACCATGCCGGCGTACTCCGCGATGAAGAAGAGCGAGAATTTCATCGCGCTGTACTCGGTATGGTATCCGGCGATCAGCTCCGACTCCGCCTCGGGAAGGTCGAATGGGAGCCGGTTCGTCTCGGCGAAGGCGGCGACCATGAAGATGAAAAACGCCACCGTGAGGTTGATGACGTTCCATCCGCCCCACGCCTGCTGCTCGATGATCGAGTTGAGGCTGACGTTTCCCGCCAGGAGCAGAACAGGAATCGTCGACATGCCCATCGAGATCTCGTAGGACACCATCTGGGCGCTCGATCTGAGGCCGCCGAGCAACGCGTACTTGTTGTTCGACGACCAGCCGGCGAGGACGATGCCATAGACACCCAGTGAAGTGATCGCGAGAATGAACAGAAAGCCGACTGGCAGGTCCGCGACCACCAGGTCAATGCGGCCCCATCGCGTTGGCATCGGGGCTCCGAATGGAATCACGCACCAGGCGGTAAGCGCGGGAATGAACGAGAGGATGGGCGCGAGAACGAAGATCGGCTTGTTCACTCCGGCCGGCATCGTCTCTTCCTTCATGAAATTCTTGAGCCCGTCGGCCGCCGGCTGCAGCCAACCCTTTCCAACGCGGTTTGGGCCGTGCCGATCCTGAATCCAGGCCGAGATCTTTCTTTCGGCGAGCGTCAGCATGGCCACGCCGACCATGTAGATCGTGAAGATGACGATCATCTTCACGACCGTGAAAATGAAAAATGCCATTCCACTCACCGGCGGCAGATTCGGATCCGCGGCCTGCAGCAGCGCTGAAAAGCCGTGAAGCACGCTCATGCGGCGCCCACGGCGATGGGTCCCTTCGGACGCGTGGGGGGAGCATCGACAACCGGAAGTCCCTTGAAGCCGAGTGCGTCGTAGCTCAAACCCGCGAACGACTTGTGGGCACTCGCCAGCTTCGCGAACACCTCGGATGGAAGGAAGAAGTTCGACTGCCTGCCCATCGCCCCAAGCAGGTCACCCAGCACGAGCCAGCTCGGACGCGTCTCTCCGGGAGCCTGTCGCGCTTGCGTGAATCGCTGTACCCGTCCACGCAGGTTGGTGACGGTCCCTTCTTCTTCGGAAAAGTTCGCGATGGGCAAAACGATAGAGGCCTTCGCGGCTGCTTCCGGGAGAACGGAGCCGATGACGATCACCTCACTCGCGCGCGAGACCGCCGAGGCATCGATGCCGGCGAGATCTTCGCCCGCTACGACGAGCACGTCACCCTGCCCCAGCCCGCCCAGGAGATCCTTCGTCTTCTTGAAGCCGAGGGCTTCGGCACCGTAGACGTTGGCCGCGCGCTCGCGACGGAGCGCAAGATCATCGACACCGGGCAGCGGCGCTTCGTCTCCTTCGGTGACGCGGAACGCGCCGGCTCCGCCATCCATCACCTGCGTGAGAAGGAAGAGCGATTCGTTGGACAGCATCGGCGACGCGGCGACGAAAGCTTTCTTGCCGCCAAGTGCGCGCGCCGCGGCCGAGATCGCCGCTTCCCAGCTCGTCGGTGCCAGGCCATTCTTGCCGCGGACCATCGGCTGCTCGACGCGGTTCTTCTCGTTCATCCAGCGATAGTTGAGGCGTCCCCAGTCGCACATGAAGAACGCGTTCACGTTCTCGTTCGGGCGCGGACGCATGCGCACGAGCTGATTCTCGCGCGTCTCCATGATCACGTTACATCCCTGCGTGCAGTTGGGGCAGATAGATGCGGTGCGATCGAGCTCCCACGCGCGCGCCTTGTTCAGGAAGTCCTTGGAAAGAAGCGCTCCAACCGGGCAGAGGTCGACGACGTTTGCCGCCCACGGATGCGTGAGATCCTTGCCCTCGAACTTTCCGATCAGCGCGCGATCGCCGCGCTCGCTCACATTGAGGGCCGGATCGTGAGCAACGTCGTCCATGAACCTCACACAACGCGTGCACAGGATGCAGCGATTCGGAACGTAGATCACGTCGCCGCCAAAGTCCTCGGCCGGATTGAACCGCTTCGGCTCGCGATAGCGCGAATCCTCGCGACCCTCCTGGTAAGTGTAGTCCTGAAGCTCGCACTCGCCCGACTGGTCGCAGATCGGACAATCGAGCGGATGGTTGATCAGCAGCATCTCGAGGACGCCTTTGCGCGCGTCGAGTGACTTGTCGGAATAGACGTGTACGACCTGCCCTTCAGCGACGGTCGTCGCGCACGACGGAGCGAGCTTCGGAGCCTTCTCGACTTCGACCAGACACATGCGGCACACGCCAGCGATCGGCAGTCCTGGGTGATAGCAATAGTGCGGGATAAGAACTCCCGCCGTCTTGGCCGCCTCGAGGATCGTAGTCCCCTCGGCGACGCTCACCGGCCGTCCCTCGATCGTGAGGTTTACCATCTTCGACTCGGCCATTATGCTACCGCCGCGGTCACGGGGTGAAAGCGCCTTCCCTGTATGAGGGCTTCGAATTCTCCGCGGAACTTCTTGATGCCTGAGATTACGGGCACCGCGCACGAATCACTCAACACGCAGATAGTCTTCCCGGTCATCTGCTCGCCGATGTCGAGCAGGGTGTCGAGATCCTCTATCGTTCCCTCGCCATCGCGGATACGCTCGAGGATTTTGGTCGTCCAGGCGGTTCCCTCACGGCACTGCGTACACTGTCCGCAGCTCTCGTGCGCAAAGAAGCGCGCGAGCCGCGCAATTACAGTTACCATCGGCTGGGCATCGTCTATCACGATCACACCGCCAGAGCCGAGCATCGAGCCGCCTGCAACGAACCCTTCGTAATCCATGAGCGTGGCTTCGGCCTCCTCCATCGTCTGGATCGGTACGGATGCGCCGCCGGGAATCACTGCCTTGAACTTGCGGCCGTGCAGCGGACCGCCGCAGAGGTCGTAGAGGAATTCCTTGAACGGAAAGCCCATGACGACCTCGTAGGTGCCGGGACGCACAACATTGCCACAAACAGAGAACAGCTTGGTGCCCGTGCTCTTCGGATTCGACAAGCACATTTTCTTGTACCAATCCGCGCCATTCAGGAGAATCGGGGCAGTTGCGGCGAGCGTCTCGACGTTGTTGATCGTCGTCGGCATGCCGAAGACGCCCGATACCGCTGGAAATGGCGGCTTGATGCGCGGATTCCCGCGACGGCCCTCGAGTGATTCCATGAGGGCTGTCTCTTCGCCACAGATGTAGGCGCCCGCTCCCTTGTGCACGTGGACATCGATCCGCTTTCCCGATCCCATGGCGTTCTTGCCAAGGATCCCGGCAGCGTACGCTTCCTTCACCGCCAATTCCATCCAGTGGAGCGGCTCGGTGAACTCGCCGCGAATGTAGACGTATGCGGTCTCAGCGCCGATCGCGTATGCCCCGATCGCGCAGCCTTCGACGACCGCGTGCGGCGTCCAGCGCATCAGCTCCCGATCCTTGAACGTTCCCGGCTCGGATTCATCGGCGTTGCAGCACAGGTAGTGCGGCTTTCCGTCGCCCGGTTTCATGAACGACCATTTCACGCCGGTCGGGAATCCCGCGCCGCCCCTGCCGCGGAGGCCAGACTCCTTCACGACGTTGACGATGTCGGCGGGCTGCATTCCGAGCGCCTTTTCCAGCGCCTTGTAGCCGCCGCGCTTTTTCCAGCCGTCGAGAGTGCGCGCTTCGTTCTCCCCAAAGTACTTGGTGAGGACGGTGGTTTCTCTTGGATGCGAGTGGTGCGGGAAGCCCATTATGCGAGTTTTGCGAGGAGTTCCGGAACCTTGTCCGGCGTCATTGATTCGATGAATTCTTCGTTGACCATCACCGGAGTCGCAAAGCCACACGCTCCGAGACATTCGACTTCGATCACTGTGAAACGGCCGTCCGGCGACGTGACTCCGAGCTCACCGGTGTTGGTGTGGCGCAGGAACGCCTTCACGACATCCTCCGCACCGCAAATTCCGCATGGTGATGTCGTACAAACCTGAATGAAATACTTTCCGACCGGGTGCTGGTGGTACATCGTGTAGAAAGTCACGACGCCTTTGACGTACGCCGGCGTCAGGTCGAGCAGGCCCGCCACTTCGGCCATTCCCTCCTCGCTCACCCAGCCGTGCTCGCGCTGCACGATCCAGAGTGCGGGAAGGAGTGCCGCCATCTTCCGCGGATAGCGCGTCAGCAGCTCATCGAGCTCGCGCTTGCGATCGCCCGTGAATACGGCCACGTACGGCTCGTGGGCCGCGCGGTCGTGTGATGCGTAATCGGGTGACTCCAGGCCGCCGACGAGATCAGGTATCAACGATCGATTTCTCCCATTACGATGTCGATGCTGGCGTTGATGGCGATTACGTCTGACAAGAGATGTCCTTCGACCATCTTTGGAATCGCGGCGAGGTTGACGAACGATGGCGGACGAATCCTCCACCGCACCGGCTTTGCCGTTCCGTCGGATACCATATAGTAGCCCTTCTCTCCTTTTGGGCTTTCCACCGCGACGTATGATTCGCCGATCGGCGGACGAGGGCCTTCCATCACGACTTTGAAGTGATGGATCATTGATTCCATCTCGCTCGTCGCTTTGGACTTGGGTGGGAGAATGATGCGCGGATCGTCGATGTTCACCGGCCCATCGGGCAGGCGGTCAGCGGCCTGTTGCAGGATGCGCACCGATTGCTTCAGCTCCTCGAATCTCACCAGATAGCGATCGTAGACGTCGCCGTTGGTGCCGACCGGAACCTCGAAGTCATAGGTCTCGTAGTCGAGGTACGGAAAGTCCTTGCGGACATCGTAATCGACGCCGGATGCGCGAAGCATCGGGCCCGAGAGTCCCCAGTTGATCGCTTCATCGGGAGTCATCACTCCAAGCCCGACTGTGCGGCCAACCCAGATCGCGTTTCTGGTGAGCACGCGATCGATCTCGTCCAGCGTGTGCGGGAAGGTGCGAATGAATTGCCGGAGACCATCCATCCAGCCACTCGGGATGTCGGCGGCCATGCCACCGACGCGCGTGGCGGACGTCGTGAGACGCGCGCCCACCCATTTCTCGATGAGCCGGTAGATTTCCTCGCGCCGCTGGAACGCCCACAGGAACGGCGTGAACGCCCCGATGTCGATACAGAACGTCCCCAGCCACACCAGGTGCGACATGATCCGCGACAGCTCTGACGCGATGACGCGCAGAACCTTGCACCGCTCGGTGATCTCGATTCCGAACAGCCGTTCGGCGCCCAAGGCGAACGCAACGTTGTTGCCGATCGAGTTGAGATAGTCCTCACGGTCGGTCCAGCAGATTATCTGGTTGTACTGGCGATACTCGCCGATCTTCTCGAACCCGCAGTGCAAATAGCCGATGTGCGGAATGCAGCGGACGACCGTCTCTCCATCCAGCTCGAGCACCAGGCGCAACACGCCGTGCGTGGCGGGGTGCTGAGGCCCGATGTTGATGAGCATGTGCTCACCCTCGAGGTCCGGTTCCATGCCTGGCGGCGGCTGGAGCGCGACGGCGGTTCCTCCGTCGTTCGTCACGAGCGGGACGCGCTGCGGCCTTCCCTGGGCGTCGAGACCCGTTGTCGAAAGCTCTACTTCGACTGTGCGCCTGGCCATTACTCGCCCGTCCTCTCGCCTTTGTTCAGCCTGGACTTCATGTCCTCGGGCAGATCAACGAAGGCGTCAGCGATGGTGAGCTCCTCCATGGAGTATCGGGCTTCGGGATTCTGCGCGAGCGCCTGGCGCAGCTGCTCCGAGCGGCTGAACCGGCCACGCAGCGGAAAGTCCTTCCGCAGCGGATAGCCTTCCTTGTACTGCTCCCACATCAGGATGCGACGAAGGTCGGGATGCCCGCGAAAGCGGATTCCGAACATGTCGTAGCACTCGCGCTCCAGCCAGTCGGCTGACTTGTAGATGTCCCATACGCTGGCGATCTCGAGCGGCGCGCCTTTCGGAAGCTGCGACTTGATCCGCAGAAAACGCCGGAATGGAAGCGAGCGAAGGTGCCATACGACTTCGATCGGAACTTCCGCGTCGCGATACTCGACTGCGGTGACGTCGCTGAGGAAGTCGTAGCGCTGTGAATCGTCGTCATGCAGCCAGCGAATGACGTCGTGAACCATACCCGGCTCGACGTAGACAATCGTCTCGCCCCAGATCACATCCACCCGCTTGACCGCGTCGGAGAACTTGTCCTGCAGCGCCCTGGCCGAGGGATTCGCCGCGGCGCCACGGTGCGAAATGTTCTTCTGCGTTACCGGCTGGTCACCGGCTGTGCTGGCTCCCGTTCTCACGACTTCGAACGCGCTCACAGGCCCGACCTCGTCTGATTTACGGAATTGCCAAACGGCTCGCCGAGCTCGTCGATCACCGAGGGCGGGATGTAGAGCTGGCTGGCGGGATCGGGCTCCATCTCGTCACGAATCCCCTTATCGGCGGCGCGCTCGTTCTTCACTTTCTCCTGCAGCATTCGAATGCCGTAAATCAGTCCCTCGGGGCGAGGCGGACATCCGGGAACGTAGACATCGACCGGGATGATGGTGTCGATTCCCTGCACGACCGCGTAGTTGTCGAACATTCCGCCGGTCGATGCGCATGCACCCATCGAGATGCACCACTTGGGCTGAGGCATCTGCTGCCAGATGCGGCGGATGATGGGCGCAAGCTTGAATGGAACCCGGCCGGCACAGATGAGCACGTCTGCCTGTCGAGGCGAGAAGCTCATGCGCTCCATGCCGAAGCGCGCCAGGTCGAAGTCGCTGGCCGCCGTCGCCATGAACTCGATGGCGCAGCACGCGGTCCCGAACGGCATCGGCCACAGCGAATTGGCCCGCGACCAGTTCACCAGGAAGTCGAGGCGCGTGGCGACCCAACCCTCCTGCGACTCGGGCACGTAGGAGACGGTCCGATGCTCTGCGGGAGCGGTCAATCCCATTGCAATGCTCCTTTCTTCCAGACGTATGCGAGGCCGACGAGCAGGATCAGCATGAACACGAGCATCTCACCGAGTCCGAAGAATGAGATGTTCCCCACCGGGCACGCGTCGTTCACAAGTGGCACGAAGCACGAGAGCTGCCTGAAATAGACAGCCCACGGGATCATGAATACAGTTTCGATGTCGAAGATTATGAACAGGATCGCGACGAGGTAGAAGCGAACAGAGAAGCGCTCCCGCGCGTCGCCCAATGCCGGGACGCCGGATTCGTAGGCCTGCTGCTTTACCGGCGTGGGTCGGGCCCGGATCGTCATCGCCGAGATCGCGACGATCAACAGAGCGTTCATCACCACGAAACCGAAGAGCATCAGAACCGGGAAATAAGCGCGAAACATGGCCTCTCAGACTTCGTGAAAACTTTCACTAGCGCGATTTTTTGGAATTTACCGTTGGCAATCTTGTAATTCAACGGCTCCCGTTCGGTAGCGGTGCCAGTGCGAAAATCGTACATTGACGACGAAATGCCGCGAACTCCCGCCGAATCACCGTCGCGGGACGCCCGCTCCCTCACCGCAATCACACCCCTCATCAATGTCAATTCAGGCGGATCGCTGGATCACCCGCATGGCCAGAGAGCACGGGATGATCGAGCCCTTCGAGAGCAGTCAGGTTAGAGCGGGGGTCATTTCATATGGAGTGAGCTCCTACGGCTACGACATGCGCGTCGCGCCCGAGTTCAAGATCTTCACCAATGTGATGAGCTCGATCGTGGACCCCAAGAATTTCGATTCGAACTCTTTCGTCGAGTTCGAAGGTCCCATTTGTATCGTTCCGCCGAACTCCTTCGCCCTCGGCCGCTCGGTGGAATACTTCCGAATTCCTCGCAATGTGGTGACGATCACTGTCGGGAAGTCCACCTACGCGAGGTGTGGAATCATCACCAACGTGACGCCCTTCGAGCCCGAGTGGGAAGGTTTCGTCACTCTCGAGATTTCGAACACCACGCCGCTCCCCGCCAAGATCTACGCCAACGAAGGCATCGCGCAGGTCCTCTTTTTCAAGGGCGACGAGGAACCCGAAGTGTCATACAAGGACAAAAAGGGAAAGTATCAGGGGCAGCAGGGGGTTACACTGCCTCGGCTTTAAGGTGGCCCTGAGCTTGCCAACTGATGTAATGACCAACCGTATTCAGGAGGAACCAAAGCTGATGCAGAATCGTGACGGCGTACAAAAAGGACCTCAGGACCACGCAGAGGGGCAGCACGGCTCAAAAACTCGCGGCAAGATTCTCGAACAGCTGCATTCTGGCAACGGCACCGGCGCACCGCCTCCTGACCCGGAGCTTAACCCCCTCCCGCCCGTAAAAAAACCCGCGCACCACAACGCCGCCCACAGACTGTTCGAGGAGCGCCAGCAGCACGACGCCGCGGAGAAAAACAGTGAGAAGACTCGCCTGCACCGCGAGGTCGAGCGCCGGCATCTAGACCCGGACCATATCCCGAAGATCTAGCGGCACCACGCGAGCATTACCGCCGGGTGCCGACCAACTCCGCCCGGATGAAGTCGCGGTTCATTCGCGTAATGGTGTCGATGCTGATCTCTTTCGGACACGCTTCCTGGCATTCGCCGTGAAGCGTGCAGTTTCCAAAACTCTCGAGATCCATCTGCTCGACCATCGCGAGCGCGCGGCGGTAGCGCTCCGGCTGCCCCTGGGGCAAGAGGCCCAGGTGCGTGATCTTCGCCGCGGTGAAGAGCGACGCCGATGCATTGGGGCACGCGGCGACGCACGCACCGCATCCAATGCACGCGGCCGCATCCATCGCGGCTTCGACGTTGTCCTTGGGCACGAGAACGGTGTTGGCGTCCTGCGCTCCGCCGGTAGGCGCCGTGATGAACCCGCCGGCCTGGATGACTCTGTCGAGAGCAGATCGGTCTACGGTGAGATCCTTGATGACCGGAAATGCCTTGGCGCGCCATGGCTCGATGTAGATCTTCCCGCCATCCTTGAAGCTCCGCATGTGGACCTGGCAGGTGGCCGTCCCTTTCATCGGCCCATGTGCGACGCCGTTGATCATCAGGCTGCACATGCCGCAGATGCCCTCCCGGCAATCGTGATCGAATGCGATCGGAACTTCGCCCCGCTGGGTGAGTCTCTCGTTAACGACGTCGAGCATCTCCAGGAAGGACATGTCGGGACTGATATTCGTGGCCTCGTAGACAACGAACCTGCCGGGTGTATCCGGGGCGGCCTGTCGCCAAACGTGCAGCGTGAGATCCATCACTTATAGCTCCGCTGCGACAGTTTGACGTTTTCGAAGACCAGCGGCTCCTTGTTCAGAATGGGACTCTGCCGCTCGCCCGCGTACTCCCAGGCCGCGACGTAGGCAAAGTTCTCGTCGTCACGCAGAGCCTCGCCGTCTGGCGTCTGACTCTCCTCCCTGAAATGGCCGCCGCACGATTCCCGGCGATGCAGAGCGTCGATGCACATGAGCTCCCCAAGTTCGAAGAAGTCGGCGACGCGCCCCGCCTTCTCGAGGGCCTGGTTCAGCTCCACGTCACTGCCGGGCACGTTGACATCCCGCCAGAACTCCGTGCGCAGCTCGGAGATTTTCTCAATGGCTGTCTCGAGGCCTGCTTCGTTGCGCGACATGCCGCAGTAATCCCACAGGATTTTGCCGAGCTCGCGGTGGAACGAAGCAACCGTCCGCTTTCCATTGATCGACAGCAGCTTCTTAGTCATCTCGGCGACCTGACGCTCCGCTGCCTTGAACGCGGGATGCGACGCATCCACCTTCTCCGGCTTGACGGTCGCGAGATAATCGCCGATGGTGTTCGGAAGGAGGAAGTATCCGTCCGCGAGCCCCTGCATCAGCGCGCTCGCTCCGAGCCTGTTCGCGCCGTGATCGGAGAAGTTTGCCTCGCCCGCTACATGCAGGCCGTCGATCGTGCTCATCAGATTGTAGTCCACCCACAGCCCGCCCATTGTGTAGTGAACGGCGGGGTAGATTCGCATTGGAACTTCGTACGGATTCTCGTCCGTAATTCGCTCGTACATCTCGAACAGGTTTCCGTAACGTTCCCTGATGACATCCTTTCCCAGCCTCTCGATGGCACCCGCGAAATCGAGATAGACGCCGAGTCCTGTTTCGCCGACTCCCCTCCACTCGTCGCAAACTTCCTTTGCCGCGCGCGACGCTATGTCACGCGGTGCCAGATTTCCGAAGCTCGGATATTTTCTCTCGAGGAAGTAGTCCCTTTCATTCTCGGGAATGTCGCGCGGAGTCCGCCTGTCTCCCTTCTGCTTCGGCACCCACACACGCCCATCGTTCCTCAGCGATTCGCTCATCAGCGTCAGCTTCGATTGATGCTCGCCGCTCACGGGAATGCACGTCGGGTGAATCTGGGTAAAGCACGGATTCGCGAAGGCTGCACCGCGCTTGTACGCTCGCCAGATTGCCGTGGCGTTCGAACCCTGCGCGTTGGTCGAGAGGTAGAACACGTTCCCGTACCCTCCAGTCGCGAGAACGACTGCATCGGCAACGTGCGATTCAATCGCGCCGGTCACGAGATCGCGCACGACTATGCCGCGCGCCTTACCGTCGATCACCACGAGATCGAGCATCTCGGTGCGCGGATACATCTTGACCCCACCCCTCGCGATCTGGCGCTCGAGAGCCTGATAAGCACCGAGCAGGAGCTGCTGCCCGGTCTGCCCTCGCGCGTAAAAGGTTCGTGACACCTGCGCCCCACCGAACGAGCGATTGGCGAGAAGGCCGCCGTACTCGCGGGCGAATGGAACTCCCTGCGCGACGCACTGGTCGATGATGTTCACGCTCACCTCGGCCAGTCGGTAGACATTCGCCTCGCGCGAGCGGAAATCACCGCCCTTGAGCGTATCGTAGAAGAGTCGATAGATGCTGTCGCCGTCGTTCTGATAATTCTTGGCGGCGTTGATTCCTCCCTGCGCCGCGATGCTATGCGCGCGCCTGGGTGAATCCTGAAAGCAGAAACACTTCACGTTGTAGCCGAGCTCGCTCATCGTCGCCGCGGCCGCGCCGCCTGCGAGTCCGGAGCCGACGACGATGACCGTGTATTTCCGCTTGTTCGCGGGGTTGACCAGCTTCATCTCGAAGCGATGCTTGTCCCACTTCTGCGCGAGCGGTCCGCCTGGAGTGCGGGGGTTGAGGTTAATCGTCATCGCACGATCCCCAGGAATACCGCCACCGGAACAGCCGTGAATGCAGCCCACAGGAAGAGCGCGATCACAAGCGAGACCCTTCGATGCAAAGGGTCCGGCGAAGCCGGACTGACCCCGATGCTTCTCACTGAGCTCCAGGCGCCATGAAGGAGATGAAATCCGAGCGCTATCATCGCGACCACATAGAAGAGCGACACCCACCATATCCGGAAGCTGCCCACGATGTTGACATACACGTCCTGTGCGGCGAACGTGCCGGCCGGCCGGATGGTGCCGGTCGTGAAATGCAGAATGTGGAGCACGGTGAACACGAGCAGAAACGCTCCGCCCCAGCGCATCGTGCGGGAAGCGATTGTCGCGGCCTGATGCTCGACCTTGGCATAGCCGATCGGTCGCGCCGCCCGACTTTGACGCGTCAGCTGCACCGCCGCGATGACGTGAAGAATCACGGCCACGATCAGCACGATGCGAAAACCCCAGAGCAGCTCTCCCGTGCTCTTGAGAAAGTGCGAGTAGGAGTTGATGGCCTCGGGTCCGCGAAACACCAGCAGGTTGCCGAGCGAGTGGAGAATGACGAAGCCAATGCCGAT
Source organism: Gemmatimonadales bacterium (assembly GCA_039933915.1). Taxonomy (GTDB): domain Bacteria; phylum Gemmatimonadota; class Gemmatimonadetes; order Gemmatimonadales; family Gemmatimonadaceae; genus UBA4720. Next base: position 31,166 of record JBDTND010000001.1, on the reverse strand, counting down.
GAGACCTGTGACTCCCATGACGACTTTCTTGCCGACCATGGAAGCGTAGAACCCGCGAAGCCTGCCCATCGGCGTGTTACAGCTTCACCGCGCCCATTGGCTCGCGGACCGCGTCCGCGCTCTTCGCCAGGGCATCGCGCTCCTCCGTCGTGAGCTCCACTTCGATGATCTTCATCAGGCCCTCGCGCCCCAGCTTGCAGGGGACGCCGAGGAAGATGCCGGACATCCCATACTCACCCTCGAGCCAGGCGGCGCAGGGAAGAATGCGCTTCTGATCGAACACGATCGCTTCACACATCTGAACCGCGGCCGCCGACGGAGCGTAGTAGGCAGATCCGGTCTTCAGGTGCTTCACGATCTCTGCCCCGCCCGTGCGGGTCCGCTCGACGATTGAATTGAGCTTCGCCGGGGTCATCAGCTGCGTGATCGGTATTCCGCTGACAGAGGTATACGAGATGAGCGGCACCATTGTATCGCCGTGACCGCCCAGAACCATCGCCTGGATGTCGCGCACGGAGACGTCGAGCTCCTCGGCAAGGAACGCGCGATAGCGAGCCGTATCCAGCACGCCCGCCATTCCCAGCACTCGCTCGCGCGGAAAGCCGGTGACTTTCATTGCGACGTAAGACATCACGTCCAGCGGATTTGAGACGACGATCAGAATCGCGTCCGGCGAGCTCGCCTTGATCTGCTCGGACACCTGCTTGACGATTCCCGCGTTGGTATTGAGAAGATCGTCGCGCGACATGCCCGGCTTTCGCGCGATTCCCGCGGTGATGACGACGATCTCGGATCCGCGCGTCTCTTCGTAGCCGTTGGTGCCGATGATCCGTGAGTCGAAGCCTTCAATGGGAGCCGATTGCCATTGATCGAGCGCCTTCCCCTGCGGGATTCCTTCCATCACGTCGACCATCACGACGGTGCGGGCGAGCTCTTTTTCGGCTATGCGCTGCGCGGTAGTCGCGCCGACATTGCCAGCGCCGACAACCGTGATCTTGTTTACCATTGTCCCGTTCTGATTGTGGAGAGTAGTACGCGAAAGTTACCCGCGGCGACGACGCGGAGCAATCGGACGCGGTCGCGCTTACCCGCCAACCTGCGACAAGGCGCGCAGACCGCCGACTCGCATTTGAAGGAGATTGTGCTCTTTCGGTTTCGAGACGAGCGCGCTTCGGAAAAAGGGCTCGAGCGGAAGTCCCTCGCGAAGCGGCGTGCGCAGATCGACCTCATCATCGCCGAAGAGACATGTGCGGAGCCGGCCGTCCGCGGTAAGCCTGACTCGGTTACAGCTCCCACAGTAGGTGTGCGACATCGGCGTTATTACACCGATGGTTCCCCGCGCTCCGCTGAAGCGGAAGTATCGGGCCGGGCCGTTGCCGACAACGGGTCCGACTGCGGCCTCGAGCGGCGCAACCTCCGCGACACGCAGCAGGACTTCCTCGCTCGGCACGACGTGATCCCATGTGAGGTCCCGCATTTCTCCGACTGGCATCAGCTCGATGAATCTCACGTGCCACTCGCGGTCGAGCGTGAGGCGGGCGAAATCGCAGAGCTCATCGTCGTTGATTCCGCGCATCACGACGACGTTGAGCTTGATGGGTGAAAGTCCCGCACCTTCCGCCGCAACGGCCGCAGCGATCGGATCGAAGTCAATGTTTCTGCGGGAGATCGCTCTTATGCGAACACCTCTGAGCGAATCGGCGCTGATGTTGACGCGGTCGAGCCCGGCAGCCTTGAGAGATTTCGCGAGCTCTGGCAGCCGCACGCCGTTCGTCGAGAGCGAGATGTCTTCGATCTCCGGATTCGACCGCAGCATTCCGATCAATCGCTCCAGCTGCGGCCGCAGCGTCGGCTCGCCGCCCGTGATGCGCAAGCGTCTCAATCCCAGCGGTGCGAGCTCCGATACGACGCTCGCGATCTCTTCGTAGGAAAGAATGCCGGACTTTGGCAGCCACTCGAGCCCCGCGGCCGGCATGCAGTAGAGACAACGGAAATTGCACCGGTCCGTCACCGAGATGCGGAGGTACTCGATCCGGCGTCCGTAACTGTCGCTTAGAGCTGCTCTCATGCTCTCGCAACTCCGCTCGCCTGCGTGGGATCGACCCACTCTCGTCCGCCGTCGGCGTAATGCTCGAGCTTCCAGATCGGCACCCTCTGCTTGATCTCGTCGATTACGAAGCGCGTGCAATCCAATGCAGGGGCGCGGTGAGCGTGCGCTGCTGCGATCGCTACGCTGACGTCGCCGAGTGCGAGGGGGCCGACGCGATGCTCAGCGACGATGACAGTAACGCCAAATCGATCGGCCGCTTCGGCGAGAATCGCTGCGAGCTCGGATTCTGCCATCGCTGTGTAAGCTGAATAATCGAGCGAAGTTACGGGCCGCCCGTCGTTCGTGTCGCGCACGGTGCCGGCAAAAAGCGAGATCGCACCAAGCTCATTCGACTGGATCTCGGCAATCAACGCCGTCGGATCGATCTCTCTCGTGACAACCGCGCTCCGTATCATCCGCCGGCCACGGGAGGAATCAGTGCGACTTCGTCCAGCGCGTCAATTAGCTGGTCGGGGGAAGCAAATCTCCGGTTGACAGCTACTCGGGGTGAATCCGGAAGGACATACGCGCCCGGGAGCATGCGAATGCTACTGAGGAGATCTCTGACCGTGCTGCCTGGGTCAAGCGGGATTTTGAGGGTAGCGCCGCCAAAACTCTCGGCGTATGAAGCGAACAGCTGCACCGTCACTGTGGACACGTGCGCCCCCTCTGCGGCGGGTGAAGCTAAGTCGTTACGCTTCGGACATCTGCGACATGTCGACGCCGGCTACCAGTGCTCGAAGCTCCTTGGAAGGCTTGAACACGGGAACGGGTCGAGCGGACACCTCAACAGGAGAGCCAGTACGTGGGTTGCGGGCCATACGAGTCTTGCGATTGCGAATCTTGAAGGTGCCGAAACCTCTGACCTCGATGTTCTCCTGGGTCTGGAGCGACTCCTTGATCGCCTCGAGAAAAGCGTCCACGACACGAGCGCAATCTTTCTTGGAAATCATCGGCCCAGCTGTGCGTGAAATCTGGGTCGTGACGCGCTCGACGAGGTCGGCTTTGGTCATTGACAGCTCCGGTATAAACGCGCCAAGTGCGCGTAAGTGCTTTGAAACTATGGCTTTACTAACTGGGTGTCAAGGCGACTTTGCTGCTATCGAACGGCGCCTTTGAGGGCGCCGAGGAACTCCTGGAACAGCGGACGGGCGTCGTGAGGGCCCGGCGCGGCCTCCGGATGGTACTGAACACCGAAGACTGGAAGGTCGCGGTGGCGCAGCCCCTCGATCGTTCCGTCATTCAGGTTTACATGCGTGACTTCGAGTTCGCTAGAACCCTTAACCGATCGCTCGTCACCCTCGACAGAAAATCCGTGGTTCTGCGAAGTTATCAGCACCCGTCCAGTTTCTACTTCCTTAACGGGGTGGTTTCCACCCCGGTGGCCATACGGCATCTTCACGGTCGAGCCGCCGAAAGTGAGACCTAAGAGCTGATGGCCAAGGCAGATACCGAAGGTCGGAACGCCAGCCCGAGTGAGCGTTCGAATAATGCCTGGGGCGTAGGAAACCGCGTCAGGATCGCCAGGCCCGTTTGAAAGAAAAATCCCGTCAGGCGCGTCCGCCAACACCTCCTCCGCCGTCGTATCCGCCGGCACCACCGTCACTCGGCAATCATTTTCACCGAACAGGCGCAAAATATTGCGCTTGATTCCGTAGTCGTATGCAACGATGTGGTGCCGGGCGCGAGGATCTCCCCACGTGTACCGCTCCTTGGTAGAGACTCTGGACGCCAGATCCAAGCCCTGCATGGACGGACACGCCTCGAGTGCTCCCCTGCTTGCCTCGTCGGGCTCAAGGCCGGCTCCGATCACTCCGCGCATCACGCCTACCGACCTCAGATGCCGCGTTAAGCGCCGAGTGTCAACGTCTTGAATTATCGGTACTTGGGATGCCGCAAGCCAAGCACCTAGTTCGCCGGTCGCGCGCCAGTTTGAATACGTCTGCGACAGCTCGCGCACCACGACTCCCGCGATCTGCGGCGCGTTCGATTCCGGATCTTCCGCGTTGATTCCGTAGTTCCCGATCTGCGGCGCGGTCATCACCACGATCTGGCCGCGATAGGACGGATCGGTGAAGACTTCCTGGTAGCCGGTCATGTTGGTCGTAAACACAACCTCAGCCACCGCCGGGAGCATCGTGGCGTCGGAGCCGCCCGCCAGACGGCCACGAAAAAGGGTTCCGTCCTCAAGGAGGAGGAACCCTGGCTCGGTGGTTCGCGATTCGGCTGCCAACTTACCGCTTCGGAGTGGTAGCTGGAGGTTTCGTAGTCTGCGTTCCCGCTGGGGAAGTTGTCGTCGGAGCGGGCTCGAGGGGAACGGCTGGCGCGGATGTCGGGGCCGGTGCCACGTTCGCCGGCTGGCCACCAAGGCCCTTCTCCAGCACAGAGCGCGGCGCGGTAGTGTGCGTCGACATGATCTGCAGAATGAACGACAGGCCGAGGAAGATTCCGCCGCCCCACCAGCTGGCATTTGTCAGAAGATTTCCGGCCTGGCGAATTCCGATGAACGCGTCAGGCGAAGAGCTCGCGCCACCGAAGCTCGCGGCAAGACCACTTCCCTTTCCGGCCTGAAGCAGAATGGCCAGGACCAGGACGATGCAATCGATGACGAGTAGAGTGAGAAGAAACGTGTAAAGCATTGATAGGATTAAGGTTCAGGCTAGGCGTTCAATATCGGACCGCACGGCAAGTGAGTCAAGTCTGAGCGATGGCCAGCCACGAAGATACTTCGACGCTCGCTCCTCCAACGAGAAGCCCATCGATTTCCGGCGCGGCCAGGAGGCTCGCTGAGTTTGCGGGGTTGACGCTGCCCCCGTAAAGAATCGGAATCTCGTCCGCCCTCGTGCCGATCATCTGGCGAAGCTCTGTCCGCAGCAGAGTATGAATCGCCGACGCGTCGCCCGCGGACGCGGTGAGTCCGGTTCCGATCGCCCACACGGGTTCGTAGGCGAGCAGAAAATCGGCTGTGATGAGATGGGGCGTCTGCGACAAACCTTCGCGAAGCTGCCGAGTGACGACGCTCTCGGTTTCACCCGCCTCGCGCTGCTGGATGGTCTCACCGACGCAAAGCATGAAGGTGAGTTTCGCGCGGGCCGCCGCCAGACACTTTTTCGCGGCCTGCGCATCCGTTTCGCCGAAGACGTGTCGTCGTTCGGAGTGCCCGACGAGGACCACCTTTGCCCCCGCATCGCTGACCATCGGCGCGGAAATCTCCCCGGTGAACGCTCCCTTCTCCGCCCAGTGGATGTTCTGCGCGCCGACGAGTACATCGGGTCGGCGTGAGACCGCGGCAGTGACGGTGGTGAGCGATACCGCCGGAGGAAAAATGATTATCGTGCGATCAGTCCGGGCAGCATATGCCGGCAGGAAGGCGTCCATAAACGCTTTCGCAGCCGTCGGGCCGTTGTTCATCTTCCAGTTCGCGGCAAGGACGGGGCGCTGCACTCAGTCCGCCTCGTCGAGGATTTCCACTCCGGGCATTTTCTTGCCCTCGAGAAATTCGAGCGATGCGCCACCGCCGGTGGAGACGTGGCTCATCTTCGTGTCAAGCCCGGCTTCGCTTACCGCCGCCGCTGAATCACCGCCGCCCACGATCGTGATGGCTCCCTTCGCCGTAGCGCTCGCCATCGCATCCGCGATCGCCCGGGTGCCGCCGTCGAATGGTGGCGTCTCGAAGACTCCCATCGGACCGTTCCATATTATGGTCTTCGCAGTCGCGATCGCTCGCGAGTAGGAGGCAATCGTCTGCGGGCCTATGTCGAACATCGCTTCATCCTTTGGAATCCCCGTTCGCGCGACTGCCTTCGCCTCCTTCGCTCGCTCGAGCGATGGCGCCACCATCGCGTCGTGCGGAAGAGTCAGTCGCATTCCGCCCCGCGCGAGCAGATCCTTCGCCATTGAGACGCGGTCCTCTTCGACGAGCGATTTTCCTGTCTCGAGGCCCATCGCCCGATAGAAGGTGCAGGCCATCGCGCCGCCGATCAGCAGGCCGTCGACCTTCGGCAGAAGCTGCTCGATTACGTCGATCTTGCCCGAGATTTTTGCGCCGCCAAGAATCGCTATGAACGGCTTCTTCGGATTTGAAAGCGCTCCGCCGAGATACTCGAGCTCCAGCTCCATCAACAGGCCGGCAACAGCGGGCCGCAGATGTTCGGCAATGCCGACGGTCGACGCGTGGGCGCGATGAGCCGAGCCAAACGCATCGTTTACAAAAAAATCGCCGAGCTCCGCCAGAGACCTGGCCAGACGCTCATCGTTCTTCTCTTCTCCGCCGAGGAAGCGCGTGTTTTCCAGAACGAGAATCTCTCCGTCCTTGACGGTCCGGCAGGCCTGGATCGCCTCGTCGGAGTCCGTCGACTCGACAAAGTTGACGACGCGGCCCATCAACTCCTGGAGGCGAACCGCCGCGGGCTGGAGAGAGTATCTGGGATCCGGCTTCCCCTTCGGGCGCCCAAGGTGGGAGAGAACGATCGGCCGCGCGCCCCGGTCGAGCAGCAGCTGCAGCGTCGGAAGCGATGCGCGGATGCGGGTATCATCGGTGATGTTTCCATCACCGTCGAGCGGGACATTGAAATCGACGCGGACGAGCGCCCTCTTCCCCCGTACCTGCCCGTCGGTGAGATCGCGAACGGATTTCTTCTTCATGATTCAGCTCGGACTAGAGTCGCGACCCTCGGACTAGAGTCGCGACCCCATGAAGCGGAGCATGTCGACACAGCGCGAGGCGTATCCCCACTCATTGTCGTACCAGCCCTGAACCGTAATGAGCGTTCCGTCGATCACGTTGGTGGTCTTTGAATCGAGGATGCACGACGCCGGATCACCAATGAAGTCGCTGGAGACGAGCTCCTCATCGGTGTAGCGGAGGATTCCCTGAAGCGGCCCGCTTGCGGCTGCTTTCTTGAATGCCTCGTTGACCGATTCCTTGGTGGCGCCGCCCTTCTCCACCTCGACGGTGAGAATCGTGTAGGACACGTCGGGAGTCGGAACCCGAACGGAGCAGCCGTCGATCTTGCCCTTCACCTCGGGAATGACGAGCGAAGTCGCCTTCGCCGCTCCCGTGGTCGTCGGAATCATCGACAGCGCCGCCGCGCGCGCGCGACGAAGATCCTTGTGCGGCAAATCGAGGATCTGCTGGTCGTTCGTGTAGCTGTGGATCGTGACCATCGAGCCGTGCTTGAAGCCGAAGTTGTCGCGGATGATCTTCACCATCGGAACCAGACAGTTCGTCGTGCACGAGGCGTTGGAGACGATCGTGTGCTTCGCGGAATCGTACTTGTCGCTGTTGACGCCCATGACGATGGTAATGTCCTCGCCTTTGGCCGGCGCGGAGATCAGAACCTTCCTGGCGCCGCCCGTGATGTGCTTCCTGGCGGCATCAGCTTCCGTGAAACGGCCGGTGGATTCGAGCACTATGTCGACGCCCAGGTCCTTCCACGGGAGCGCGCCGGGATCTTTCTGCGAGAGAATCTTGATCTCGTCGCCGTCGATGATGATCGAGTCCTTCCCTGCTTCGACGTCGCCCTTATAGGTGCCATGCACCGAGTCGTACTTGAAGAGATGCGCGAGCGTCTTCGTGTCGGTGAGATCGTTGACCGCGACGAAGTCGAGCTGCCCCGAAGGGCGCCCAGCCAATCCTTCACCCTTCGCGGCGCGGACTACCTGGCGGCCAATACGTCCAAAACCGTTGATGCCTATCCTCGTTGCCATTCCTCTTACCCCATTTCGGTTAAAGCCTGTCGCCACTCGCGTGGGCGCGGCCGAAGGTCACGTAGCTGATAATACGCGCGCCGGCATCGTAGATCACCTGCGCGCAGGTGTTCAGCGTTGCCGCCGTCGTCACCACATCATCGACAATCATCACGTGCGCACCGCGCATCGTCTCGAGCTGTCGATCGCCTGCGACGAACGAGCCTGCAACGTTGTCCAGCCTCTGTTCGGGTGTCAACCGGGTCTGCGAAGCAGTTTCGCGTGACCGTCGGACGACGTCCTCCCATACAGGAATGCGCCACCGCCTGCCGAGCGCGCGAGCGATAAGCGCACTCTGATTATAGCCACGCTGGCGCTTTCTCGCTGAGGCGAGCGGAATCGGCACGAGGGCGCCGCGCTCCTCCACCACGTCCCGTGGCCACGCCAGCCGGCTCATCCGCTCCGCCATCTCGTCGGCAACAGCGGCCCACCCTTCGTACTTGAGGGCGTGAACGATTCCGGACGCCGGCTCCACGGGCATCCAGCAGACGGACCTCGCGGCACGGACGAAGGGCGGGAGAAGCTGACACCATGTGCAGCTCCCAACTGAGATCGGATGACCGCACCGCTGGCACTGGGGGGATGGAAGAACCGGCAGACGCGACCAGCAGAGATTGCAGACAATACCGGTCTCGATCCGCGACAGCAGGCGGTCGCAGGACACGCACACCCGCGGGAGCAGCAGGTCGATGACACCCGCTACGCTCTTCCCAATGCCGATCTGCCTTCCGATCCTGGCTAGAGCAGTGCCTGCCGCATTGCCTCCCTATCGGGGTCGACGCCGAACCACCGGCGGAAGGAGAGCGCACCCTGCTCGAGCAACATCGGCAGCCCATCCGCCGCCGGATTGCCTCTCTCTCGTGCCGCCTTGACCCACGGCGTTCCCTGTCGCTTGTAAACCAGGTCCATCACCGCGGTCGTCTTCGGAAGCAGATCGACATCAAATGGATGCTCGTCGTCTCGCTGTCCCACCGGCGTCGCGTTCACGATCAATGTCGCCTCGGCGAGCGCCCGCTCCACACTCGTTTCCACTCGCGCGACATCCTGAAATCGTCGGACGAGTTTCGTCGCGCGCTCGGTGTTGCGAGCAACGACAGAGACATGGGCGCCGGGCCACATCTCGATTGCCACGAGCACGGCCGCGGCAGCGCCGCCGCTTCCGAGCAGCACCACGCGCGCCCCCGTGGTCTCATCCCCAAGCAACGCTTTTGCGGCGGCGTCGAATCCGCCGACGTCGGTGTTGTCGCCGCGCAGCTTGCCCGACTCGAACCAGAAAGTGTTAACGGCTCCCGCGCGCGACGCAGTATCAGTTAGCTGGTCACAGCTCGCGTGCACCGCAATCTTGTGGGGGATCGTCACGTTTCCCGCTGCATTTACTTCCTTGAGCTCTCGCAGGAGTGCGTGGAGGTCTCGCGGACGCGCATCCAACGCCTCGTAAGTGAGCCCAATCCCCGCGGACCGGAGAGCCGCATTCTGAAACAGCGGCGACAAAGAATGCCCGACCGGATGGCCGAGCAGGACGAGACGCCCCGGAATTGGTATCATGGAAGTCGCGCGCTCAGCTCTCGAGGCGGTCGAACAATTTCTCGATCTCCCGTTCGAGCGTGTCAGCTGTCTCTCGATAGGCCTCGAGATTGCCGCCGTACGGATCCGTAATACCCTGGTTCGACGTGCCCGACGCGTATTCGTCTATGACGTGAACCTTGCCCCGGCCGCCCAGCTGTTTGACCTGCTCCAAATGGCCGGGCGTCATGACGAAGATCAGGTCGGCCTCGGAGACGATCGCCGACGTCAGTTTTCTCGCCCGGTGTCCGGTGAGATCCAGCCCTCGTTCCATCCCGACGAGGAGCGCTTCGTCGGTTGCCGGTGTGTTGTCCCAGGCGTTCGTTCCCGCGCTCGAGACGTTCAGATCCTTGATGCCGCGCCGGTCGGCGATCTTTCGCGCAAGTGACTCGGCCATCGCGCTCCGGCAGGTATTCCCGCTGCAGACGAAGAGGATATTCATCGTTACGCGTCGCCGACCAAATGAGGCACGCTTTCTCTCAGTGTCGCCGCGGGAATGGCGCCAGGGCGAATCACCCGCGGCAGCTTGCCCGTGCAGTCGACAACTGTCGAAGGCTCGGAGGCCTCGAGGCGGCCGCCGTCGAGAACGCGAAGAGTCCCGCGACCGATGGCGTCACTCCACTGTGAGACGATCTGATCCGCCGCCGTCGCGGGTGGAACGCCCGGTCGATTGGCGCTCGTGGATGTGATCGCATATCCATGCGCGAGAATGAGGCGCGACAAGGAACGGTGTGGCGTCCATCTCACGGCGACGCCGCCTTCAGGCCCGCGCAAGCGGTCGGGCACGCGCTTCTCCCCTCCGGGCAGAACGAGGGTCAGCGGTCCCGGCCAGAATCGCGCGGCCAGACTGGAAGCCGAGCCGGTCAGGTGAAGGCCGAGGCGCGTGATCATCTCGCTTGCGGCGACAAGAAGAAGAAACGGCTTGCCTGGCGGTCGACCCTTGAGATCGACGAGCTGCTGCACTGAACGCTCATCTACCGCGCCGCCGAATCCGTAGACTGTTTCCGTCGGATAAGCGAGCACTTTGCCCGCGGCCAGGTGGGCGAGCGTTCCATTGATGGCAGCCTCGACCTCCTTGGGCGACCAGAACGGCACGACCATCGACTGGGCTGTCATTCGCGGAAGATACTTAGCGCCTCCGCCAACGCGAAATCATTCTCCTCAGTGATTTTCAGCGCGCGCTCGCTGCCGCGCACCACGACGACTGGAAGACCGATCGCCTCGCACAGAGCTGCATCGTCGGTTGCGACCCGATCAGCCTCACGCGCTTCACGGTGGGCGCGCTCGATGACTTTGCGCGGGAACGCCTGCGGAGTCTGAGCTCTCCAGAGCCCGAATCGATCGACGGTCACGACGACGTTCCCGCTCGAGTCCACTCGCTTGAGCGTATCGGCGACGGGCAACGCGGCAACGGCTCCATTTCCCTTGCGCGCCTCGTCGATCACTCGGGCAATCGTTTCCGTCGACACGAGTGGGCGCGCCGCGTCGTGAATCACAACGATTTCGCATTCGGTCGGAAGATCCTCGAGTCCGTTGTAGACGGACTCGCTGCGGTGACGTCCACCCACGGAGAGCAGAAGCCGCTCCGCGTCGCTCTGGAATATCCACGGCGGCGGATCCCCAACGAACTCGCGAGGAAGAACGCACACGACCATCGCAACGTCGGCTCTCGCCTGAAAGGTCTGGATGCTGTGCAGGAGCATCGGCTTGCCCGCGACCCAGCGGAACTGCTTGAGCTCCTTGGATCCCGTGCGCGAGCCACTGCCCGCCGCGAGGATAATCACTCCGACGTCGCGTTTCATCTAGGCGTGGAAGAGTTGTCGGAAGAGGTCACTGATCGTTCGGACGCCCACTATCTCGATGCCGCGTGTTCCCCGCTTCGGAATTCCCCGCTCCGCCATGTATGCCGTTGTCATGCCCATCTTCGAGGCCTCGCCGAGGCGACGCTCAGCCTGCGAAACGGGCCTGATCTCGCCGCCGAGCCCGACCTCGCCGAGAAAAATGGCGGAGTTCGCGACGGGGCGGTCGTACACGCTCGACGCGAGTGCACTCGCGACTGCGAGATCACCAGCGGGCTCCTGCATCCTCACTCCCCCCACGACATTGAGAAACACATCCAACTGGGAGAAAGATAGGCCCGCGCGCTTGTCGAGCACCGCAAGAAGGAGCGCGAGGCGCCGCCCGTCGAACCCCGTACTCACGCGCTGCGGAGTTCCGTATCCCGCTTTGGCCGCGAGTCCCTGGATCTCGATGAGCACCGGGCGCGAGCCTTCGAGCAGCGCGGTGACCGCACTGCCGGAAGAATTGTTGAGCCGGTCGCCGAGGAAGAGCTCAGATGGATTCTCGACGGCGATCAGGCCTTCCTCGGTCATTCTGAAGACGCCGATCTCGTCAACACTGCCGAATCTGTTCTTGGTCGCGCGAAGGATGCGGTGTTCCAGCATCCCTTCGCCCTCGAAATAAAGAACGGTGTCCACGATGTGCTCGAGCGTCTTCGGTCCGGCGATTCCGCCGCCCTTGGTGACGTGCCCCACCGCGAATACCGTCGTCTCGGTCTCCTTTGCGAAGCGCATCAGCCGCGCCGCGCATTCTCTCACCTGACCCACATTCCCCGGCGCGCCCTCGAGATCGCTGGTGAAAATCGTCTGAATCGAATCGATGACAATGACATCGAACTTCTGAGCGCCGGCCGTCGCGAGGATCGTCTCCAGCAGAGTCTCGTTGAGCAGCGCGACGTCTTCCGCCGATGCGTGCAGGCGTTCCGCGCGGAGCTTCACCTGGAGGGCCGACTCTTCGCCCGACACGTACAGGGTCGAGTGCCCAAGCTCCTGCAGCCGGCCGACAACCTGGAGCAGCAGCGTCGATTTTCCGATTCCCGGCTCTCCTCCAACGAGCACCATCGACCCGGGCACGATCCCGCCACCGAGCACGAAATCGAGCTCCTTGATTCCGGTCTTGAGGCGCCGGCCCGCCGAGCTTTTCACATCGCGCAGGCGCGGCGTTGGCGCGACGCTCCCGCCTTCAGACATCGACTGCTGGCCGCGCATACGCCGGCTGGAAGCAGAGGCCGCCGACGCGGAAGCTGCCATCTCCTCGACCAGCGAGTTCCATTCACCGCAGATGTCGCAACGTCCGGCCCATTTGGGATGGTCAGCGCCGCAATTGGTGCAGCGATATACGGTCTTTGCTTTGGGACTCACTTCTCGAGACGGGGAGACAGATTCTCGAAGCGCGTGTAGGTCTTGTTGAAATAGAGGTTCACGAATCCGGTCGGTCCATTGCGTTGCTTGCCGATTATTATCTCGGCCCGACCTTCGAGCGCGTTGCCGTCCTTGTCGGTTGGTCCGTCGTACATCTCCTGGCGGTAGATGAACATGACGAGGTCGGCGTCCTGCTCGATCGCGCCGGATTCGCGCAGGTCGGAAAGCTGCGGACGCTTGTTCTCGCCGGTACGCTGTTCGGGAGCGCGGGAGAGCTGCGAGAGCGCGACGACGGGAATCCGCAGCTCACGCGCGAGAGCTTTGAGCGAGCGCGAGATGTAGCTGATCTCCTGCTGCCTGCTCTCGGTATTCGTCGGTCCCTGCATCAGCTGCAGATAGTCGACGACAACCATCCCGATGTTGTTTTCCATTTTGAGCCGGCGCGCCTTGGATCGCATCTCGAGCAACGTCATCGCGGGTGTGTCGTCGATCCAGATGGGCGCGTGGCTGAGAATTCCGGCGGCGCGTCCGAGCCGGACGAATTCATCGTCGTGCAGCTTGCCTTTGCGCAGCCGCTGGGCATCGACCCGCCCTTCGGATGTGAGCAGGCGCTGCACCAGCTGCTCCTTGCTCATTTCGAGTGAGAAGAACGCGACAGGTACGTTATTGTCCAGCGCCGCGTTTTGGGCGATGTTGAGCACGAAAGCTGTCTTTCCCATTGACGGCCGCGCAGCGACGATGATGAGGTCGGACGGTTGGAAACCTGCCGTCAGCTCGTCGAGATCCTTGAATCCGCTGGCGACACCCGTAATCGATCCGCCGCCGCGCTGGATCTCTTCGATCCGCTCCATCGTCGGCCAGAGCAGCTCCTTGATCCGCATGAAGCCTTCGGAGCCGCGGCTCTGATTGACCTCGAAGATCTTGTGCTCGGCTTCGTCCAGCAGCTCGGTGGCGGGAGCGCCCGACTCAAACGCTTCCGCTACGATGGCGGTTGATACTTCTATCAGCCGCCGGCGCAGGGCCTTCTCGCGGACGATCTTGGCGTGATACTCGATGTTCGCCGCGGTTGGAACGGCGTCCACGAGGAATCCGATGTAATCCTTTCCGCCGCTCGATTCGAGGGAGCCCGACCTGCCGAGCTCCTCCGAGAGCGTGAGCGGATCAACTACATCACCGCGCTCCGACAGCGCGAGCATGGCGCGAAAGATCCGCCGGTGCCCCTCGCGATAGAACATGGTGTCGTCGAGGAATTCGGTCGCGCGCAGAATGGCGTCCGGATCCATGAGCATCGCCGACAAGACCGCCTGCTCCGCGTCTTCGGAGTATGGCGGCCGGCGATCCTTGTAGGGGTCACGAACGGGAGCTGCTATCGAGAATTCTACGGGCGAGCTTGACATCTTCCCAGGTCGGTCGTTTCCAGGCCGGATTGCGCAGCAGTGCGGCGGGGTGATAGGTGACGATCAGCGGTATTCCATGATACCGATGAACGAGCCCACGAAGTTGTCCCAATGGGGTCTTGGTTTGCAATAGTGTCTGTGCCGCAAAGGTTCCGAAAGCGACAATTACTTTCGGTTTGATCAGCTCGAGCTGCCTGATCAGGTACGGGCTGCACGCTTCAACCTCTTCCGGAAGCGGATTTCTATTTCCGGGCGGCCGGTGCTTGAGCACGTTGCAGATGAAAACCTGCTCCCGCGTCAGGTCGATCGCGGCGAGAATCTTGGTCAGGAGCTGCCCGGCCTGCCCGACAAACGGCCGGCCCGTTTCGTCCTCCTTTGCTCCAGGCGCTTCGCCAACGCAGACAAGCCCCGCTCCTGGATCTCCCTCCCCCGGCACCGCGTTGCTCGCGGTCGCATAGAGCGGGCAGCGCTTGCACTTCGCAACTGACTTCGCGATCTCGTCGAGCGAATCGAGTTTCTGTATGGCGCTCGGAATCAGCTCGGCTTCACCGGATGAAACGACGAGTCCTTTCTCGAAAGGCATTTCGGCAGGCGTCTCCGGCGGAGTGATCGGCGCGACAGGCGCCGCGGGCAGGGCGACCTCGAGAGCGGGATCCGCGGTATCGAGAGCTGAAAGCGGCGCGTCAACATTTACGCCAGCCTCGCGGAGCGAAGACCGCCAATCCTGCGCGCGCTCGCCGGCAATCCCCTCAGCCAACTCACGCGGAGATTGATCGTGTCCGGCTCTCGCGGGACGACTACCGGCGGCGCCGAGCAGCCGCATGACGTCGTCGACGTTGAGGCTGTCGAGTACGAGCTCGGATTCTCCCATCTCGCGGCGCTGCTCCAGATAGCGCTTCAGCAGAGCTCTAGCGTCCACGTATCTCCTCTTCGATACGGTCGAGAAGAATCTCGGCCAGATCGGTTTTTGACATGAGGGCAAGCGCTTCCTGCTTGCCGCCGCGGGTCAGGACGGTGACGCGATTAGTATCGACGCCAAATCCGGCCCCGGGCTCTTTCGCGTCGTTCAGAACGACCAGATCGAGGTCTTTGGCCTCGAGCTTCTCTCTCGCGTTGTTGATTCCATCTGATGTCTCCAGCGCGAACCCAACTATCACGCTCTTCTTCTTTCGTTTCGCGATCGTCGATTTCAAGATGTCTACGGTTGGCTCGAGGTCGATCTTCGGCGCCGACCGCCCCTTCTTGATCTTTTCCGGCGCTTCCACGGAGGGCCGGAAGTCAGCCGGCGCCGCCGCCATTATCAGGACGTCAGTGGTCGGAAGATTCTCCGCGACCGAGTGCGCCATCTCCTGAACTGTCTCCGTCTTCAAGGTTCGTATCTCGCTCGGGAGCGGAACATCGACGTGGCCGACGATCAACGTAACATCCGCCCCGCGCCTCCAGGCAGCGCGTGCGATTGCAATGCCCATCTTCCCAGTGCTGTGATTCGAGATGAAACGCACGGGATCGATCGGCTCGCGTGTGGCGCCGGCGGTAACGACGATCTTCTTTCCCTTGAGCGAAGAATTTCCCTCTAGAAGCCGGCCAATGTGGCTCATGATCTCCTCGGCCTCTGGCATCCGGCCCGGACCGCTTCCTTCGCCGATTGCGAGCGGACCGTCCGCGGGCTCGAGGATCTCGTAGCCCAGTGTCCGCGCGTGCGCGACGTTTCTCCTCGTCTGCGCGTGCGACCACATGCGGTCGTTCATTGCCGGCACCAGGAACACCCGGGATTGCGCAGCAAGAAGCGCCGCGGTGAGGAGATCGTCGGCAAGACCGTGTGCAGCGCGTGCGATGAAGTCAGCCGTTGCTGGGGCGACTACGACTATGTTCGCCTCTCGCGCGAGCCGGATGTGATCCAGAGCATGACCAGGTCCGAACATCTCGGTGTGAACAGGACGGCCAGTGACGGCTTCGAATGTGATTGCGCCCACGAATTCGCGGGCACTGCGGGTCATCACGACGTCTACTTCAGCGCCTGCCTGTGTAAGCAAACGCGCCAGCCACACTGACTTGTAGCTGGCGATGCCCCCGGTGACACCGAGGAGGATGCGGCTGCCCGCAAAAGGACGCGCGGTAACTACTCCGTGCGGCGGCGCGGAACCACGCGGTACTCGACGTCACCATCGGTGAGCTCTTCGAGTGCCCGAGTCGTCAGCTTCTTCTCGCCGGGCGCCGAGCGGTCGCGCGGGAATTCGTTGAGGACGCGCGCGTACTTGGCGGCGACCAGAACTCCCAGGTATTTGTTCGTCGCGTGCTTCGCGACTTCGTTCGGAATGAAAACCTGCATTTACTTCCTCGCTGAATATTGATCGATGGCGCGCTGAATCCCTTTGATGAGCTCGTTGACACGTTCGTCGAGAGTACCATCACGAAACGGTTTCACTTCCTCCGCATCGATGATGCTCGAAACCGCGGCGACCGCGGAATCGACGTCGTCATTGACGATCACGTACTGGTACAAATGTACCGCCTTTAGCTCGTCTTTGGCACTCTTGAATCGACGAATCAGCGATTTGGGGTCTTCGGTCCCCCGCCCCAGGAGCCGTTCCAACATGGCCCCCGACGAGGGCGGGAGGATGAATACGAGAACCGAGCTCGGAAATGCCCGGAGAAATTGCTTCGCGCCCTGGACGTCGATGTCCATGATGACGTGCTTTCCGGAGGCCAGAACCTTGTGGACCTCCGCCATCAGCGTTCCGTACAGGTGGCCATGCACCACTGCCGACTCGGCGAACTCGTCGGCCTTCTGCCCGCGCTTGAAGTCTTCGGGCGTCATGAAATGGTAGTCCCGGCCGTCAACCTCCCCCTCGCGCGGCGGCCTCGTCGTGCAGGACACCGAGTACCCGACATCCGGTCTCAGGGCGAGCAGCTTGTGGGCGATGGTTGTCTTTCCGCCGCCGGAAGGCGAGGAGAGGATTACCGGGAAGGCCATTACTCGAGATTCTCGACCTGCTCGCGGACGCGCTCGAGCTCTTCCTTGATCGCAATTACATCTTCCTGAATCTGGGCGTCGCTCGCCTTGCTACCGATGGTGTTCGCCTCGCGCACCATCTCCTGCAGGATGAAACCCAGTCGCTTGCCCACCGGATCGGCCGTCTTCGCCTGCGCTGTCTCGCGGAACGCTGCCAGGTGGGAGCGAAACCGATCCAGCTCCTCCGCGACATCGAGCTTGTCGGCAAGAATCGCGATTTCCTGAGCGATCCGCTGAGGGTCAGCACCGGGAGCGCCCACCAGATCGGAGACCGTGCGCTTGACTCGTTCGTGGTGCTCCTTCAGCCGAATCGGCGCCCTCTTCTCGACGCGTGACAGTCGCGCTTCCACCGCATTAATGCGGTCGACGAGGAAACCCGCCAGCTGCGCCCCCTCTGCGCGGCGCATCGCGATGAGGTTGTCGGCTGCCTTATGCACTATCGCCGCGAGGGCCTCGCCCGCGGAGGAGTCCATTTCCTCGGTCGGGGCGCCGACGACGTCGGGCAGGCGGAGGATCGTCGCAAGATCCACCTCTCCTCCCAACGAATGCTTCTTCTTAAGCTCCTTCAGCGTTGTCGCGTATTCGGCGAGCCGAGCCTCATCGATTACGGGTCCCGTCCCAACCGAGCGATCGAGGCGCGCGGTCAGAGTGACGTGACCACGGGCAATTTTTTGCCTGAGAATCTCCCTGATCTCGCCTTCCCACCGCGCAAAGGGTGAAGGGAGCTTGAGGTTTGGGCTGAAGAACCGGTGGTTGACGGTCCTGATCTCCACGCTCGCTCGCGCGTCACCGACTGCACCCTCGGCCGCGCCGAAGCCCGTCATGCTGGATATCATGTGAGGTGGGCTATCCTACGACGCGACAAGGAGTTTGTCAATTCCAGAACTCCCAACGCACGCCGTAGATCGCGAGCACTCGCGGCATCTCGAAACCCGGGATGACCTGGTATTGGTAGCCGAGGATGTTCCGCTGCTGGTAAGTGAGTACGGCGCGCAGCAGGCGAATCTCGAGCTGGGCAGAGACTGTTTTCGCTGCCTCGGTCCGAACGTCACCGGTGCTGAGCGGGAACGTCGTGTGACTCCTGTACTCGTAGACGCCGGCCAGCCGAATGTCCAAATCGCCTCTCGGGAACCGCTTGGCGAAGTTGTTGGCGTAGTAGATCTCTGAGCGACTCTGATATTCGGGCTGGTACGGCCGGCTCTGGTCCCATTTCACAACCCACGCATCGATCCCGAAGCCGGCGATTATCGGGCCTCGGATAGATGCCGTTCGCGCTGATGTTTTCCCCGGAGCAGTTGCCTGCAGAAGTGTGTCGTACACGGCGGGGGCCAATCCCCCAGACCTATCGCTCGATATCATTCCGGCACCAAGCCATGGTCCGAACAGCTTGAGCGCGACTTCGCCTCGCGCCGACGTAGTCGTAGCCGGCGACGACACTCCCGAAGTCCTTGGGACCGATTGCGCGACTGACCCCGAGAACGCTATGAACGGGAGCGGCTGTGCGCGAATGCCCGCATCGGCGTTGGTCGTCCCACGATACCCGTCATGCTCGACGAATCCGGTCACGACTCCAACCGGTGTCACGAGGTCGAGCCGACCGGAGGCGCCGTTATAGGTCGAGCCACGAATCGCGCGAAGGCGATCCTGCACCTCGACGCGCAGAGCTCCGAGGGTGTATCCAGCGCTCACGTTGTACTGGGTCTCGGAAACCCTCCTCTCGAGCGTATCGGGCTGACTGGTCGCGGCGACACTTCTATCGGGACCGGTTGTCCCTTTGAACGCGAGTGATGCGACCGTGACCTGAGCCCACGGACCGCGATTCGAGCTGCCCACTGCGGCGCGGACGTAGGCGTCGGTGTAGGTCGCATCGAGCGACAGAACCGGCGGCCGTCCCAACCCTGCCGTGGGTCGCTGGATGTCACGGGTCGGATGATGGCGAATCACGAAGCCGTCGAGGCTCCAGCTCTTTTTGGCGACGCCGTACCGGGTCAGAAGCGATAGTGCATCGCCCGCTCCGGCAAAGCGCGAGCTCCGCACTCCATACTGTTGTCCGGCGAATTGAAGCGCTGCGCCGTTCTGGAATCGCTTCCCGTAATACCCGCGATAGAGATTGGTGTCTTCGTTGCCCGTCGCCACGTCGGCCCGCGTATACGGATCGGTGTTGTCGACGCGCCAGCTCCGCATGTATATCCGCAGCTCCCCCGCGCTACGCTCGATACTCAAGTGCTCGAGCGACCAAAGCTGCACCGACGAAAGGTCGAGCACCCCGCCGCTGGTGTTGTCCAGATTGTCCATCTCCACATCATCATAAAACACCCGCACTCGGCGAAAATCGGCACTATAGGTCGCCGTCTGCGGAGTTGCGAGCCATCCCGACCGGAAAGTCGTCACGCCCGGAATGCGGTCGAGAAGGTCGCCCAGATTCAGCGCCCCGGTGGCGAAGAGCTGTTCGCGATTCCACTCGTATTGCGGTCCTATCTCGTAGAGCACCGGGTCCGCGAACCGGCCGATCGGCGGCTTGATGGTATCCGCCTTGATGCGCGCGCTGTCTGGACCGGAATCCGTCCCTGGTTTGACAGGAATCGGGACTTCACTTGCAGGCGGCGGAACCACCTGAGCGCTCACGGGACAGACGACCGCGTACAAAAGCGCCCCGGCCACGAGGCCGAGGCGGGTTGGGCTGCGCAAACGCCCGGAGACCTTACTCAGGGAGCTCTCCCGCGAATGAACTCGATGAAGGTACCCGTCGGCACGCCCGTCGGTCCTTTCGGAATCGTGACCAGGTCGGATTCCGAATACGCAGTGCCCGCAATGTCGAGGTGAGCCCAGCGATATCCTTCGGCGAATTCCTTGAGGAACAGCGCCGCTGTCACGGCGCCGGCTGGACGCCCCCCTGAATTCTTGACGTCGGCGATATCCGACTTGATCAGATCCTTGTACTCGTCCCAAAGCGGCAGCGGCCAACCAGGCTCTCCGGCTCTCTTCCCCGCGGCGAGAATCTCGGCGATCAGTCCATCGTCGGTCGAGAACACCCCGCTCGCGGTGTGGCCAAGCGCAATGACGCAGGCGCCGGTGAGAGTAGCGGCATCGATCACCACGTCCGGATCGAATCGCTTTGCGTACGAAAGGCAGTCCGCGAGAACCAGACGCCCCTCGGCGTCAGTGTTGATGATCTCGATCGACTTGCCGTTCTGCGCCTTGACGACATCGCCGGGATTCATCGCTGTGCCCGATGGCATGTTCGTCGTCGCGCCGATTATCCCGATGATGTTCAGGTCGGGCTCGAGCTGGCCGACCGCCTCCATTGTGCCGAGCACGCCGGCAGCGCCACACATGTCGAACTTCATGAATTCCATGCCCTGGGCGGGCTTGATGGAGATGCCCCCGCTGTCGAAACTAAGTCCCTTTCCGACGAGGACTATCGGCTTCGCGTTTGGCTTGCCGCCCTTGTACTCGAGCGTGACGAGCTTTGGGTCCTGCGGCGTGCCCTGCGCCACCGCCAGGAAGCTTCCCATCTTCTCCGCTTCCATTTCCTTCCGGCCGAGGACGGTGATGCCCATGCTGTAGCGCTTGGCGATGTCGGCCGCGGTCTGCGCGAGAAATTCGGGAGTGCAGACATTTCCAGGCATCATCGCGAGCCTGCGCGCGAGACTGTGGCCGGATCCGATCGCCTGGCCGCTCGCGAGTCCCTTGCGGCTGTCGTCAGTGTTGCTCGTCAGAATCGTCGCTTTCTCGAGGGGCTTCCTGCGATCCGGCTCGGGCGGGGGTGATTTGAGATCCGTGTACTCCCATGCCCCGGCTATCAAGCCGACCGTTATGGCTTCGGTTTCCTCGGGGGTGATCTGTCCCGAGTACCACACCATCTCACCGACACCAAGCCTCTGGGCGTTGCGCGCGGCGAGAGTGGCTGCTCGTCTGAGCGCCACACGCCGGTCGGTCACTCCGCCCATTCCGATCAGAAGCAGGCGGCGCGGCCCTTTAGCGACTCCGGTGAGGTGCAGCATCTCGTCGCGGGAGCCACGAAAGTCCTTCATCTCGAGCGTGCGCGAAAGCGCGCCCTGGGTAGCGCTGTCGAGCCCGGCTATTCCCGAGAGCGTAGGATTTTCCGGAAGTGCGACAACGAGGAGAGCGGTTCCGACTTCAGCCGGGCTCACGGAATTGATGCCGACGGCAAGCATGATCTAGCTCTTCATCCCGGCGATCACCTGATCGCCAAAAGCCGAAGTCGAAACTTCAGTGGCGCCAGGCATCTGACGCGCCAGGTCATAGGTGACGCGCTTCGACTTGATAGCGTTCTCCACTCCCTTAACGATAAGTGTCGCGGCCTCGTTCCAGCCCAGGTACTCGAACATCATCACGCCCGACAGAATGACGCTTCCCGGGTTGATCTTGTCGAGGTTCGCGTACTTGGGAGCGGTACCGTGTGTCGCTTCGAATACGGCCACTCCCTCGCCGACGTTGCCGCCCGGCGCGATGCCGAGCCCACCCACCTGCGCGGCAGCGGCGTCAGAGAGATAGTCTCCGTTGAGGTTGGGGGTCGCGATCACTGAATATTCAGCGGGCCTGAGCAGCAGCTGCTGGAACATCGAGTCCGCAATGCGATCGCGAATCACGACGGCGTCGGCACGCGCCGTCGGGCCGGCCTTCGTCAGTTCGGCTTCCGTGGTCGTGTCCTCCGGAAACTCCTCGCGCGCGACTTCATAGCCCCAGTCGCGGAAGGCTCCCTCGGTGAACTTCATGATGTTCCCTTTGTGGACGAGCGTCACCGACTCCTTGCACTTCGCAATCGCGTACTCGATCGCCATCTTGACGAGCCGCTTGGAGCCGAACTCCGACATTGGCTTGAGACCGAGCGCCGACTTCTCGCGGATATCAGCCTTGAATTCCTTGCGAAGGTACGCCGCGATCTTCTCGGCTTCGGGCGACCCCGCCTTCCACTCGATACCCGCGTACACATCCTCGGTGTTCTCGCGGAAGATCACGATATTGACCTTCTGTGGCTCCTTGACCGGAGCGCCTACTCCCTCGAAGTACCGTACGGGACGAATGCAGGCGTAGAGATCCAGGACCTGACGAAGCGTGACGTTGAGCGATCGAATTCCTCCGCCCACAGGAGTCGTCAGCGGTCCCTTGATGGAAACGCGATATTCCTTCATCGCGTCGATGGTTTCCTGCGGCAGCCAGTCCTGGAACTGTTTGAAGGATTTTTCGCCGGCGAAGACTTCCATCCACGACACCTTGCGCTGACCCTTGTACGCGCGCTCGACTGCCGCGTCGAACACTCGAACGGACGCGCGCCAGATGTCGGGTCCGGTACCATCGCCTTCCACGAACGGAATGATCGGGTTGTCTGGAACAGTGAGCTTGCCGTTCCTGAACGTGATCCCTTCGCCACCCGGAGGGACTTTCGCGAACTTATACTTCGTCATTGGCTCCTGAGACTCGATGCGAATCGCCAAATCTAGTGCAACTGAGCGCCCTACAAAACCTCGACAAGATGCCAGCAGAACGTCATAGGACAGCGTATTGGGA
This sequence comes from Gemmatimonadales bacterium, assembly GCA_039933915.1. Taxonomy (GTDB): domain Bacteria; phylum Gemmatimonadota; class Gemmatimonadetes; order Gemmatimonadales; family Gemmatimonadaceae; genus UBA4720. The sequence continues at coordinate 8,624 of JBDTND010000001.1, read as the reverse complement.
ATAATGTCGCACACTTCAGGAATTCTCCAAGCCATTTGCATCGGCCTGTTTCCGCTCATTGCGTCGTGCGGAGGTCCCCCGAAAGTCAACGGCGTTGCCGGCGCATCGCCATCTCCGAGCGTGCCATGGACTCCGCCCGCCGACGCCGTAAAACCCGAGCCCATCGTGACGCCGACGGTTGCCGACGTGGTGCCCGCCGATTTGAAGGAGCGAATTCGACAGCTTACTCTCGCTGACGTCGTCGATCTCGCGCTTCGCAACAATCCGGCGACACGCGCCTCCTGGTTTCAGGCACGCGCAGCGGCTGATCTATACGGCTCGGCGCGGGGAGAGTTGTTCCCAACGCTCAACGGCGCGGGGACTGTCTCGCGCATTCGGTCCCCGGCGACCGCGACGCGCCCTGCCGGCGAGCGCACCGAGTACGGGCCCTCGATCTCGCTCAACTACCTGCTGCTGGATTTCGGTGGCCGGTCGGGTTCGATCGATATAGCGCGCCAGAGCCTTTTCGCGGCAAACCTCGCGCATAACGCGACTATCCAGAACACCGTGCTGCAGGCGCAGGTTGCATTCTTCACCTACATGGCAACTGCGTCACTGCTCGCCGCCGAGCGATCAGCGATTGCCGAAGCGCAGGCAAATCTCAACGCCGCCGAGCAGCGAAACAGAGTTGGCCTGGCGACTATCGCCGACGTGCTCCAGGCGCGCACCGCACTCTCTCAGGAGCAGCTCAATCTCGAGACTATTCAGGGAGATCTCCAGGCGGCGCGAGGATCACTCGCTTCCGCGCTGGGGCTGCCGGCGAACCTGCCGTTCGAGCTCGAGCCGCTCTCTGGCGCGATTCCGGTGAGAGCTCTCACCGAAAGTGTGGACAGTGTCATCAACCAGGCACTCCGCAACAGGCCGGATCTGGCGGCCGCCCGCGCGCAAGCTGCCGCCGCCGCATCGCACGTTCGCGTTGCTCGAGCAGCGGAGCTCCCTTCTCTTTCGCTCGGCGGGAATGCGGCACGCATATATTCGAGCCCGGCAACGTTCGCGGGACCGTCGTACACCGTCTCACTCGGGCTTTCGGTTCCCATCTTCAACGGATTCTCCCGCCAGTACGACGTGTCGGCGGCGCGAGAACAGGCGCACGCCATCGCCGCACTCGCCGATCAAACGCGGCAGAACGTCGTCACTCAGGTGTTCGTCTCCTACTACGCGCTGCAGACGGCGGCACAGCGCGTCTCCACCGCGGACGACCTGCTTGCGAGCGCCACGCAGTCCGTTCAAGTGGCCGCCGGACGCTATCGCGAAGGAGTCGGCAGCATCATCGATTTGCTGACCGCCCAGACCGCTCTTGCAAACGCGAGGTCGCAGCAGGTACAGTCACGCTGGCAGTGGTACACCTCGCTCGCGCAGCTCGCGCGCGATACCGGTGTATTGGGCGTACGCGGCGAGACTCCATTCGCTTTTTCTCCTGACTCGACGGTCTCCACTCCAGTTCCCAACCCGGTAACTCGATGAACACGCGTACCCAGTCCGCGTGCATTGCGGCTGTCGCCCTGATTGCGGGCTCCGCCTGCTCCAAGAACGATCCTCCACGCCAGCAGCAGGTCCCGGTCAGCGTCACGACCGTGACGCGCGCGATGGTTCCGTTCGCAGTCACGGCCAATGGCGTGGCTGAGCCGATGCAGACGGTTGCCGTGGAAGCGCAGGTGAATGGAATCCTGAATCGCGTCACTTTCGCCGAAGGACAGGAAGTCCAGGCGGGTCAGGTTCTGTTTCAGCTCGACTCACGCCCATACACAGCGGTGCTGGATCAGGCCCGCGCGCAGCTCGCGCGGGATGAAGTGATGGCCGCGAACGCCCGCCGCGAGGCGACTCGGTACGCCGCGCTTATCAAGGAGGGGTACGTCACCACGTCCCAGGCCGATCAGGCCGAAGCGAACGCAGCGTCAGCCGCGGCGACAGTGTCTGCCGATCGCGCAGCGGTTCAGAGAGCGGCGCTCGATGTCGCCAATTCCACCATTCGGGCCCCGATTTCCGGCCGAACCGGAAGCCTGTTAGTTCGACAGGGAAACCTGGTGAAGGCGAACACGCAGCCGCCGCTCGTAGTGATCAATCAGATTCAGCCGATTCTGGTTCGCTTCTCCGTTCCGCAAAGCCAGTTCCCGGACATCCAGAGATACTACCGAAGTGGGAATGCGCTTCAGGTCAAGGCGACGCCATCGGAAGGATCAGGGTTGCCGCTCACCGGGGCGCTCGCGTTCGTCGACAACAACGTCGATTCGACAACGGGGACAGTTCTGCTCAAGGCAAGATTCAGCAATCCCGAAGGGACAATCTGGCCGGGACAATACATGAGAGTCTCGCTGCAGCTGTATGTAGATCGTGACGCGCTTACCCTGCCGGCGCCGGCGATCATGACTGGTCAGCAGGGCACGTACGTTTACACGATCGACACCGCGATGACCGCGGTCCAACGCCCGGTTCAGGTCTCTCGCACGGTCGATTCCGTCGCGGTCATCGCCAGTGGATTGAAGGAAGGCGAACGCGTGGTAATCGACGGCCAATCACGCCTCATGCCCGGCTCCAAGGTTACGATCAAGGGAGCACCCCGATGACTGCACTCTTCATACGCCGGCCGGTGATGACGGCACTCGTCATGATTGGCATCCTGTTCTTTGGGACCGCCGCGTACCGTCGACTTCCAGTGAGCGATTTGCCGTCAGTCGATTTTCCGACGGTTCAGGTGAACGCGAATCTGCCCGGTGCAAGCCCGGAGACGATGGCGGCCGCAGTCGCGACACCGCTGGAAAAACAATTCTCTACGATCGCCGGCATCGACAACATGACGTCGTCGAGCCAATTGGGTTCAACGTCGATAACGATTCAGTTCTCGCTCGAGCGCAGCATCGATGCGGCAGCGCAGGACGTTCAGGCGGCGATCTCACAGACGCTTCGGAGCCTGCCCCAGGGAATTCTGCCGCCCTCCTACCGAAAGGTGAATCCAGCCGACCAGCCGATCCTCTACTTCGCCCTGACGTCGAAGACAATGCCGCTCTCGCGGCTGAACGAGTACGGCGAGACGTTTCTGGCGCAGCGTATCTCGATGGTGCCGGGCATCGCGCAGGTGCAGGTGTACGGTGGGCAGAAATACGCAGTAAGGGTCCAGCTCGATCCGACCTCTCTCGCCAACCGCGGCATCGGAATCGACGAAGTGGCCACCGCCATCGATGCGCAGAACGTCAGCATGCCCACCGGCACGCTTTGGGGACCCAACCGGGCCTCCACAATCCGCGCGAACGGCCAGCTGCAGAACGCAGGTGAATTTCGCCGGATGGTCGTGGCGTACCGCAACGGAGCGCCGGTTCACCTTGACGAGCTTGGCCAGGTGTTGGACGATGTCGAGAATAACAGAGTCGCCAGCTGGTACAACGGTGATCGCGCTGTCGTGCTCGCGATTCAGCGGCAACCCGGAACGAATACTGTAGCAGTGGCGGAAGGCGTGAAGACGCTGCTGGATCGCCTTCGCGAGCAGATTCCCCCGAGCGTGGCGATCAACACGCTTTATGACCGGTCGCTGCCGATCGAAGAGTCCGTCAACGACGTGAAGTTCACACTCACGCTGACGTTGTTCCTCGTCATCATGGTGATCTTCGTGTTCCTTCGGAACGTGTCGGCGACGATCATCCCGAGCCTGGCGCTGCCGATGTCGCTGGTCGGCACTTTCGCGGTGATGTACATCTTCGGGTATTCGCTCGACAACCTGTCGTTGATGGCGTTGACGCTGGCCGTAGGCTTCGTCGTCGATGACGCCATCGTGATGCTCGAGAACATCGTGCGCCACATGGAGATGGGGAAAGATCCGCTGAAAGCATCGTACGAGGGATCTACGGAAGTCTCGTTCACCATTCTGGCGATGACCGTGTCGCTTACGGCAGTGTTTATCCCGTTGTTGTTCATGGGCGGCATCCTCGGGCGCCTCTTTCACGAGTTCGCGGTCACTATCGGCACGGCGATCCTGGTGTCCGGATTCGTCTCGCTGACGCTCACCCCAATGCTCGCGAGCCGGTTCCTGAAGCCGCCGTCGCACCAGCACGGCAGGTTGTTCAACGCCTCGGAGCGCGTGTACGATCGCATTCTCGGCCGATACGAGTCGAGCCTCGCCTGGGTGATGGTCCACCGGTTTGGCGCGCTCATGTTTTCGCTGGCGGTGCTGGTCGGAACGGTGCTGCTGTTCAAGATCGTTCCCACCGGCTTCATCCCCACCCAGGACACAGGACAGATCGTTGCGACGACCGAAGCTGCGCAGGGTACGTCGTTCCCCGAGATGGTGAGGCACCAGCAGCAGGTAGCGGCGATCGTTGCGCAGGACCCGAACATCGCGGGTTTCATGTCCGCTGTCGGGGGAGGAGGCGGTGGTGGTAGCGGAAATCAGGGCCGGATCATCATGGGGCTCAAGCCGCGAAAGGAGAGACTGAGTGCCGACGAGATCGTGGCCGAGCTGCGGCCCAAGCTGTCTGGAATCCCGGGGATGAACGTGTACATGCAGGTCCCGCCGGCCATTCAGATCGGCGCGCGAAACTCCAAGAGCCAGTACCAGTACACGCTCCAGAGTCCCGACATCGAAGCACTCGATTCCGCCGCAAAGCGGATGGAAGCGAAAATGCGGACGATTACTCAGATCCAGGACGTGACGAGCGACCTGCAGATCGCCAATCCTCAGGTGATCGTCGACATCGACCGGGATCGGGCCGCATCGCTCGGCGTAACAGCGGAGCAGATCGAGAGCGCACTCTACGATGCGTACGGTTCGCGGCAGGTCTCCACGATCTTCACGCCGAACAACCAGTATGTCGTGATCATGGAGCTCCTGCCACAGTTCCAGCGCGACATCAGCGCACTGCAGATGCTCTATATCCGCTCGGCCAAGGGCGACCTCGTACCGCTCAGCGCAGTCGCCACTCTCACGGAAAACGTGGGTCCGCTGTCGATCACGCATTCCGGGCAGCTTCCTTCGGTGACAATCTCCTTCAACACGAAACCCGGAGTGGCGCTGGGACAGGCGACAGCTGCCGTGGAGGCGGCCGCGGTCACGACTGTTCCTTCGGCAATCACCACCAGCTTCTCGGGAACAGCACAGGCGTTTCAGGCAAGCCAGCAGGGACTCCTGGCTCTCCTCATTCTCGCGATCTTCGTCATCTACATGGTGCTCGGCATTCTATACGAGAGCTTCATCCACCCGGCGACGATTCTCACCGGATTGCCGTTCGCGGCGTTCGGCGCGTTGCTGGCTCTTCTGATTTTCAGAATGCCGCTCGATGTCTACGGATTCGTCGGATTGATATTGTTAGTCGGAATCGTGAAGAAGAACGCCATCATGATGATCGACTTCGCGCTTGAAGCGGAGCGAACCGAGCACATCACTCCCGAGAAGGCAATCGTTCAGGCGGCGATCGTGAGGTTCCGGCCGATCATGATGACGACGATGGCCGCGCTGATGGCGACGCTGCCTATCGCTCTGGGCCGAGGAGCCGGGGCGGAATCACGTCGTCCGCTCGGAATCGTAGTCGTTGGAGGATTGGCGTTCTCGCAGCTGGTGACGTTGTACGTAACGCCGGTGTTCTACACTTACTTCGATGAGCTTCCAGGCAGAGTTCGCGAGCTCACTGGAAAGGCGAGGGCGAGAATTCGCGCGCGTCGCCGGCCATCGCTCGCTGCCAGCGAGCGGTGAGAACCTGAGTCGACGCTGAGAGTTGTGCCCGGCAAACCGAAAACCATCGACGAATATCTCGCGACGGTTCCCGACGACAAGCGAGCGGCGCTGCAGGAGCTTCGCGAGACCATCAGGTCTGCGGCGCCCAAAGCCGTCGAGTGCATCGGGTACGGGCTCCCTGGATTCCGCCTGAACAGGATGTTGGTGGGCTTTGGAGCGACCGAGAATCACTGCGCGTTTTATCTCTGGAGCGGCGAAACACTGCAGGGCTTTAGCAAAGAGCTGAAGGGCTACGACGCCAGCAAGGGGACCATCCGCTTTCAAGCGAACGATCCCTTGCCCGAAGCCCTCGTCCGAATCCTGGTGAAGGCCCGCATCGTCGAAAACGAGCGTTGACCGCGCCGCAGTCTTCCGCCTGAGAGGGCCCGAACACGATACACCAAAGACCCATGGCGACCTGATCGCCAAGAAAGTCCTTGACGCGAAACGATCCGGCATATATTGGTTGAGCGTTCAACCAAGAGGCGGGTGGAATGGCAGGCGCAGCTGAGACCAGGGACCGGCTCGTCGACGTCGCGATGAAGCTGTTCTGGGAAAAAGGTTATGGCGCGACTTCGATCCAGGACATCCTGCGCGAAGCGGATGTTCACGCGGGCAGCCTCTATCACTTTTTCCCCACCAAGCAGGACCTCCTCCTCACCGCTCTCGAGCGGTATCGCGACGGCATCCATCCGATGCTGCTCGATCCGGCCTGGAAAGGTGTCGACGATCCGATCGACCGGATCTTCGCGCTGCTCGCACGCTATCGTCAGGCGCTGCTCTCCACCAATTGCTTTTATGGCTGTCCTATAGGCTCGCTCGCGCTCGAGCTGCATGAGCCCGATCCGCCGGTGAGATCGCTCCTCGCCGCCAACTTCGACGGGTGGACTCGCGCGATCGAGAAGTGTCTCGACGATGCGGGATCGCGAATCCCCAAGGACGTCGACAAAAAGGAGCTCGCTTCGTTCGTCCTCACCGTCATGGAGGGCGGCGTGATGCAATCCCGCACCCACCGCACCATTGAAACGTTCGATGCCGCGGTGAACCTGCTCCGCGACTACATCACGCGACTCGAATCCCCCACCACTCGGCGCGTAAAATCCGCGCGCAAACCCTCTCCCAAATCATCAAGGAGCCGCAAATGACAACGCCCGGCAGCAGTGCTTCAACCGCTCGTGTTGGCATCGGACCATCCCCAGGCGCGTTCAGAAACGCGGCGATAGTCGGAACGCTGCTGCAGCTCGCGATGGTGTTGAGCGGGCACTGGATCGAGTTCATCAAGGTGAACGTCTTTGCGATTGGAGGAATGCTCATCTCCGCGATCGCCGGCGTCCTATACGCTCGCGCCGCACGCCTGAACCGCAAGCAGTCCGCGGTCCAGGGTGCGTTGGTCGGCGGCCTCTGCGCACTGATCGGAATCGCGGTGAGCTTCGCGCTTGGCGATGTGCCGGCCAGCATTCTCGCGCTTGGCACACTCAGCTCCGCGGTTACCGGGGCAATCGGCGGCGCAATCGCTGGAACCGCGCGATGACGCGAATTGCGCGTTTACCGGCAGCAGCCCTGGTTCTCTTCTCTGCCAACGGCATTGCTCAAAGCAAGCCAATCCCGCCAGCCACGACAGCCGATTTCGCGTGGCTCGCGGGAAGCTGGGAAGGACATATGGTTGGCCGCCCCGGTGTTGTGGATATCACGTTCACGAGGCCAGCGGCGGGAACTGTCGCGGGAGTAATGCGGCTCGTGGATAACGACAAGGTCCTTGTCGTCGAACTGCTCACCATAGTGGACGCGCCCACCGGAACCGAGATGCGCTTCCGACACTTTTCGCCGAGCCTCGAGGCGTACGAGTCGCCGTTCAGGCAGTCGATGAGGCTGTCGTCGCATTCCGCCGGCACTGATGTCTTCGAGAATGCGATACCCTACGACAAAGCCGTGATGTCGACGCAGCCGCGCACTACGCAGTTCTTCCGGCGAGGACCCGACGAGTTCGTTGGCCGGTCGGACATCATCGACGACAGCGGCAAACCCGCGGTGATCGAGGCTACTTATCGGAGGAAGTGAAATCGCCGGCGTCCGCGCGCGGCCGCACGCAAGTTGAGCCCTCGACGATGTCATTGGAGAGGGATACCCGGGACGAGACTCGAACTCGTATGCCACTGAAGGCGCGGGATTTTGAGTCCCGTGCGTCTACCGATTCCGCCACCCGGGCGCACACACAATTTAAATGATGATTAGAGCTAGGGCGACGGCATAAAAAAACGCCCTCGACTGTGTCAATCGAGGGCGCTGCACCATCCCGGAGAAAACGCTAGCGGATCTTTCTTATTCCGCCTCTGCGCTGGAGGCCGCCGCCCACTCTCTGGCCGCCGTTTTGTGCGGAAAGCTCCTGGGCGCGCTTCCGGAATTGCTGCTGCAGCGCGATGTACCGCGCGCGCTGAACCGGGGTCATGAACCGCGCGAGATCCTTCTGCTCAGCCTCGATGATCGTGATGCGCTGCCTTTGAAGGCGCAAAGCATTCTCAAGCAGGTCGCTCACGTGCTGCTGGTTGGGCTGACTCGCCGTCATCTCCTGTCGGAGCTGTTGGCGAATCTCCCTCTCCTGCATCGCGACCTGGTTCAACTGCGGCCCGAATCGGGCGTTGGACTGCTGTAGCTGTACCATCTGCGGATCGGTGAGCCCCATGCGCTGCTGAGCGAGCTTCGCCACGCGCTCCCGGAACTGCTGCTCGAGCTCGGGCCGGTTCGCCTTTGCGAGAGGCTCGCGAACAGCTTGGGCGTGTGACGCCGAGCCGCTCACGACGATTGCCAGTGCCGCCAGGCGCAGTGACCGCTTCATTCGGCTATTCATGCTCAAAGACTATCTCCGCTGTCCACCGAGATCACAGGCTCG